>NZ_JASPII010000002.1:0-224770 GCF_030229635.1 Corynebacterium marquesiae
CGCATCCTGGTCAAATTTTCTTGGCATATTCCAGATTTTCCCATCTACTCAAACGGAACAAAACCTGGGACACTTCATGGGGCCTGCTATTCGTTGTCTACGGCATTCTAGGCGCGCTGCTTGTTCCTTTTGGTATCACCCGCTTTTTTACGGCGTGTGTTTGGGTTGGTGTAATGAGCAATGTTTGGGTAACGCTGCGGCAGTCCGTAAGGATCTAAATTCCGGCTTTTTGTTTGTGGGTTGTAGAATAGGGCGGGTATTTCTGTGCTAGTTCCAACCAAGAAAGGGTAGGGCTGAATGTCGGAGCGCAATCACAATGGGCGGGGCGGACGTGACCGTAAGCCACGCAATAACAAGGGCCGTGATTTTAAGGGCGGTTCCCGGAAGAAGAAGTCTTTTTCGCCGCAGCGCTCCGGTTACCGTGAGGAACGCATTAACCGTCGCATGAGCGACCCAGACATCCCGGCAGAGGTAGATGTCAACGACCTAGACCCGATGGTGCTGCAGGACCTGAAGTCGCTATCGAAGGAGAACTCCGAGGCCGTCGCTAAGCATATGATCATGGCTGCGACCTGGATGGAGGATGATCCTAAGCTCGCATTGCGGCATGCGCGTGCCGCTAAAGACCGCGCTGGCCGAGTCGCAATTGCCCGTGAAGTCAACGGAATTGCCGCGTATCGCGCCGGCGAGTGGAAAGAAGCTTTGGCTGAGCTGCGTGCCGCGCGCCGCATTTCCGGTGGCCCCGGAATGCTCGCTGTAATGGCTGATTGCGAGCGCGGCTTGGGCCGCCCGGAAAAGGCGCTCGAACTAGGCCGTGCGGAGGAAGCATCGGAACTTGATGAAGAGTCCAAGATTGAGCTGGCCATTGTTTTGGCCGGCGCCCGCCTAGACATGGGTCAAGCTGAGTCCGCGGTTGTCACCATTCAGCGCGCACATCCCGACCGCGATGCCCGCGGGGTAAGCGCGTGCCGTCTCGCTTATGCCTACGGTAATGCTCTGCTAGAAGCAGGCCGGAAGGAAGAGGCTCGGGATTGGTTTGAGCACGCAGTTTCTATTGATGAAGGCGACTGGACCGATGCTGCCGAGCGCCTTGAGGAGTGCAAGTAGTGACAGTCCTAAGCAAGCACGATGCTCTTCTTCTCGATCTCGATGGCACCGTGTGGGAAGGTGGTCGCCCGCTTTCTAACGTGGTGGACGTCATCAACACCTGCGGCGTGCCGGCAGTGTATGTGACCAACAATGCTTCGCGCAGCCCACAGGCAGTGGCGAAGATGCTGGAGGACATCGGTCTCACCGCGGGTACGGAACAGATCGTTACCTCTGCGCAAGCGGTTCTCCAACTAGCAGCGGAAGAGGTCCCAGCTGGGGCGAAGCTGCTTATCATCGGTGCCGATCCCCTCCGTGACTTGGCCCGCGACATGGGCTTTAAGGTAGTCTCCAGCGCCGATGACAAGCCTGCTGCCGTAGTGCAAGGCTTTGACCGCTCGGTTGGCTGGGAGCACTTGACTGAAGGTGCCTTGGCTATCCGCCAGGGAGCCAAGTTCTTTGCTTCGAATCTCGATACCTCTCTGCCAATTGAGAGAGGTCTTGCTGTGGGAAATGGTTCTTTGGTTGCCGCCATCCAGTCAGCCACCGGGGTAGAGCCGGTATCTGCTGGCAAGCCCGAGCCGGCCATGTTTACTTTTGCGGCAAAGCAAATCGGCGCGAAGAAGCCACTTGCTGTGGGCGACCGTCTGGATACTGATATTGCAGGTGGTAACTCTGCTGCAATGGATACCTTCCATGTGCTCACCGGCGTTTCTGGTGAGTTAGAGCTGATCGAGGCACCTGTGGAGGCACGCCCCAACTTCATTGGAGCAGGGATGCACGAGCTGGCCCTTCCTGTCTCCGTTGCTCGTCCCGGAGCACAGGGTGGATTTACGGCGCGGTGCGATGGCCATGACCTTCTGCTTGAGGGCGGCGACGAAAAGTCTACCTCCGTTCAAGCATTGCGCACCGTGTTGGAAGTCGCATGGGCCATGCCGTCACCGCCGCGCTATATTCAGCCGCGTAGCGAACGTGCGGAAAAGGTTGTTGCGCAATGGCGGTAAAGCCACACGACTTTCGAGCCGTCAAGGAGCCGGCAGAGATCGATGCGGAAGTAGCAGAGATCCTTGGAGAAGACGCAGCGGATTTGTCCGCTGAAGTAGATCAGCTTGATCGCGCTCACAATGTGTTGCGCGATGCATTGCAGGAGAATTAATGCCCCCTCAACGTCGTAGGTTAGATGCGGAGCTGGTGCGCCGAAAGATTGCGCGGTCACGTGAGCAGGCACGGGAGATGATTAAGTCCGGCCGTGTCACGGTTGGTGGCTTCAAGGCGCACAAGCCGGCGTCGATTGTAGAGCCCGAGGTTTCCATCAAGGTAGAGGAAGCCGAAGAAGACAAGTGGGCTTCACGTGGCGCTCACAAGCTTTTGGGCGCCTTGGCGGCGTTCGACGTCGACATGAACGGCCGCATCCTCGATGCCGGCGCTTCTACCGGTGGTTTTACGGACGTGTGCCTTGAACACGGTGCGCAGGAAGTGCTGTCTGTCGACGTTGGCTATGGGCAGCTGCTATGGCGCCTGCAAAACGATGATCGCGTAACCGTTTTAGACCGTACGAATATCCGGAATTTAACGCTGGAGCTTACCGACGGCCCCTGCGACGGCATGGTAGGCGACTTGTCCTTCATTTCCCTCCGCTTGGTTTTGCCGGCCATTGTGGATTGTCTGAAGGACGGCGCTTGGTTGTTGCCTATGGTGAAGCCGCAATTTGAAGTGGGCAAAGAGCGCCTCGGAAGCGGTGGAGTGGTTCGTTCGCCGGAGTTGCGTAAAGAAGTTACTAGGGAAGTCGCTGAATTTGCGTTGTCCCTGGGGCTTAGCATGCATGGGGCTGTTGCATCCCCGCTGCCTGGGCCAAGCGGCAATGTGGAGTACTTCCTGTGGCTGAAAAAGGACGGTCAGCCAACAGATCTGGCTAGAGTGGAAGAAATGATTGACCGCGCAGTCGAGGAAGGCCCGCAATGACACGTGAGATCCTGTTGGTGCCTCATGCCAACCGGCAACAGAACTTGGAGGCTACGTCGCGTGCGGCAGAACTCCTACAAAGTGCGGGAATTACTGTTCGAGTGTGCGCGGACGAAAAGGTACTGCCGGGATTAAAGCATGTACCTCACACTGAAGATGCGGCCGCAGGGTGCGAATTGGTGTTGGTTTTAGGCGGCGATGGAACCTTCCTCCGTGCCGCCGACATGGCGCGTGCCGTAGATATTCCGGTGCTGGGCATCAATCTAGGCCACGTGGGGTTTCTGGCTGAGTGGGAGGTCGAATCCCTAGATCAGGCCCTAGTGCGGGTCATAGATAAGAGGTACCGCATTGAGGATCGACTCACCATCGATGTCACTATCTTTGATGAGGAAGGGACCCTTCTTAACCGCAGCTGGGCTTTGAATGAGGCTTCGGTAGAAAACCAAAACCGATCCGGCGTGCTAGATGCAATCTTGGAAGTTGACCGCCGGCCGGTGTCGTCCTTTGGTTGCGATGGGGTGCTAATTTCCACGCCTACTGGGTCGACTGCCTATGCGTTTTCGGCTGGCGGCCCAGTGCTGTGGCCCTCCCTCGATGCGATTTTGGTAGTACCGAATAACGCGCATGCGCTGTTTACCAAGCCATTGGTTGTATCTCCCAATTCTTTAGTAGCCGTCGAATCAACTATGCGTACGACACCGGCGACCGTGATTTTGGACGGTTTTCGTGAGCTCGCAATGCCCCCAGGAGCTCGTGTGGAGGTCGTGCGAGGCGCGCGTCCGGTGCGGTGGGTACGCTTGGATGACCAACCTTTTACTGACCGTCTAGTCTCGAAGCTGCGCCTGCCCGTAGAAGGGTGGCGCGGGCCGAAGGAGAAGTAGTGCTCGTCGATATTTCCATCAATGATCTGGGTGTTATTAGCCAGAGCTCTGCGGAACTATCCGCGGGCCTTACCGTGCTTACCGGTGAAACCGGTGCGGGTAAGACCATGGTGGTTACTGGTTTAAGGCTCTTAGCCGGTGGTCGCGCGGACGCCTCCCGGGTGCGCGATGGCGCGAAAAAGGCCGCAGTAGAGGGGCATTTTTCTTCCGCAAAGGACTCGATCCGTGAGTTGGTGGATTCGGTAGGCGGAGAGCCCGACGAAAACGGAGAATATATCGTTTCGCGCACAGTCTCCGCCGCGGGAAGATCGCGGGCCTATTTAGGCGGCCGCGCAGTACCGGCTGCAACCCTGGGCGAGTTCGCGCGCGAGCTTATCACGGTCCACGGGCAAAATGATCAGCTGCGTTTGCTCGCGCCCGAAGAACAACTGGGCGCGGTAGACCGTGCGGATCCGAAATTGGCCCGTGTGCGGGAGCGCTATACCGAGGCCTTCAAAGAGTGGCGCAGCCTCGCCAAGGACTATAAGCGGCGTACGGAGCAGCGCCGCGAGTTGGCGCAGGAGGTTGACCGCCTGCAATTCGCCGTCGATGAGATCGATGGCATCGCCCCAGAACCCGGCGAGGACGAGGAACTGGTGCAGCTGGTTCGCAAGCTGCAAGACGTCGATGGGCTGCGCGAGTCCGCGGAAATCGCGTTGGCTTCCATCGATGGTACCGAGGAACTGGAAGAGGCCGCCTCGGCACTGCTAGGCCGGGCGGTTTCTGCCTTGGCGGGATCCACCGATAAGGAATTGGCAGCCCTGGGCGAACGGCTCGGTGAGATCTCGTCGCAACTGGGCGATATCTCCGGCGAGCTCGGTGGGTATCTAGCCGGGCTGCCGGCGGATCCACACCTGTTGGAAAAGTCCCTCCAGCGGCAGCAGGAACTGCGCACGTTGACCAGGAAGTACGCGGGGGATATTGATGGAGTCGTAGCTTGGCGCAATGAGGCTGCGGCAAAGCTCGAGTCTATGGATACCTCTACAGAAGCCCTAGAGGAGCTGAAAAAGCAGGTCAAAGACGCTGAATCGGTGATGATTGAGCGGGCAGGGGAGCTGACAAGGGGGCGTCGGAAAGCGGCGAAGGCCCTAGGCGAGCAGGTAACGCAGGAGCTCCACGGCTTGGCCATGCCAAATTCGACCTTGACGGTCGAGCTTACGCAAGCGAAATATTCTAAGTCCGGCGCAGACGCGGCCGAGCTGCAGTTGAATGGTAAGCCGATTGCCTCTGCTGCCTCGGGCGGCGAGCTCTCTCGCGTCATGCTGGCCTTGGAGGTCGTGCTGGCAGACGAGGACGGCGCCACCTTGGTCTTCGATGAGGTCGATGCCGGCGTGGGCGGACGCGCAGCGGTAGAGATCGGCCGCCGCCTGGCGCGCTTGGCCGTGCATAACCAAGTGATTGTGGTAACACACCTGCCACAGGTCGCAGCGTACGCGGATGCGCACCTGCATGTATCGAAGGAGAAATTTACCTCTGGCGTGGCCGAGCTTTCACAGGAGGAGCGCGTAGAGGAATTGGCCCGCATGCTGGCGGGGTTGGACGATACCGAGACCGGGCGCGCGCACGCACAGGAGCTTTTTGACCGCGCGCAGGAAGAAGCATCCGCGCGCCTCGCCCACTCGAAACCATAATCACGCCACAATAGGGTTCATGGCTCTGTTTTCCCGTAACCCCGAGCAGCCTGGTGCACTGCGCGATTGCACTCCAGGCGCTAAGGGGATGAAAAAGTTTAGTGAAGGCGATGTCGCCGTAATTGATGCGGCCAATATCTCTCGCCACGAGGCTCAAACTCTCGTAGACCTTAAGCCCTCCGCCGTCATTAACGTGGCGGAATTTTCTACCGGCACAGTCCCTAATTATGGCCCGCACATGTTGCTTGACGCCGACGTTACCCTCCTTGAAGGCGTGGGGCAGTCCTTTGTTTCCGAGTTCAAAGACGGCAAAAAGGCGCGCATCGGGGAAGACGGCACCGTCTTTAGCGGCGATAAAGCACTCGGCACCGGCCGCGTGGTAACCCGCGAGCGAGCAGAAAAGAACTTCACCGCAGCGCAGGGCGCGCTGATTGACCATATGGAATCCTTCTTTGGCAATTCCATTGATTTCATTAACTCGGAAGGCCCGCTGCTTATCGACGGCCTCGGCGTCCCTGCTTCCGGTTCCGAAATCGCCGGCCGGAAGGTTGTCCTCTTTTCGCCTACCGATAGGCACCGCGAACAGCTCAAGCAGCTGCGCAACTTTATTCGCGAGTATGAGCCGCTGCTGATCGCAGTGGGAACGGCGGCAGATTCCTTGCTGGCCCAAGGGTATAAGCCAGATTTCATTATCGGGGATCCCAATGGCGTGAGCGATGAAGCTCTGCGTTGCGGCGCCCGCGTAATCGTTCCTGCGAACCCGGAAGGGGAGGTAGAAGGCCTCGACCGCATCCAGGACCTCGGCATCGGCGCGATGACTTTCCCCGCAGCAACACACTCAGGTACCGACCTAGGCCTGCTCTTTGCTGATTACCACGGCGCGGGTCTCATCGTGCAGGCCGGCGGCGGGGTAGACCTCGATGATATCTTTGCTGACCGCACCAACCCCTCGGCCGTGCTGTCTCGCCTCAAGGCCGGTACGAAGGTGGTAGACGCCGATGCAGTGATCAATCTCTACAGTGCGCCGTCCTCCAACCTCGGCTGGTTGTGGGCAGTACTGGGAATCCTGGTTGCCATTGCGGCAGTCATCCTCATCGTCGGTTTCGGCGGCAGCCAGGACTTTGCCAGCAACCTTAGCGAAACCTGGTCTAGCCTCTTTGGGGGCGCATAAGGCATGGCAAAGACTGAGCTTGTAGCAGGCTTGGGCTTCGGCGCCGCGGTAGGCGTAGCCTTGGGCGCCCTGGTGATTGCGCCAAACCTGACCACCAGCATGGCAGACGACGACCCAATCCGCGAGGAGCACCGCAAGGTGGTCCAAGACAATAAGATTCTGCAGACCCAGAATGAGGCCAGCGACAAGATCGTGGCCGATTCTGGTGCGGAAATGGTTGACGGGACATTGTCGCAGCGCCCAGTACTCATCGTGACCACCGATGACGCCAATGGCGGAGACGTGGACGCGATTCGGAAGCTCTTGGAGTCTTCCGATGCCACGGAGGCCGGCGAGATTAAGCTGACCAAGGACTTCTTGCGCCCCGAAACTAAGGACAAGCTGCTTCCCATCTTGAAAGATATTGCGCCCAAGAAGGCAGATATCAAGGACTTGGATTCTGCAGGAGCCCTCAGCGGTGAGGTCCTGGGTACTGCGCTGTCTATGGATCCTGAGAGCACGAAACCTTTGGCCTCGGTAGACGAGCGTGCAGACGTGCTCCATAAGCTGCGCGACGAGGGCTTTATTGATTACGAGGACGGCACCATCGTGCCTGCCCAGGCCATCATCGTGGTCTCTGGAAATGGCCTGCGAGGTTACCCGTCAACCGCGCTGGCAGAATTTGCCACCGGGTTGGATGAGGTCAATGGGTCCGTGGTGTTGAGCGGGCGCACCAAGCAGACCCAGGATGATAAGGCGCTAGCCCAAGTGCGTGATCAGGACGCGGAGCTGTCTACGGTCGATAGCACAGAACGGGCAGTGGAGCGCATTGCGGTCATTCTGGCCACCCAGGAACAACTTGATGGTGGCCAGGGTGACTATGGCGCCACCGAAACTGCTGACTCCGCCTTGCCGGGAAAGGAATAGCCCATGGCGCATGATTTCAAGGTGCTTGATTCGCAGCTGCTTGTCGACGCCCCCATTCTCGCCCTCCGCCGCGACGAGGTAGTCATGCCCGGTGGCGTTTCTGCCTCCCGGGAAGTAGTCGAGCACCTAGGTGCTGTGGCCGTCGTGGCAGTGGACTCAGACGAGCGTATTGCGATGGTGTATCAGTACCGCCACAGCGTAGGAAAGCGCCTGTGGGAACTGCCAGCGGGATTACTCGACGTACGCGGTGAGGATGAGTTGACCGGCGCCCAGCGTGAACTGCAGGAGGAGGCCGGCCTGAGCGCGCAGACGTGGTCCGTGTTGACGGACCTTGTGACTTCGCCGGGTTTCTGCGAGGAGGCGGTTCGCGTATTCCTTGCCTCGGAGCTTTCCGACGTCCCCCGTATGGAGGCTACCGGTGACGAAGAAGCCGATATGGAAATCGCCTGGGTGGGCCTCGATGAGGCCGTTGAGAAGGTACTGCGCGGTGACATCGTCAATTCCATCGCCTGCAGCGGTATCTTGGCCGCCTACGCGGTGCTGCGCGGCGGCAAGAGAACCCGCAGCGTGGAGGAGCCGTTCGACCTTCGACCGACCTCAATGAGCTCCCGCCGCACGGGCGCGGACCTAAAACAGCTGTGAGTGCGCTCGAAAGCATTGCGCAGACCTGGCTTAATCATCTAGCAGTCGAGCGCGGCGTTTCCGCCAATACCTTGAGCAACTATCGCCGCGATGTCCGCCGCTACCTTGCCTGGCTGGGGGATAACGGGGTAGAGGATTTGCGGTCGGTGACGCGACCGATGGTAGAGGCTTATCTTAAAGACCTGCGCGCACACATGGCTGTGTCCTCAGCCAACCGAGCGCTCATCGTTGCTCGCGGGCTGCATAAATTTGCCGTGTCAGAGGGCATAGTGGACGTCGATGTCGCGGTTGAGGTAACTCCTCCGTCAACCGGGCAGCATTTGCCTGAGACATTATCGGTAGGCGAGGTCACCGCCCTCATTGAAGCGACTACTACTGAGACCCCAGTAGATGTGCGCGACCGTGCCCTGCTGGAGATGCTCTATGGCACCGGCGCGCGAATCTCGGAAATTATCTCCCTAAACGTTGATGACGTGTCCGCCGCGCAAGAGGTAATACGCCTGCGGGGCAAGGGAGACAAAGAGCGGATTGTGCCAGTGGGCTCGCATGCCCGCCAGGCTCTCGATGCCTACTTGGTGCGGGCTCGTCCAGCGCTGAGCAAAGGGAAGACGCCGGCGCTGTTTCTCAATACCCGCGGTGGGGCTCTATCGCGTCAAAGTGCATGGACTGTGTTGAAGACGGCAGCGCAGCGGGCGCAATTGGGAAAGTCCATTTCTCCGCACACGTTGCGGCATTCTTTTGCGACGCACCTGCTTGAAGGCGGCGCAGATGTGCGCACCGTGCAAGAATTGCTGGGACATTCCTCGGTGACAACAACGCAAATATATACTCACGTCACTGCCGATTCCTTGCGCGAGGTGTGGCGCACTGCGCATCCCCGTGCCTAAGAAAGGACCTATATGTTTTCAACTCGTGTAGCTGGTGCGGTGCTATCTACCGCCTTGTTTTTCCCAGCGGTGGCACACGCCCAGCTGCCGCCGGAAGTAGAGGCTGCTATTGCCGCTCCCATTTCGGTTCCTGCCGGCCAGACCACGACTGTAAGCTTGCCCGTGCCGGCCGAAGCTAGCTACTCCGGCGATGGATGGAGCGTGTCTGCCTCTGGTACCTCCGCTACCATCACCGCCCCAGCAGAAGGCGGCCAAGTCTCGGTTCCTGTCTCCGCCCAAGGCATGAATGCGACCCTGACGCTGGTAGCCGATGGGTCGGTTGCGCAGGAGGACATTCAGGAAGAAATTGATGGCGCGGAAGGCGGACCGGCCCCAGCTCCAGCGCCGGATTCGGGCTCTGATAAGCCGACTGGAGGTGACAATGCTCCAGCAGGAAAAGATGCCGAGAGCGGAGATGGCAAGCCCGCGCCGTCGAAGGAAAATAGCAACTTGCCGGTTGTTCCAGGTGAAAAGCCGGAGCGCAAGCCTGCTGGGGAAGCCAACCTTGAAGGCGCGGAATACGTCAACCTTGAATCCAAAATCGAAGGCAATACTATTACCGCGAAGATGGGCTTCAAGCAGGCCTTTGACCTCTACCAGCAGTTCAAGGACACGCAAGAAAACGACGTCACGCTGCGTTACCTCGATGGCGAGGGCAATATCATCCAAGGCGTAAAGCGTGACGTGGATGCCTCTTCTCGAACCCTCACCTTGACTTATCCGGAGGGCGAGGCGCCTGATAATCCCTTTATCATGCAGTTGCTTCGCAATGACGGTTCTGGGGCCGCACTCATCGTCACCCTACAGGACCCTAACTATCAATCCGCCGCGGAAAACCTCGATGAGCGCCAGCGAAAGGAACCCAAAGAAGAAGACGGCGGCTCACATTTGGGCTGGATTATTGGAGGGGCAGCTGCGGCGGTACTCATCGCGCTCATAGCTCTGGTGGCAATCCGCAAACGCCGTTCCAGTCAACGCTAAACACTTGATATAGACTAAGTCTCGGTACTTTTAACCTGTAACGGGTACGCTTTAATGACAACGTTGTAATCAACCCTAAGCCAAGTGTCATGGTCCGGAACTTGGCGTCAAGGAAGCAGGTGTGACTGTGAGCGAAGAGGGTCTATTTTCTGCCTCTGACGTAGAGGTGGGGCTGACCGGTCGTCCTATCCGTGAGTTACCGGAACCCGCACCCTTGGAAAAACATGGGCCGGCCACCATCATTTCGATGTGTAACCAAAAGGGTGGCGTAGGTAAAACCACCTCAACCATCAATATGGGTGCCTGCTTGGCGGAATACGGCCGTAAAGTCCTCTTGGTTGACCTTGACCCCCAGGGTGCGCTTTCGGCGGGTCTCGGGCTCACGCATGACGATATCGAGGACACCATCTATGACGTGATGCTCGATAGTCACACTTCTATTCATTCCGCTATCCAGCACACTGGGGTACCGGGCTTGGATCTGGTGCCGGCGAATATCGACCTTTCCGCCGCGGAAATTCAGATGGTCAATGAAGTCGGTCGCGAGCACACCCTTGCCCGCGCCTTGCGTCCGGTGCGCCGCGATTATGATTTCATCATTATTGACTGCCAGCCCTCCTTGGGCTTGCTTACCGTCAACGCCCTTGCTTGCTCACAGGGTGTGATCATCCCTATGGAGTGCGAGTTCTTCTCCCTGCGCGGTTTGGCGCTGTTGACCGATACCGTGGAGAAGGTTTCTGATCGCATTAACTTTGACCTTGAGGTCATGGGAATCCTAGTGACCATGTTCGATCGCCGGACCAAGCACGCCCGAGAAGTGATGTCCCGAGTGGTGGATTACTTTGGCGATAAGGTCTTTGACACAGTCATTACCCGGACTGTTCGATTCCCAGAGACTTCGGTAGCCGGAGAGCCGATTACTACCTGGGCACCCAGCTCCCCGGCCACACAGCAGTACCGGAACCTGGCCAAAGAGGTCATCGAGCGCTCGACCGTTTAAGGTATCGTGACCCAGCCGGAGATTACGGGCTTTCGCATTGCACTGCGAAATTTTGAAGGCCCTTTTGACCTGCTATTGCAGCTTATTCAGTCCAAGAAGATGGACGTGACGGAGGTTGCGCTGTCAGAAGTAACGGACGAATTTGTGGCGTATACACGCCAGTTGGGCGCATCTGCTGATCTGGATGAGACCACTGATTTTTTATTGGTGGCAGCCACGCTTTTGGATTTGAAGGCAGCGCGGCTTCTGCCGCGCGGTGATGTCGACGATATTGAAGACTTGGAACTGCTGGAGTCGCGAGACCTCCTTTTTGCCCGTCTGTTGCAGTACAAGGCTTATAAGCAAGCAGCGGACCAATTCTCCGTGTGGCAGCGCGAGGCGCAGCGCAGCTATCCGCGTGCGGTTTCCATCGAGGAGAAGTTTGCGGAACTTTTGCCTCCAGTTTCGCTCGGCCATACGCCGGCCAGTTTTGCCGAGCTAGCGGCGGGCGTGTTCCGTCCCAAGCCGCCGGAGGAGGTGGCAACCGGTCACGTGCACGCTGTAGCAGTATCGGTACCAGAGCAGGCCGGCAAGATTTTGGAAACACTCAAGCTACTCGGCGCAGGTCAATGGACCAGCTTTGGTGCACTAACCCGCGACTGTACGGTTTCTATGCAGGTAGTGGGGCGTTTCTTGGCCCTGTTGGAGTTGTACAAAGCCAAGGCGGTTGATGCACAACAAGAAGAAGCGCTGGGTCAGCTGGACCTATCGTGGACAGGCCTAGATGTTGACCCAGCGGTAGTTGCCGCAGCGAACTGGGACTAACGGCGCTGCTGGATGAATTTCAGCGTCTCGGGGGAGAGCTCGCGGTCTGAGTAGACACGTACGTCTGGTTCCTCGGGGTTGTCCTCGGTTCCTATGCGGCGCCCTTCCCATACCTGTTGGAGCCCTTGCTTTTCGATGACCCGGATGGACGCCGGGTGGTTTGTCGTAACGCGGGCCGTGATGGGGGAGTCGGGATCAACTTGGCGGATACTCTTTAACCCCGCCGAGGTGATCTCTGTGGCAAAGCCTGAACCCCAATGGGCGGGGCGCAGGCGGTATTTGATGTCCCAGAAGTTTCCATCTTCGACGAAGATGGCGCCGCCAACGCCGACGAATTCCGAAGGGTTATGGCGCAAATAGGCGGCCCAAGGCCCGAAGTGGTGGGCATCCCATGACTGGGAGGATGCTTGTGCGAGTGCGCGGGTGGTGCGGATATCGGCGAAGCGCCCGTTGGGGCGGTGGCTCCAGATGCGTCCGTCGCTGTAGACCTTGTGGGTCTCTTCGGTATTTGCGGCGGACAGCGGGATGAGGATGAGTCTGTCGGTGCGAGTGATAGTTTCCATGACAATATGTTACACGCGTCACAGACGGAACCGAAAGTGATTTGGAGAATTTTCAGCAATATTTTCTTCTCCAGTAAACTCGGGCGCTATGGATCTTCCCCTCATCTCGCAGCTGCGTTCCCGTCTTGAGTCCATATTGCTCGTGCTCGACTCCCCAGCCTCTGTGGAGTCATTGGCGCGTGCGCTGGGGGCGGAAAGGGACGTCGTCAGTGATTGCCTGCGTTCTATTCAGCGGGAGTTGGATAGTCGCGGTTCTGGTATTGACCTGCGCGAGACCCAGGAGGGGTGGCGCTTTTATACGCGCACCGACAATGCCGGGGCAGTCGAAGAATTTCTCTTGGATGGCGCCCAAACCAAACTCTCCCGCGCTGCCCTGGAGACTTTGGCGGTAGTGGCCTATCGCCAGCCCGTTACTCGCCAGCAGGTGGCGGCGGTTCGCGGCGTCAACGTTGACGGTGTTATGCGAACCCTTAACCTGCGTGGATTGGTCCGAGAGTTGCCGCAGGATGATTTTGAGGGCTCCGCTCACCGGTACGAGACAACAGAATTGTTCCTCGAGCTATTGGGGATCGATTCTTTGGAGCGCCTGCCAGACTTGGCGCCGCTGTTGCCTGACGTAGAGGCGATCGACGAAGAGTACTAGCGTGGGGTAGGATTGCCCAGGTAATTTCATATCTTCGAGAGAAAAGGACACGTACGTGACTCCTCCCGCTCGCCGTGACGGCACACCGGATAAGAAGCAGCGAGACAGTGACATCATTGTCTCCAATGCTAAGCCGGCCCGTCACCAGCATGTGTCAAAGAAAAAGCAGAAGGCTACCGCAGAATCCGTAGCCCGCGAATTGGGCGCCGATTGGCTGGTCGATGAAGACAAGCCCAAGGGAGAGCGCCTCCAAAAGGTGCTCGCCAAGGCGGGCGTCGCTTCCCGCCGCCACGCAGAAATCCTCATCGATGCCGGCCGAGTTGAGGTCAACGGCAAGATCATCGCCAAACAAGGCGTCAAGGTAAATCCCTCCGTTGATGTCATCCGAGTAGATGGTGTGCGCGTCAATGTCAATGAAAAGCACGAATATTTTGTGCTCAATAAGCCGCGCGGCATGCAGTCCACCATGTCTGATGACCTAGGGCGCCCGTGCGTGGGTGACGTGGTTTCAGAAAAGGTCGCAGCCGGCCAGCGACTCTTTCATGTCGGCCGCCTCGACGCTGATACGGAAGGCCTGCTCATCCTCACTAATGATGGCGAGTTAGCCAACCGCTTGATGCATCCTAAGTACGAGGTGACTAAGACCTACCTCGCCACTGTATTGGGTGAGGCCGATAGGAAGCTCGTGCGACAGCTCAAGGAAGGCATCGAGCTGGAAGACGGACTGGCAAAGGCCGACTTTGCTCAGGTAGTTGATACCAACCAGGGGTATTCGCTGGTGCGTCTCGAGCTGCATGAAGGCCGCAAGCATATCGTGCGCCGCATGTTGAAGGAAGCGGGCTTCCCCGTGCAGCGCTTGGTGCGCACCAAGCTGCATACAGTCCAGCTGGGCGATATGAAGCCTGGCGGCCTGCGTGCCCTCAATTCCAGCGAGCTGACTAGCCTGTACAAGGCGGTGGAGATGTAATGATTTCTAATATGCCGAATGAGGGTCTCATCCTAGCCGTGGATGGCCCATCTGGAACTGGAAAGTCGACCACGTGCCGTGCGCTGGCCAAGCAGCTGGATGCAAAGTACGTCGACACTGGTGCTATGTACCGAGTGGCAACGCTTGCTGTGCTGCGTGAAGGCGTCGACCCTGCTGACACCGCCGCGGTTATTGCGGCTACGGCCAATCTGCCCTTGGGGGTATCCGATGACCCGGACTCCACCGAGGTTCTCCTCGGTGGCGAGGACGTCTCGCGCGTTATTCGAGAAGACGAAGTCACCCGTAATGTTTCCGCCGTATCTGCCATTCCGGAGGTGCGCGAGAATCTGGTTGCGCTGCAGCGCAAGCTTGCCCGCGAGGCTCACCGCGCGATTGTAGAAGGACGCGATATTGGCACTGTGGTGCTTGCCGACGCCCCCGCAAAGGCATTCATGACTGCCTCTGCCGAGGTCCGCGCGCAGCGCCGCCAAGCCCAGAATGAAAAGGCGGGCATCGCTTCGGATTACGAGACGGTACTTGCGGATGTCCAGCGCCGGGACGCTGCGGATTCTTCCCGCAAGACCTCACCACTGCGCCCAGCGGAAGACGCAACCCTAGTCGATACCTCCAATATGAGCCCAGAGGATGTGCTGGAAGCTCTGATTAACGTGGTAAAGGAGTCTGCCAATGACTAATCACGATCCCCAGGAAGAGTCGGAGACTCAGTTTCATTACCCAGCCGGTAAGTTCGATGATGAGGTGGTAGAAGCCTCTCCTGGTTGGGCCGCCGATGATTTCAATACCGAGGAATTCGACTATGACTTCGATGACTCGGAATTCGGAGAGGCCGATTATGGCGACGATGCGCACGCAGAAGAACCTCTGAGCGAAGAGGAGTGGGAAGAACTCTCCCGTGCTTTCGGTGTGGAATCCGATGATCACACCGAGGAAGCATTGTGCACGGTGGCCGTAGTCGGGCGCCCAAATGTAGGTAAGTCCTCCTTGGTTAACCGTTTCCTTGGCCGCCGCGAAGCGGTGGTAGAGGACCACCCAGGCGTTACCCGTGACCGTATCTCCTATGTTGCGGACTGGAATGGCCAGCGCTTTTTGGTGCAGGACACCGGTGGCTGGGATCCCAACGTGAAGGGTATCCATGCGGCGATTGCCCGCCAGGCAGAAGTCGCCATGGAAACTGCCGATGTCATCGTTATGGTGGTTGACACCAAGGTGGGCATCACGGAGACGGATGAGGTTATGGCCCGCCGCTTGCAGAAATCGCCTGTGCCAGTGATTTTGGTATCGAATAAGTTCGATTCCGATAATCAGTACGCAGATATGGCGGAATTTTATGCCTTGGGTTTGGGCGATCCGTGGCCCGTATCCGCCCAGCATGGCCGCGGCGGTGCGGACGTGCTCGATGAGATTCTGCGGGTCTTCCCTGAAGAACCTCGGCAGACCGCGATTACCTCTGGACCTCGCCGCGTCGCATTGGTGGGCAAGCCTAACGTCGGCAAGTCCTCGCTGCTGAATAAGCTCACCAGCGAGGAGCGCTCCGTGGTCGACAACGTCGCGGGAACCACCGTGGATCCGGTGGACTCTCTAGTGCAGCTGGATGAGCAGCTGTGGAAGTTCATTGATACCGCGGGCCTGCGCAAGAAGGTAAAGAATGCGCAGGGGCATGAGTACTATGCGTCCTTGCGCACCCGCGGCGTAATCGATGCTGCTGAGGTCTGCATCATGCTTATCGACGCCTCTGAGGAGATCTCCGAGCAAGACCAGCGCGTGCTCAATATGGTGCTCGAGGCGGGTAAGGCACTGGTGATTGCGTTTAATAAGTGGGACCTCATGGATGAGGATCGCCGCTACTACCTGGACCGCGAGATTGATCAGCAGCTGAGCCACTTGCCGTGGGTTACGCGTGTGAATATCTCCGCGGAAACGGGCCGCGCGCTGCAGAAGCTGGAGCCGGCCATGATTGAGGCACTGGAAAGCTGGGATCAGCGTGTGTCCACGGGCCAGCTGAATAACTGGCTGCGTGAGGCTATCGCGGCTAACCCGCCGCCGATGAAGAATAACCGCCTGCCGCGCGTATTGTTCGCCACGCAGGCCTCGACTCAGCCGCCGACCATCGTCTTGTTTACGACGGGCTTCTTGGACGCGGCGTATCGCCGCTACCTCGAGCGCAAGTTCCGCGAGCGGTTTGGCTTCCACGGAACGCCTATCCGCATCGCCGTGCGAGTGAGGGAGAGGCGCGGAAAGAAGCGGTAGCAGTATGCCCGTTACGCTGGGATTATAGCATCCAGGCGAGCGATTTTTACACCGGACACGGTGTGAGAATTCGCTCGCCTTTCCGTTTATGTCCGGTTATGTGGGGCTGAATAGGATATAACCAGTTAATCATTCTCTCGTGATGGAAGGCTCAGCATGCTAGCCAGCGTAATTGCGCCAGATTCAATTCTGGCCATCGTGCTCCAGGTCATCATCATCCTCAGCGCCCTGCTATTGGGCACTCGCTATGGTGGTATAGGACTTGGTCTTATTTCCGGCATCGGTTTGATGCTCATGGTCTTTGTCTTCGGCCTCGCCCCGGGTGAGCCGCCGGTGTCCGTGATGCTGACCATCATTGCGGTCATTGGTTGCGCGGCCACCTTGCAACAGGCGCGCGGCCTGGAAGTGATGATGCAATTTGCCGAGAAGTTTCTCCGTGCCCACCCAGAGCGCATTACCATCCTCGCGCCGCTGACCACTTGGTTCCTGACGGTACTGTGCGGTACGGGTCACGTGGTGTACACGATGTTTCCGATCATCGAGGATATTGCCCTGAAGAAGGGCATCCGTCCAGAGCGTCCCATGGCCGTGGCATCGACGTCGGCTCAAATGGGTATTACGGCTTCTCCAGTGTCTGTGGCCACCGTATCCCTAGCGTCCATCATCGCGGAAAATGCCGGCGCTATCGATCACGCCTATTCCATTCCGCAGATCCTCATGGTGGCTATGCCCGCCTCGCTTGCCGGTGTCATTCTTGCCTCGCTGTGGTCGCTGCGCCGCGGCAAGGACTTGGACGAGAACCCAGCATTCCAGGAGCGAATGAAGGACCCGGAGTTTGCAGAAAGCATTCACCAGTCCACCGGGTCGCTCATGGATGAGGAATTTTCGCCAGAAGCAAAACGAGCGGTAGTTATCTTCCTCGTGGCTATCGCCAGCGTGGTGGCGCTCGGTGCGTTCGAATTCCTGCGCCCGCTGGTCCCTGGCGATGATGGCGAGTTGAGCCCGCTTTCGATGAACCTGGCTATCCAAATGGTCATGCTTGTTGCCGGCGCAATCATCCTGCTTAGCTGCAAGGCTGACCCGAAGAAGATCGCGTCCACGCCAGTCTTTAAGGCCGGTATGACCGCAGTATTCTCGGTCTTTGGTGTGGCATGGATGGCAGATACCTTCTTCGAAGCCCATATCGATGCCCTGGAGTCCAACCTCGGGTCCGTAGTGGAGGCCGCCCCGTGGGCCTACGCGGTGGTACTGGTCATCGTGTCCAAGCTGGTTAACTCCCAGGCAGCCGCCCTAGTTGCCATCGCTCCGATTGGCCTGCAGCTCGGCATCGATCCCGCCATCATCGTTGGTTTCTACGGCGCAGCATACGGCTACTTCATCTTGCCAACCTACCCTTCCGATCTAGCCTGCATCGGCTTCGACCGCACGGGCACTACCCACATTGGCAAGTTCGTCATCAACCACTCCTTCCTTGTGCCTGGAGCGATTTCGGTCTTCACCTCCTGCGTGGTGGGCTCGCTATTGGCGCAGGTCCTGCTCTAATCCTAATCCCGTACCAGCACGAAGGCATCCGTGCGGTACGGGATGCGTAGTTTTTGCCCCGGTTTAAACCCCATGTGCTCGTAGAGGTACCAATCCAGGTTGTGGGTCATGCGTTCATGGATGGCCTCGCCATTGCGCAGCCAATAGGATCGGGTGTGCATCAGCTGGTGAAGCTGTTCGGGGGTAAGTTCGTGTTCCCAGGTCAAGCGCAATTCACGGTCTAAAACCCACGGTGCGGTGTAGGTGGGGTAAAAACCCGGTTTGTGCACGTCGCCAGAGTGCATTATGCGCGAGAGCCGCAGGATCCAGGGGTCCGCGTTGACATCAAGCGTGTTCCACACCAGGAGAATCTTCCCGCCCGGCGCGAGGACGCGGTCAAGCTCTGCACAGACGGCTGGTACGTCGACCCAGTGCCAGGTTTGGGCGAGGCAGGCGGCGTCTAAGGAGGCGTCGGCAAGCGCGGTGTTTTCGGCCGTAGCACGAAGGACTGGCAGGTGGAGCTGCGCTGCGAGGATTCCAGCCATATCGGCGGAAGGCTCTAGCGCAAAAACCTGAGCATTGGGGAGGGACGCGGTGAGTTTTCCAGTTCCGGCCCCGATATCGGCAACGGTATGGGCGTCAGCGATAAGGGCAGAAACCTCGTCCGGATAGCCGGGGCGCACATCGTGATAGGTGCTCGCGCCGTGACGGAAGGCCTGAGCGGAAGCGGTGCGTTGTGCGGCATCGCGGAAGCCAGGGCCTTGTCTAGTGGAGGGCTTGCGGTAGCTAGGGAAGTGGCTGGGATTGGGGCGGCGAGTCGACATAACCCATCTAACCTACCGCGAATTAGAATGGCTGCCTATGAGGACACTTCCTGCACCATCAGATCCCAGGTGGCTGCTAAAGACTGTCTTTTCTCGTCCATCCCTCACTGTGCCGGCCGCACTCTGCATGGCTGTATCTTTTCTGCTTAACGGATCGACTCCAGTGATAGTGGGACATGCCATTGATGAAGCTGTCTCGGAAGGTGACGTTGACCGACTAGGCATGTGGCTGGTGGTATTGGGAGCAGCTTTTGGTCTTAATGCCATAGCCGCATGGTTCGGACGCGGCCTTAACGCGCGAGCCATGCTAGTAATTGGGCACGATGTTCGCATGGCCATCACGGATAGGATTCAGGATCCGCGGGGCATTGCAGGCGAGCCCCGCAGCGCCGGCGAGCTGCTGGCCATCGCCTCCACGGACGCACGGCGCGTGCAGAATGCCGTAATGATGACGGTCTTTCCCGTCGCTGAGATCACCGCCATTGTGTATGTGGCGATCATGGCTAGCCGTATTAACCTGCCTTTAGGCATCGCTATTTTGTGTGGCGGGCCGTTAATGGTGTGGGGCTCTGTGCGGGCGGCAAAGCCTCTGCGTACGCGTTCCGGAGTCCGCCAAGCGGCGTTGGCGAAGGCCAGTTCCATGGCCACCGATGTGGTCCAGGGCCTGCGGCTCCTTAAGGGCCTGGGTGCAGTAGCCACTGTCAGTAACCGATATTCCACGGTGTCTGGAGCTACCTTCGAACGAACAGTAGAGGCCAATGCTGCCCAAGCGCGACTTAATGCGACTACGGAGATTGTGGGCTCGGTGTATGTCATTGCGGTGGGCATTGGTGCAGGCGTGATGGCCATGCACTCCATGGTGAGCGTAGGTGAACTCATTACGGTTATCGGCCTCACGCAATTCATTATCACCCCGATGACGATGCTGGGCCGAAATATCGCTTCGCGGTGGGCGGCCGCACAGTCAAGCGCAGAGCGTATTATTGCCGTCCTCGCCGCACCCGGGGTAGAGAAAAGTGAACCGCAGGTTCCGGCCCTCGCTCCTGGGGTCAACGTGGTGCCCGAGCCTATTCCAGAGGATCTCATCTTCTTGCCGCGCGAGCGGTTCCTGGTTGTTCCACACGAAACTATGCTTTTTGAGGGGACTGTGCGGGACAATATTCATCCGGATAGCGCAAGGGCACAACGAGCCCTCTTCGTAGCTGCGGGCGAAGATATACCGGGCGGGTTGGACCGCCAGGCGGGAGAAGGCGGCCGAAACCTCTCCGGCGGACAACAACAGCGCGTAGCGCTGGCACGAGCCATTGCGGCGGACGCGGAGATCTTAGTTTTAGCCGATCCAACAACCGCCGTGGACTCGGTGACCGAGCAGGAAATTGCCCAGCGGGTGGCGCATCACCGCGGGCCTAAGCCCACGCTTGTCTTCACCACCTCGCCGGCGTGGGCAGCAGTAGGGGCAGAGCTATGATGCGGTTTCCTACGGCCTCCTGGCCTCAAGTGCGTAAGGAAGTGGGTCGCCAGCTTTCCGGCGTCCCCGGTGCCCGCTGCCAAGCCGCAGCGGCCTTAGCCTTGCTTACCGCAGGGGCCGGCAGCAATGTAGCGATTCCCATCCTGTTGGGAAAGATCGTCGACGCAGTCATTACTCAGGGCGCCATTGTACCCATTGGTATTTCCTTAGTTCTGGTGGCCGCGGTCTCGGCATTGTTTTCCGCGGCAGGGTTCTATGTCCTTTCGCGCCTGAGCGAACGCGTGATCTCCGCTTTGCGCGAAGATATGGTTTCTACCGCTCTCCGCCTGCCTACCCACCGTGTGGAGGAAGCCGGCACTGGGGATTTGGTCTCTCGCTCTACCGATGATGTAGCAGAACTCTCTGCTGCCGTCACCGAGACCGTCCCCGTGCTGGCCAAATCTGCCTTCGCTATCGCAACTACGGGGGTGGCACTAATCAGCCTCAATTGGCAATACCTACTGGTCGTAGGTGCAGTTGCGCCGCTTTATGTATTTGCCGCGCGCCAGTACCTGCAGCGCGCTCCGCAGCGCTATACCGACGAACGCGCTGCCATGGCGGAACGGGCGCGCAGACTCCTGGAGGCAATTCGCGGGCGAAAGACTGTGCGCGCCTTTGGCATGGAAGATCAGATGCACGTTGGGATTGAACGTGCCTCCGCACAGGTGGTGGACAAGGGGTACGCCGCGCGAAGGACAATGATGGTCTTGCAGCTATGGATGACGGTCATCGAGTTAGTTATGCTGGTCTGCGGTTTGCTCATCAGCTTTTGGGTGGTGCAGGCTGGGGCGCTCACCGTTGGCGCAGTCACCGCGGCCATGCTCCTTCTTATTCGCTTGCGGGGCCCGCTTATGGGATTGATGCGAGTAATCGATACCGTTCAATCCGGCTATGCGTCTCTGTCTCGAATAGTTGGGGTGGTCATGGATCCGCCACGGGCGGTGCCAGACTTCGGCGCGCCGACCCCAGGTGGGGTTGCCGAATTAAAAGAAGTGAGCTTCAGCTACGATGACGGCGGCTGGGCTGTGCAAGACGTGAACCTTAAGCTTCCCGCTGGACACACCGTAGCTTTAGTGGGAGCCTCTGGTGCGGGAAAGACCACGGTCGCTGCTCTTCTGGCCGGACTGCGAGTCCCGGCTACCGGAACAGTCTTGGTGGATGGAGTAGAGGTATCGGCCCTTTCTGATTCCGAAAGGGTGGCGCGTTTAGCGATGATTTCCCAAGAGGTTCACGTATTCTCAGGAACCCTGCGCGAAGATTTGTCCTTGGCCGCCCCGCAAGCCTCAGACGCACAAATGGAAGATGCACTACAGCGCGTCGGCGCACAGTGGTATGCGCGGTTAGAGGAGGGCCTAGATACGGTCATTGGAGCTCGGGGAATCCGCCTTGACCCAGTAGCAGCACAGCAGCTTGCGCTGGCGCGAATATTGCTTTTAGATCCCAAGATCGTCATCATGGATGAGGCCACCGCAGAGGCCGGTTCGGTGGGGGCGGAAGCTCTGGAAGAAGTCGCGACAGAGGTCACCCGTAGGCGAACCGCACTGATAGTGGCGCACCGATTAGACCAAGCCGCACGAGCCGATAGCATCGCCGTGATGGCTAACGGGCGGGTGGTGGAGCAAGGCAGTCACCACGAACTGTTAGATTATGGTGGCCGTTATAAGCAACTATGGACCGCATGGCAGAAGGGACGACAGAGATGAACGCGAGGTCGCTACGGGCCCTAGTTGGTGCGGTAGCAGTGAGTTTCCTTGCGGTTGCCGGCGCATCATGTTCGGCCGATTCGCCCGACTCCGCGCCCCAAGCAGGCCCAACTGAGACGAAAAACCTAGGGATTCCAACCTCCGCACCGCTAAGCGGACCCGAACCAGGAAGCTATACCACCGTTAATCTGCCATCGGGCCGTTCCTTTATCCTCAGCGTGCCCAAGGACTACACGGGGGAGAAAAAGTGGCCCATCGTCCTGGCCTTTCCAGGCTGGGGTCAATCTGCCGAAAATCTCCGTGGCTATTCCCGCCTCGATGCCGCTGATGCCATCACTGTTTTCGCAGAAGGTAAAAAGAAGGCTTGGAGCCCAGCTCCTTATGCCAAGACGTCAACCGCAGAAGACAAAAAATTTGTTCGCGACATCATTGATGCCGTTCGAGCAACGTATAGGGTAGATGACTCCCGGATTTTTGCTACCGGCATGTCGAACGGCGGCGGGTTTGCCGCCTACCTGGCCTGTCAGATGCCCGATGTTTTTAAGTCCGTGGCTACCGTTTCCGCTGCCTACTACCAAGATATTCTTAAAGACTGTGCCCATTCCCCCGTGGGGCGATTGGATATTCACGGCACCGTGGATCCCGTGGTGGGTTACTACGGTGGAACGCGCCATAAGACCAAGTACTATTCCGTGGAATCCGTGCTGGAACAAGACCGTAAACGCAATGGTTGCTCTACCAAGGTCGATACGACCCGCCTGGTCAACAATGCACTCGATATGAAGTGGAGCGGCTGTACCGCACCGCTTGAACACATCCGTATCGCCGGAGGCTCACACGTATGGCCCGGTGGTACAGCAGACGCGCACAATGAGGTAGGCAAATTCTTTGCTACCGACCGCGTCCTAGACTTCTTCGGTATTCCCGGTCGCCCGTCCGGTACCGCACAGACTTAGTCCGGTCTATAGACATGAAAGCTAGCGCCTGGAACCTTGCGTACCCTTTCAATGCAAATGTCTGCCACGGTAGAAAAGCCCGCGCGATGCGCAGCGCTACGCGGGGAGGTAGGCTCGGGAATTTGCACAAGGTGAAAAGACCGAGTGCCCCCATCGTCGTTATTGAGTTCTACTACTGCCTGCGCAGTGGTGCCGGATCCCGCAAAAAAGTCTAGGACGCGCGCATCCTTTCCACCCGCAATGGAAATGAGGTGCTTAATCAAGCGCACCGGCTTGGGAAACTCGAAAACGCCCTCTAGCCCCATGATGTCCTCAGCATCGCGGCGGCCGGTACGGGTCACTCCAAAGCGCTCCCCGTCAAGGATAGAGCGTGGGCGCGCTCCCACCTTCTGATAGTTCTTGGTATAGACAAAACCTCGCCGGAAGACGAGCTCATCGAAGCGCTGCTCAACCTTATCTCGGCCCCAGCGCCAACGGGCGACCTTTTCTTTTCCCGCCGGCTGGTGCGGCCAATACTCCTTGCCATCGGGACCGGAGATAGGGAAGTCGAGGGAGGGAAGATATCCAAGGGTTTTAGAGTCCAAACGCACCAAGGAATACTTCCCTTTGTCGTCCTCATGGTTGTATTTGGTGGAAGTATGGCCTTGGAGATCGACATTGAAACCGGGATTGTTAGGAGTACGGGCGTAGCACAGAATATATTCATGCTCTACCACCGCGTACTTAGAATCGTTCTTACCGGTGCCGGCCTTTTTCCAAATCAATTGGCCGGCAAAGCACTCCTCTCCAAAAACTTCATCGAGTACCTTGCGGGTATTGGCTACTTCGTCCTCTCCAATGGATACGAAAATAAAACCATTTGTTGACAATACTTGCCGGGCCAAGATGAGCCGGGGAAGCATCATAGACAACCATTGCGAGTGCCACTCTGCATAGCTCCCCGAGCGCATCTGCCGGCGCAAACGGTAATTGTCGCGGTAGACAAAGTCTTTTCCGGTGTTATAGGGAGGATCTATGTAAATGACGTCAAAGAGCTCTCCGCGGCTGGCAAGTTCCTGAAGTACTGGAAGATTATCTGCGGCAATAATCGCGTTGTCAGCGCCGACAGCTGTACTGAGCGCAGAATCACGCGTGAAATGGCGTGGCAGAGGGGTGCTAGCAGCTGCTCGAGCTGCCTCCTTGCCCGGCCATACTAAGCCAAAGAATTCCATGCCCGTCTCCGGAGTAGATAGTCGCGCTGGGTTAGTGGAAGCCATGGTGCAGTGCCTTCGTCGGAGAATCGTCGATACCGTCTAACGCTATCATTTGCAAGACTTAGGAAAATTGGCCTTTGGCTAAAATACTTCACCGCTTTTCCTTAAGCATAGCTAGGGCCGGGCTAAAGCAGCAGGCCCTATTGGGTGGTCGTTAGGCTGCGGGGGTGTCCACATACCCCTGAGGGCAACTTGGATATGGAGTAGTAAAACTTATTTGGTCTAGTGACCCAAAGAACTTTTCGGTGGCATGTTGGCCCAAGTGTCGGTACGTTGGGGCGTGTTGCCGGACACGGCAGCTATTAGATAAAGCTACAACTAGAAGAAAGGATAACCACATGGGTATCTTCGATAAGGCAAAGGATGCACTGAATTCCGACAAGGGCGAAGAGCTTAGCGACAAGGGCCTGGACAAGGCAGCTGACGCAGCTAAGGGCAAGCTGGGCGAAGACAAGGCTGACCAGATCGACAAGGCTCGTGACGCAGCTGACGGCAAGATCGGTAACGAGTAAATAGCTTCGCCCACTTAAAGGGCGAATGGCTACCTTCTATTTTGGCCCCCCAGCCCGCCAGGGCAGGGGGGCCAAAGCTATATAAAGACCAGCGGCATAAAGCTGGTAAAGGACTATATAGGTGCTCCCGCCTTTTTGTGAGAGACTCAACTTATAAAGTGAACGTATCCCAAGCAATTTTGCATGAGAGCGCTAGGATTATATTTGTGAACAATCTTGAAGGCGCCGTTTCCCATGCGGGCTCCACTAAGCAGCGCTTGTTGGAGCAGAGTGCCCGTATCCTGGCTAAGGGTGGGCGCGACGCTTTAAAGGTTTGTGCTGTGGCGGAGCAGATCGCTGTTCCAGTCGATGAAGCTAAGTCTTTCTTTGAAGATGACCACGACCTTTACATTCAGACCAGCCGGTTCTTGGATGAGCGTCTCCGAGTAGCGGCCTACGATGCACTCAATAAATTGCCGGATGACGCGACCGCGCTTCAGAAACTTCGCGAGTCTGCCAAGGTCTACTTCAACTGGGCAGTTGATAACCCCACTTACTTTGCAGCCTATAACAACTGCGAGACGGTAACGAGCTTTCCCAACTTTGAGGACGGCATCGAAGAGGTGAAAAGCTTTGATGCCTTCCCGCCCACCTTCCGCTGGATGCTTGAGCACATGCGGGAAGCAGCTATTGCAGCACGCGGCGATTTTGAGCACCGCCTGGTAGTGATCCAATCACTTACTTACTTGTCTGAGCTGCAGGGTATTACGCACTTGGCCACGTTCGGCATTATGCGTCATCTCTCGCCTGCGGCGAAGAAGCAGACCTTCAATGCTTGCATTGAGACTTTATTCTCTGGGTTGGAAGATAGCTTGCGTGACGGGGAGATTGCGCCCTTTGAACCGCTAGCACCCGTCGGGGATCCAGCGGAACCGTTTACTACAGCAGCAAAGGACATGCCAAAGTCTACGGCTGAGGAAAAGCGTGCAGCCATCTTCCGTGGTGCGGCCGAAAAGATTGCCTATAACGGTCTTCCTGGCTTGTATCTCGGCTCAGCTGCTGCGCGAGCAGGCGTAGATTTGGCAGACGCGGAGCATCTTTTCGATGGTGTTTCTCACCTGCTGCGTTCTTTGGAAGAGTCTTTGGATGAAGCCAATACGCTAGCGATCATGCGCCAGAACCAGGCCGTGCCAGAAGGATCCCACGGGCTGGATTATATTAAGGCAACCGGCTTCGGATATCTGGAGTATGCGCTGGAAGACCCTGTCGGCTTCGTCGCTCTCATTGAAGTATCAAGCCGCTCGATTGTCCCCGTCTCTTTCGATGAGTCCAGCGATACTGAGCAGCCATTTGATATGAGTAAGGCCTTTACCTTCATCATGAATCTGGCGCGCGATGCCATTTCTGAGTCGAATGGACCTCGATCGCCATGGATTCTTTTTACCCAGATTGCGGTGCTGTGGGCCTGCATCCACGGCCTCTCGCAGTTGAGTACCGTAGGAGCCCTGCGCCATCACTCGGCTAATTTCTACTTCAACCTAGCTTCCAAGGTGATGGACGTGGTTCTTCAGGGCATGGTCAATGTCCTCGAGCTAAAGAAGCCAGAATAGGAAACCAAGCAATAAAGGGGACCCGCAGCGGGCTCCCCTTTTTCTATATCCACCCCCGGGCATGTGCCGTAGTTGCTGCCTCAAAACGGTTCCCAGTTCCTGTTTTGGCGATGAGCGAAGAGACAATATTGCGCACTGTGCCAGTGCTCAGGTGAAGGTGTCCGGCAATCCGGCGGGTGTCGCTTCCCTCCAAGACATGACATGCGATCTCCTTTTCGCGTGCGGTTAGTGGATTGTCGGGCGTGAAAATAGTCTCTTGGGCCAGCGCAGGGTCGATGACCTTTAGACCGGCGTGCACTCGCCTAATGGCTTCGGCAAGTTGTTCGGGTGGGGTGTCCTTGACCACGAAGCCAGCTACGCCCGTTTCCAAAGCACGTTTGACGTAGCCACTGCGACCAAAGGTCGTGACAATCAGGCTGCGGCAACCCGTGCCCTCAAGTTCAGCGGCCGCATCAAGACCGTTCTTACCGGACATTTCAATATCAAGTAGCGCAACGTCGACGCCATGCTTGGCGACGAGCCCCGCAACCTCCGCGCCCGTTGCGCACTCAGCCACAACGCTGATATCTGGCTCTGTATCTAAGAGGGCAACTAGCGCCCCACGCACCAATGATTGGTCCTCAGCAATGAGAACTCGGATGGGATCAGTCATTACCTGAGCCTCCGGCGGTAGTAAGAGGAAGAAAGTCCGTGTCGCCATTCATAGTAACCAGGGCCAGAGTACAGCCATTGCGGTGCGCAAAGAGCAGCTGTCCGCCAGCATCTGTTATACGTTTGCGCAAACCGACAATCCCACCGTGGGCACGAGAAAGACTTTCGTCAGCGTCAAACCCGCAGCCATCGTCCACCACTTGGAGTTGGTGGTCTGTCACCTGGACCCAACAGTGCGCTGCGCCTGAGTGGCGGACCACGTTTGTGCTTAGCTCGCGCAGGGCCCAGGAAAATTCGGCGTCGTAAAGCCCAGCACTTTTGGCCGCAGATGGCAAGTGCGATGCAATGCCTGCAGTCTCGAGTGCCCTTTGGGCTGCGTGGATTTCTCCTTCAAAAGTGGGCATGCGCATCCGGGTTACTGTGGAGCGGACTTCCGCCAAGCCTCTCCGAGAAAGCGTGCTCACCTCCTGGAGCTCCTGCTGCGCCCGTTGCGGATCCGAATCTATTAGACGGCGGGCAAGCTCTGATTTGAGGTTGATAACGGTTAAAGAGTGGCCCAAGAGATCGTGAACATCGGTAGCGATATCCTCGCGTTGGCGTGCCAAGTCCAATTCATGCTCCAATTCAGCGCGGCTATCTTCGCGCTGGGAAAATGTACCTAGCAGCACTAGTAGTATTGGCCAGACGAAGAGGACTATCAGGGCCCAGCCGGTGCTTTCAGGAGCGAAGAACCACGTGGTGGTGGCGAGCACGGTCCCCACGAGCAGGGTAAGCGCTAATGCTCGGCGTAGCGGAAGGTTAAAGCCGAGCAGCGCCGCAAGGTAAGGCACAAACGTGACGGCTATTATCCCGAAGAAACCAATTGATATCGCTGCAATGGCCGCGAGCGACACCCAGTAAAGCCCGATCCGCTGTCCTAACCGCCATCCGCGTGGGTAGTAGCCCACTGCGCCAAAAGAAAAGAAGTAGACAGCACTAAACGCTAAAACGCACGCAGAAGCCCCAATTCGTTCAGTGAGCGTCGTGCCCGGCGCGGCAAAGGTCATCACCAACCCGGGAACGAGGAAGACCAACCATACGCTGGCGAAAAGAGCGCTATTGAGGCTAAAACCGCGCCACGGCTCGCGAAAGGGGTCCATTAACGGCGCGCCTTGTCGCGGGAGCGCAGCACCAGGCAAGCGGTGAGAAAGATGGTCGTCCATACCGCGAAGTTTAACCATGCGGCCCACATGGGGTGCGACACTGTGCCTTCCTCCCCGTTAAGAAACTGCATGCCTTCTGCAAGGGGCCACTGGGCGAGTACAACCGGGCCAAAGAGGGGAGTGAAGCGGCCCAATTCCATTAGCGGCTCGGTAAGTGGAGTGAATACATTGGCGGCAAAGAGGAAGAGGACAACGGAGGTCGAGGCGATTGCGACAGAATTGTCGGTGGGCAAAGCCATGGCCCACACCAAGCCATAAAAGCCAAAGGGAATGGAAACTAGGACGCAGGCGATAATGGCTAAAACCCATTGCTGTGGTTGCATTGCAGCTTGTGTCATGGCACCGGTGATAAACACCGCGGTGATGGGGAGCAGTGCCTGAAAGCCGATTGATGTGAGGTTTGCCCACAGAATCTGCCGTGGGTGTAGGGGAGTAAGTGCTAATTGGCGCGCCCACCCAGTCTTGGTATCTGTCACGGCGGAGCCAGCGGCAGATACGGATCCTGCCACGCCGCCGTAGAGGGCCATGCTAATCATCTCTAAGGCGGCGAAGTTTCCTCCTTTAAAGGAGGCATCGCCAAAATCCATCATGGTGCCAAAGAGCAGGTAGAAAAATACCGGCAAGAACGTGCTGAAAAACAGCGGAGTAAGGTTTCGGCGAAGGCGCAACAAGTTATGGATGGCAAACCCGAAAGTGCGCGCACTGGTTGTTGCTGACTGTGCAGTCATTGCATGTTCCTTTCACGAAGTAGCCAACGGAGAGACGGGTTAGGACTGGGATGATGTCAAAGCAAGAAATGCGTCCTCTAAAGAGTGTGTGCGAATAGTCAGGTCATGGGCCGAGGTGTGATTGAGAAGATAGCTCGCAAGTGCATCGGAGTCACGGGTGGTCATCCGAGCGTAGCCGCCAGACAAGGAAAACTCGGCGACGGTGGGTAGCTCTTTCGCATTTAGAGGTGTGCTGTCGAATTTCGCCTCGACTATGCGCTTGCCCGACTGTTCGCGCAGTTCTGTGGCCTTAGCATCTGCGCGCAGCTTTCCTTCATGCAGGAGAATTATTCTTTCTGCAAAATTATCTGCCTCTTCGAGGAAGTGCGTAGCGAAGACAATGGTGCGTCCCTGGTCTGCTTGTCTGTGCATGGTGGACCAGAATTCACGACGTGTATGAGCATCCATTCCAACAGTCGGCTCATCGAGTAATAAGATTTGGGGATTGCCCACAAGAGCGAGGGCGAATCGCACGCGTTGTTGCTCGCCACCAGAGCATTTTCCTACTGGGCGGTGCAGGATAAGGTCTAGTCCGGCCTGTCTGACAATTTCCTCGACTGGCAGGGGGTCAGGAAAGGTAGAGGAAATCATCTTGAGGGTGTCCAAGACTGTGAGCTCAGGTAGCAGGCCACCGGTTTGCAGCACGGCGCCAATCTGTGCCGCGCGGATCGCAGCGTGCGGTGTGTGTCCGAGCACGGAAATGTTGCCGGAGGTGGGTGTGGTGAGCCCGAGGATGAGATCGAATAGGGTGGTTTTGCCTGCTCCATTGGTGCCTAATAGGCCTACGATCTCGCCTTGGGCGATGCTGAAGGAAATATCGCTGAGCGCATGGACGGGGTGGGAGGACCCCGTGGCAAAGACTTTACTGACCCCGGATACGTCTATAGCCAGGGGTTGTGCAGTAGATGGATCTGTAGTTCTCATACCTGAAAAGTATCCGTAGCCAGAAAAAATAATGAATAGGCTCTGTCATCACATTTTCATGACAAGTGTCATGACGCGATCAGGTAGGAGAGTGCTTACTACTCTCGCAGCCGCTGCTGGACTATTCGTGGCCACCAACATCGATGACATTGTGGTGTTGTCCCTCTTCTTCGCCCGGGGTGCTGGACGCAAGGGCACGGCGCCCGCGATTCTGGCCGGGCAGTATTTGGGGTTTCTCGGCATACTAGCGGCCTCTGCCATTGTCGGATTGGGATTTAATGCCGTTTTACCTGAGGAATTGATTCGCTACTTCGGGCTCATCCCATTGCTTCTGGGCCTCTGGGCAGCGGGGCAAGCATTCCGGGGTGAAGATGACGATGAGGACGTTTCGGGCAAAAGGCTGAGCGCACTTGCTGTAGCCGGGGTGACTTTTGCCAATGGTGGCGACAATATCGGCGTTTATGTACCAGTGTTTACCACCTCTACGCCAGCTGAGGTAGCGATCTATTGCGTGGTCTTCTTAATCCTCGTGGCGCCCCTAGTGTGGGCAGCGCGGTTTGTGGCCACGCGGCCGGGCATTGCAGAAGCACTGGAAGAGTGGGAAAGCGTACTGTTTCCAGCGGTCTTAATTCTTTTAGGAATTGCGATCTTGCTTGTGGTGTAAACGCAGAATAGAAAAAGCCGGCACCGTGAAGGTGCCGGCTGAACTTTCTGTCGGGCTAACAGGATTTGAACCTGCGACCCCTACACCCCCAGTGTAGTGCGCTACCAAACTGCGCCATAGCCCGCCGTCGAACTGTGCGACTCGTCTAGATTACATCAGTAGGATTCTACTGTGAAATCTGGGGCGTAACCTGCGCTAAAACTCGCCGCTGGAGTAGACCCACGCGCCGCCGACACGGCGAAACGAAGAACGTTCGCGTTGTGAGCCAATGGCCGCGCCTTTATAAAAGGCCTCAAACTCCACTACGCCGGAATTATCGAGCAATCCGCCTGCTTGGGTGGCCAGGATATCGAGGCGATAAAACCGGACGGGAGAATCAGCCAAATCGAGTGTTGCAGGGCGAGTATCGGGATCCCACGTACGGAGGAGATAGGCTTCGTCGCCAGTAACAAAGGCGCTAAAGCGAGAGCGCATGAGCGCCTCCGCGGTAGGGGCATTGGTGCCGGCATGGTACTTGCCGCAGCACTCGCCGTAGGTCAGGCCGGCGCCGCACGGGCAGCGGCGCGAGGAATCATAAGCCGCCATTAGAGCGCGTCCACGTCCACGATGGTGACGTTGCCAAGCATGCGCTCAACATCGGTGTCCTTCGCGGCAGAGCGCAGCGTGGTTTCTTCTGACGCAGACAGGTTCCCTTTAAGCTCGATGCGGCGCTCAAAGCTGGCGGGGCCGGTTTGGGTGATGCTCACGTGGACGTCGTCAAGCGCAAGCCTCTTGCCGGCATCCTTGACTGCTTGGGTAGCGGCCGTGGCCAGCGCGGACATAATTAGGCCCTCGGCGGTAAAGCCCTTACCCTTGCCGCCATTCTTCTTCGTGCGGTCGGCACTGAGGCTGTGGTCATTGTGGCGGACGACCACGCCGAATTTGGTGCCGGTTGCCGGCTGCGCAACTGCGGCGTCGGTTCCTACTTCTTCTGGCCGATAGTCAGGAACGATAAACTGCTCGGCCCACGCACCGATGAGATCCGCAGCGCGAGCTGCCGTGCCCTGCTTGGTGAGCAGATGATCGGTCTTGTCCAAGGAAACCAAGGATTTGGGGTAGCGCGTGAGCAGAAAGATATTTTGCGCATTGTCTATGCCCACCGTTTGATCAATGGGCGAGTGCAATACCATCAGTGGCTTCCGGAGCTTGGGCAGGTATTCCTCGGGGTTAGTATCCGCCAAGTCCTCGAGGAACTTGCGGGAAATGATAAGGCCGCGGCCGCCGAGGATGACTTCCACCTCGCCGTTGGCATCGACCTCGCCGATTTTGTCCGCATAGTGCAGCACGGAGTGGGCAGGATCAAAGGGCGCGCCAATGGTGGCTACCGCCTTGAGTGATTTCATGGTGGTGGCCGCCTTCAACGCGGCGGCGCCACCTAGGGAGTGGCCCATGAGTAATTGTGGGGCAGAGTAGTTCTCCGTCAGCCAGGCGGCAGCGGCATGGATATCATCAACGTTTTGGCTAAAGGTAGTATCGCCAAATTCGCCGGCGGACTGGCCAAGGCCGGGAAAATCGAAACGCAAAGTGGCTATGCCGAACTCTGTGAGCTGTTTCGCAGTGCGGGCGGCGCCGGGAGTGTGGCGGGAGCCGGCGAAGCAATGGGCAAAAATGGCATAGGCGATCGGGGGAGAATCCGGGAAGTCGATGGTTCCGGCCATCTCAGTACCCCGGCTCGAAGGCAGCTTAACGTTGACGGATTGCATGAGAACTACAATAACGGGCCTCTTACCCGCAAGCCATACCAGGTTGACTACAGTCGATAAGAGCAATCCAAATAAGGAGGATGAGGTATGGGCGCGTTCGATTGGTTCTGGAAGGCAATGGGCTCGCAAAGCGAGCGTAACGATAAGAAATCCAAGGCCATCGTGGGTTCAGCCGATGAAGCGGCCCGGGCATTGGGCCAGCAGGACGACGCAGCTGTAGCCCAAGCTGCACGCGATGCCGTTGCAGGCGGCGAAATTGCAGATAAGGCACAGTTCCTCGCGGCCTTAGCAGTAGCGTGCGAGCGTACCCTGGGGATGCATCCCTTTAACGTCCAGTCCCAGGCCGTCCTGCGCCTACTTACCGGAGACGTTATCCAGATGGCAACCGGTGAAGGCAAGACTTTGGTAGGCGCCATGGCGGCTACAGGTTTCGCGTTGACTGGCAAACGCGTCCACGTTGTCACTGTCAATAACTATCTCGCCGCCCGCGACGCCGAATGGATGCGCCCTGTCGTGGAGTTCTTTGGCTTAAGCGTTGCCTCGGTAACTGAGAGCATGTCACCGGATGAGCGCCGCGCTGCCTACGCGCAGGATATTATCTACGCACCGGTCAACGAGCTGGGCTTTGACTTGTTGCGCGATAACCAAATTACCGACCGCTCTCACACGGTGCAGGCAGCCGGCGACGTTGCCCTCGTAGATGAAGCCGATTCCGTCCTAGTGGATGAGGCCCTTGTGCCCCTAGTGCTGGCCGGTAATCGGCCAGGTGAGGCCCCCACTGGGCACATCACCAATGTGGTTTCCCGGCTGCGCGAAAAGCTGGACTACTCCATCTCTGAGGACGGCCGCACCGTTCAACTGACCGAGACTGGTGCCCGCCGCGTGGAGCAGGAATTGGGCATTGATTCGCTTTATTCGGAGGAGAATATCGGCACCATCTTGGTGAAGGTCAACCTCGCCCTGCATGCCAAAGCCCTGCTTATCCGGGACATCCACTACATCGTGGTGGATGGCAAGCTACAGCTTATCGACGCCTCCCGGGGCCGCGTTGCCGACCTACAACGCTGGCCCGACGGGCTCCAAGCGGCAGTAGAAGCCAAGGAAGGCCTAGAGGTTTCTGAAGGCGGGCGCATCCTCGACACCATCACGCTGCAAGAACTTATGCGGCGTTATCCACGTGTGTGCGGCATGACTGGTACCGCGGTGGAAGCGACCGATCAGCTGCGGCAGTTCTATGGTCTTCATGTATCCGTGATCGGCCGCAATAAGCCGCTGCAACGCTTTGATGAGCAAGACCGCATTTTCGCGACAGTAGATGATAAATCCGCCGCCATCGTGGAGGAAATTGCCACCATTCATGCCACGGGGCAGCCCATCCTCGTGGGCACGCAGGATGTCGCCGAGTCGGAAGATCTGGCGCATGCTCTCCGCGATCGGGGAATTGAGGTCAATGTGCTCAACGCCAAAAATGATGAGCAGGAGGCACAGATCGTCGCCGAGGCCGGCGATATTGGACGCGTCACCGTCTCTACACAGATGGCCGGACGCGGCACCGATATTAAGCTGGGCGGTGCTCACGAGGCTGACCACGATGCTGTAGCGGAAATGGGGGGCTTGGCGGTTATCGGTACCTCCCGCCACCGCACCGCCCGCTTAGATAACCAGTTGCGCGGCCGTGCAGGCCGACAAGGTGATCCGGGCCTGTCCCTATTCTTCGTCTCCCTTGAAGACGATGTGGTCCAGCAAGGCGGCGACGGAGAGACTGTGCGTGCCCAACCAGCAGAAGACGGACGCATTCAATCCAAGCGAGTTAGCGATTTTGTGGCACACTGCCAGCGAGTGACCGAGGGCCAACTACTCGAAATTCATGCCCAGACCTGGAAGTACAATCAGCTCCTAGCCGATCAGCGCATCATTATTGATGAGCGCCGAGCCAAACTATTGGATACCGATCAAGCTTGGCAGGAACTATCCCAACGCGCTCCGGAGCGCACAGCAGAGCTACGGGAGGTCCCTGAGGAAGCACGCATCAAGGCCGCGCGCGAAATCATGCTCTATCACTTGGACTTGGCCTGGGCCGACCACCTAGAGCTTATGGACGATGTGCGCGAGTCGATCCACCTGCGCGCCATCGCACGAGAGACGCCGATCGATGAGTACCACCGCATTGCGGTGAGGGAGTTTAAGGACTTGGCCCAGCGGGCCGTCGACAAGTCTGTGGAGACTTTCCGCACCGTGCTTATCGACGCCGCTGGGGCGCACCTCGATGACGCTGGCCTTGCTCGTCCGAGTGCTACATGGACCTACATGGTGTCCGATAACCCCCTTGCGGGCAAGGGAAATTCCGTGCTGAGCGGCATCGGAAACATTTTCCGGTGAAATAATTCCCCGCGAAGGGGCCACGGACTCACATGAGTCGCTAGTATTGTTATAAGTAACTCGTAACTAATCCCCGGAGGTAACAATGAGCGAGAACACCGGAACCCCGGAACCACAGGTAGAGACCACATCTGTATTCCGCGCAGACCTGCTCAAGGAGATGGAAAACGGCGCGAATGGCAACGATACTCCCACTGCCGGCACCGACAACCTGGCGGAAGGTCAGGCCCTCCTCGTGGTAAAGCGTGGCCCGAACGCGGGTGCCCGCTTCTTGCTGGATCAGGCGACTACTACCGCCGGCCGCCACCCTGAGGCAGACATCTTCCTCGATGACGTTACGGTGTCCCGCCGCCACGCGGAGTTTCGCAAGAATGATGACGGCAAGTTTGAGGTAGTTGATGTGGGATCTCTGAACGGAACCTACGTTAACCGCGAGCCCCGCAACTCCCAGGTGCTCGAGGTGGGAGACGAAATCCAGATTGGCAAGTTCCGCTTGGTTTTCATCGCTAACCAGAGCTAATTTTTTCACGTAGACTAGCCGCGCTTCCTTATTAGGAGGGGCGGTGTAGTCTGCTTATGGCACGATAAGAACTTTCAGTACCCCTAAGAGATAGACACAGTGAGCGCAGCAGATTCTTCGGCAGCAGCAGTACGCCGCACCAGCCCTAAAGCTAAGAAGCCAAAGACCATGTCCATTGGCGTGGTTTTGGAGACGTTGAATCAGCAATTCCCAGACGTCACGGTGTCTAAGATTCGCTTCCTTGAATCTGAGGGGCTCATCAGTCCACAGCGCACGGCCTCGGGCTACCGCCGCTTCACCCAAGAAGACGTGGACCGGCTGCGGTATATTCTCACCACTCAGCGTGATAACTATACGCCGCTAAAGGTTATTCGTGAGCAGCTAGAAGCCATGGATTCCGGCCAAGTTACCGCGATCGTTTCCGCAGGAAATGCGGACACTCTGCTCTCGCCGCAGCAGTTTAAGGCCCCTGTGGTCACCCGTCTGACAGATGTGGAGGTAGCTACCCAGGCTAGTGCCAGCGAAGATGATGTAGCCTCCTTGGTTAAATATGGCCTCATCCGCCCGGATGCCGCCGGATTTTTCAATACCGACGACGTAGCCATCGTCTCTGCCGCCGTGGCGCTTAAGGCCTTCGGTTTTGGCGCCCGTGAACTTAAGTCCCTGCGCAATAACGCCCGCCGTCAGGCGGATCTGATCTCCCAGGCGGCGGCTCCCGTGGCGCACTCAAACTCTGATACCGCGCATCAGAAGGCGGAGGAAATCTCTCAGCAAATGACCGCTCTCGTGGTCTCCTTGCATGCGACGCTGGTGAAGTCGGATCTGCGCGAGGAATACCACTCCTAATACACACGTCCTCCCGTCTTTGTGGGAGAGTGGTATTTATGAGCGATGTATCCCTAGAGTTTCACGGTATCCACCAAGTCGGCCCCGAAGACGATGTGTGCGCTTTGCTGCGCTGGCCCGAAGAAGAGCGTTTGATTCCCGTGTGGATTTCTCCCATCGAGGGCATGCAACTGGCTGCAGTCTTAGACGGACACCAGCCAAACCGTCCCACCTCGCACGATCTTATCTGCGAGGTGCTAGAGGGCACTGGCGGGGTAGAGGCGATTGAAATTGCCAACTACCACCAGGGAACCTTCATGGTGGATATTAAGGCTCCGAACGGGGAAGTTTATGACTCTCGGTTAATCGATGCACTCGCGGTATCCGAATATTTCAACGTCCCTATTTCAGCCGAAGCAGATCTCCTTGCCCAGGTATCTGTTTATGCCAGCGATGCGGATGTGAAAGAGTACTTCGACCTAGAAATTTCCACCCCCGGCGCAGGCGATAATCTACCGACCAGCGAAAGCAGTGAATCCTCGACCTCAGCATCGGGAAATGCGCAGGCAGATGCCGATTTTGAAGCCATGATGAGGTCTTTGGGTATGGAGGAAAAGGATTTCCTTTCAGGGGATGATGACGAAAAAAGTTAATGACACGCGTGTGACTAATGGTGACAATGGGGTTTGAGAAGTCTAAAGTTGTACTTGACAGTTGAGCAAGCAGCGCTTGACGGGCGTATGCGCTTGGCTTTTAATTGATCTTTAGAACTTCCAACAAACCCCATTGGAGTAATTACGTGAGCATTAACGAGGACTCCCAGTCCGGATCCACCTATGTGCAGGAGTCGCTTTTTGACGTCGGGCCCGACGAAGAAGTGGGCTACCGCGTTCCCATCGCTTGCCAGGTAGCGGGCATCACCTACCGCCAGCTGGACTATTGGGCTCGCACCAACCTGGTCAACCCTTCGATCCGTACAGCGCGCGGCTCGGGTTCCCAGCGCCTGTACTCCTTCAAGGATGTACTGGTACTCAAGATCGTTAAGCGCCTGCTGGACACAGGCATCTCCCTGCAGAATATCCGTTTGGCAGTTGAGTCCCTTCGGGATCGTGGTGTCAATGACTTGGCAAAACTCACCCTCGTATCCGATGGCACTACCGTTTATGAATGCCGTTCCAACGATGAGGTGATTGACTTGCTCGCTGGCGGTCAAGGCGTCTTCGGCATTGCGGTTCCGGGCATCTTGAAGGAACTATCCGGCACCATTTCTTCCTTCCCTTCGGAGCGCATCGAAGACTTCGCCGAAGACAATGTAGTCGGCCTCGACGAGTTGGCTGCTCGTCGCAAGCGCAAGAGCTCCTAAGCTCGTCCACACAGAACCCACCCTGCTTCCCAGCTCACGGGGAAGAAGGGTGGATTTTTGATCTCTATCGCCATAAGAGCACCATGCAAAATAGTACTTTTCCGCGCTGTGTGGCTCGCAGGATTGAGGTCGAGCTCTGACTTAGAGCCCGAGCCGCCTCTGAGCTAATAACTGGTGAAGTACCCGTAGGTTCGCAGTGTAGGAGAGCACTAGTTACTATGGGCCGACAATAAAGACACCGAACGAGTCGTCGTTCGGTGCCGTGAAAAAGAAAGAGGCGCGTATTAGACTCCTGCGGCCTTAGTAATTGCTTCAGAGACCGTGGCCTTATCGGCTGAGTCAACGGAGGTGAAGCTATCAGCTGCGGACTTCAGTGCGGCATCGACATTACCTTCACCGACATGGATGACGCTGAGGGAAACGTCCTTGGAGGCGGCGTCTTCAAGAGCGGACGTGAATTGCGCCTCATCCATGTCTTGCTCGGTGCCAGTAGTTACTACGACTACCCGTGCTTTGTCGCCAGTTCCTGCGGCTTGATCGGCGGCATTCGCGACAGCTGCTACAACGGCGCTGCGCGTTTGCGGAACACCGCCGGTTCCAAAGCCACCGAGCGTGCCGGATACAGCGTTGCCATCGCCAAAGCCTAGGTTTTGGCGGAAACCAACCGCGGCGGTCTCAGAGATAGGAGAGGAGTAGTTCCACAACGAGACTGCCCCGCCGTCCGCGGCTAGGTCAGAAGCAGTGGTGCTCAAGGCTTCGGACACAGGGCCGTACATCGGCGCCATTGCCGAAGAGGTATCCAAGAGTAGGAGCGTATTTGCCGCCATCGTCACATCGGGTTTGGGAGCTGCTGCGGAATTCTTCGCTGGAGCGGAGCTCTTCGGGGAAGAAGAGCTCGTGGGCGCGGCGGACGTGGAAGCACTGGAGGCAGCTGTCGTGCTGGTCTCCGGTGCAGATTCGGTGCTGCTTTCCACTGCGGCGGGTGCGGCGGGTGCGGCGGAGTCTTCGCCGTCGTCGTTGCCCGCGTCGCGCAATAGGAAGACCACCAAGGCGACTATGGCCAGCAGAGCGATAATAGCCACCGCGATAACCCATCCCGCTACTGCGAAGCTATTTTTCCCGTTTGAATGCCGTGCCATGTGGTATTTTCCTCCCAAGCAAACTGCCGTTGTTAGTGGCTCATTCTAGCGGGGCAAGTGCCTGATCTATCACAGCGACAAGCCGGTCTCGCAGCGGCTTGGCTTTCTGTGCCAAGGTTCTCTGGCGAGAGACGTACTCGGCCTTGCCCTCAGGGGTTTCGATAGGCACGACGCCAAGTCCCCAATCACGGCAGTCATAAGGAGATGCCTCCATGTCAAGGATGCGTGCTTCAATCGCCAGATCCAGGCACTCAAGGAAAAGTTTGCCTGGAACTAGTGGTCCCAGCTTCCAGGCCCACTTATATAAATCCATTGTGACGTGTACGCAGCCTGCTTGGTCATTGTCGGGCTGATCTTCACGGTGCAGGACAGTGAGGTTAAGAGGCCGAGCGGGAGGAGTAAAGAACCGGAAGGCATCGTAGTGAGAACACTTAATTGAGTGCTCATCGACAACCCGGTTGGTGCCGTCCGCACCGAGCCGCAAGGGCAGCGAATGACGCGGGGAATCCGTGTGGTAAACCATTGCCCATTCATGCAGACCGAAGCAGTCAAAGTGGGCCGGATTGGTGGCAGAGCGCCGGAGCAGATTGGATATATAGCGAACCGTGTCACCACGACGCTCTAGAAAGCTGGCGAGGTCAACGGTGATGCCTTCTGGGGTGGCGTGGTAATTCCGCCATTCGGCGTGTGGAGGAGCGCCTTTAAGCGCTGTTCCAACACCTGGGTGCCAACGCTTTAGGTGAGAAGGTCGCACGGGGTAGTACTCAAAGAGAAAGTCGAAAACAGGGTGGTAGCTGCCAGGATGCCGGAAGCGCTCCAAGCGGTCGGTGGCTTGCTTTTCATGTTCATGCTGTTGAGCACTCCAGTCCTCAGGGCTCAAGATGCGCATGAGCGTTTACCTCCTTGACTTAGCGGCGACGGCGGCGGGCGACTTTGCCGCCCGAGCGGCGGCGTTGGGAATTGGACTTCTTGACAGGCTGTGCCGGCTTCTGGGGTGCGGCATGCCCTGGTGGGGGAAGGGCGGGGCCATTGGGTTTGCGAGCGCCCGTAACTTCCTTGAGTATTGGAGAGCCTGCAGGATTGTCACGGTGAGAAATATCGTGCTCCGTAGCTGTGACTCCGGCTTTCTTTATGAGCGCGGCTACTTCCTTGCGTTGTTCATCCATGACCAAAGTGACTACGGTACCCGCAGCGCCGCCGCGTGCCGTGCGGCCGGCGCGATGGAGATAGGCTTTGTGCTCTGCGGGCGGATCGACGTGCACGACGAGTGAAACGTCTGCAATATCGATACCGCGGGCGGCAATATCGGTGGCGACCACAACTGGAATGCTGCCATCGGCGAAGCCTTCGATTGCGCGGGTACGCGCGCCTTGGCCTTTATCGCCATGCAATGGATAAGCGTTGATGCCGGAGCGACGCAATTTCTTGACCTGCCTGTCCACGCCGTGCTTGGTGCGCATGAACATGATGGTTTTGCCTTGGCGGGCAGCAATGCGCAGCACCACCTCGTTGCGGGTGGGCCGCTCGCCGACGAAAAAGAGGTGATGGGACATGGAATCCACTGCAGCTTGCACCGGGGCAGTGGAGTGGACCACCGGATCGTGGAGGAATTGCTCCACCAGTTTGTTGACGTCGCCGTCAAGCGTCGCCGAGAACAGCAAGCGCTGGCCTTGAGCCGGAGTCAGGCGCAGAAGCTTGCGTACCTGGGGCAAAAAGCCCATATCGGCCATCTGGTCAGCTTCATCCAGTGCAGTAATCTGGACCGCATCCAAATGCAGTTTGCCCTGGTCAATTAGATCCTGGGCACGGCCAGGGGTAGCGACAAGAACATCAACGGGGCGGGCGAGGGAGCGGATATGGTGATTAATATTTACCCCACCCACGACAGCAAGCACTCTTAAGCCCAGCGTTGCCGCAGGTTCATCAAGGCGCTGATGAATCTGAGTAGCCAACTCGCGGGTCGGGGCGAGGATAAGCGCCCGGGGATGAGCAGGCTTGGAAGCACCGATTCCGGCAAGGCGGGCGAGCAGGGGCAAGCCAAAAGTATAGGTCTTGCCCGACCCGGTAGGGCCGCGGCCGAGTACGTCTTTGCCTGCAAGGGCGTCGGGAATCGCGGCTTTTTGAATAGGAAACGGTTCGGTAATGCCTTCGTTGTGCAGAACGTGTACCAGGCGCTGGGGAAGGCCGAGATCGGCAAAGGTAGTCATCGCTTTCCTATCCTATCGGCAGCGTGGCGGATCGCCGCATTCCACGAGAAAGACCTGCTTGGAAAAGGCGAAAGGGCCCCGAAGGGCCCCGATTACGTCACTGCGAATCTAGTCGGTTTGGGTCAGGCTGCGGTCACCGGACCACTCAATGTGGAAGGTGCCTGGCTTGTCGGTGCGCTTGAAGGTGTGGGCGCCGAAGAAATCGCGCTGGCCCTGAATGAGAGCGGCCGGCAGACGCTCGGCACGCAGGCTGTCGTAGTAGGAGAGAGATGACGCAAAGACCGGTGCCGGCAGTCCCAGCTGGGTAGCGGCGACGACCACGCGGCGCCATGGGTCGATGAGGTCTTCCAGCTCGCCCTTGAAGTAGGGATCGAGGATGAGGGCGGGCAAGTCCGCATTATTGTCATAGGCTGCGCGGATGCGATCCAAGAACTTGGCGCGGATGATGCAGCCGCCGCGCCAGATGGTTGCTAGATCGCGCGGGTCAACGTCCCAACCGAATTCTTCGGACCCAGCCTTAATCTCGTCAAAGCCCTGGGAGTAGGCAATGAGCTTGGCGGCATAGAGCGCGCGGCGCACATCCTCGATGAACTCGGCCTTGTCCACATCGAGCGCCTTGATGGTGCCGGCGGGAAGCTGGCCTTCTTGGGCGGCACTGCGCTGCGCGGTGGAGGAGGACAGCGCGCGGGCGAAGACGGATTCGGCAATACCGGTAATCGGAACGCCGAGTTCCAATCCATTGATGGCAGTCCAGCGACCGGTGCCCTTCTGGCCGGCGGCGTCCACGATGATGTCGACCAGCGGAGCGCCAGTCTCCGGATCCTTTTGGGCCAGAACCTCGGCGGTGATTTCAATGAGGTAGGAATCAAGGTCGCCGGAATTCCATTCGCGGAATACCTCTGCGATCTCGGCCGGCTCCATGCCTGCGCCATAGCGCAGCAGCTGATAAGCCTCGCCGATGACCTGCATATCGGCATACTCGATACCATTGTGGACCATCTTCACAAAGTGGCCGGCGCCGTCCGCACCAATGTGGGTTACGCACGGAGTGCCGTCCACGTTGGCAGCGATGGACTCAAGAATCGGGCCGAGGGTCTCCCACGACTCCTTGGGGCCGCCGGGCATGATGGCCGGACCGTTGAGCGCGCCTTCCTCGCCACCGGAGATTCCGGCACCGACGAAGTGCTTGCCGCGGGCGGCTACGTCCTTCTCGCGGCGAATGGTGTCAGTGAACAAGGCATTGCCGCCGTCGATGATGATATCGCCATCATCCATGGCCTCGGCCAGCTGATCGATGACGGCATCGGTGGCCTTGCCAGCCTTGACCATAATGATTGCCTTGCGCGGGCGCTCCAAGGAAGCCACAAAGTCTTCGATGGTTTCCGAGGGCACGAAGTTGCCTTCCTCACCGTGGGCCTCAATGAGTGCATGAGTCTTTTCAGGGCTGCGGTTATACACCGCTACGGTATTGCCGTTGCGGGCAAAGTTACGGGCCAAATTAGAGCCCATGACCGCCAATCCCACGACGCCAATCTGAGCAAGTTCATTCTTATCAGTCATGCTGCCTATCCTACGTCACTAGGCTGCGAGGCTGGCATCAATGGCTAGGCTGGTGGACTATGTCGGATACGCAGAAACTCAATGACTTGCTCCACCTCGCGCACACGCGAGTGCTCAACGCAGAAGAACTGGAGTCTCTCAATGCCTTAAACGGTGGCCTTGCGGAATTGCTAGGACTGCAGTTCACCCACGTGGGCCCGCGCGAGGTCCGTGCGAAACTGCAGGTGCTGCCGGAGCATCACCAACCTTGGGGAGTAGCCAACGGCGGGTTGTATTGCTCCATCGCAGAAACCGTGGCCTCCATTGCCAGCGTGGCGGCTGCCGACGCCCCCGCAGTCGGCGTCAATAACTCCAGCGACTTCATTCGCTCCACAGGCGAAGGCGAGTTAGAAGCCGTGGCCACGCCGGTGCAGCTGGGCGGCCGCACCCATGTGTGGAGCGTCGAGATGCGGCAAGGCCGCGAGCTTATCGCCCGCACCACCTTGCGCACTATGATTCTGCGCTAGTTCATCCGAGCGGCGGTAAAAGACATGCCGTGGGCGGAAAGCCGCTGCAGATAGGTCTTTCCAAGTCCGGTGGCCGGGGTGAGTACGCCGCCTGCGCGGCTAGTACCGGAGCGCGAATCGAGCAAGCAGAGCGCAGCCTGGCTCAGCATCATTGCGGTGACTTCATAGCCCGGGTCGCCTTGTGCCGACACGGTTGCTCGCCAGCGTTGGCCATCTTCGGTAATGCCGTGGTGGCTGACCTGGAAATGTGCGCCGTTAGGTCCGGGGGTGGGCAAGACCTTTTCCACTAGTGGGCGCAGGCGCGACTGAGTGCCATCAAAAAGTAGCTTGGTGGCGAGCGCCAGCCCATAGGCGCGGGCGCGACCGGGAAGACCGGTGCCAGCCCACCATGCTTCCTTGTAAAACAGGCGTGTGCCCCACGCGCGCCCGAGCAGAGCGTTAGAGCGGCGCACCACGCGGGTATTGAACATGGACATGAAAAATGGTCCTACCCAGCCCACGCCGTCGATTTCTTTGATTTCGAAGTCATTCTGGAGGCCGTCTAAGTGTGGCCCGGCCTTGGGATCCGGGTCCAGTGAGTAAGGATTGTGCAGGTTGCGGGCTACATCTTTATCCGCGTGCGCGGCATGCGAGACCTGCAGGGAAGACTCGATGGTGCCTGGTGAGATTCCGCCTTTGAGCTTGTCGACGACCATCTGCACCCGTGCAAACGGCTTTCCTGCCGCCTGGTAGAGATTGAGCATGCCAATATCCGAAGGGACGGAATCAAAGCCGCAGGAGTGAACGATGCGCGCACCCGTGGATTGGGCGGTGGCGTGGTGGGAATCGATGCTGCGGCGAATAAAGGGAACCTCACCGCAGAGGTCAACATAATCTACGCCATGGCGCGCGCAGGCGGCAACGACGTGGCCGCCATACAGGCTGTAGGGTCCGACCACGGTGATTAGTACCTTGGTATTTTCCACCATGTGCTCCACAGCGTCGGCATCATCGGCGGCGGCGATGGCGATGTCCCAGTGCTGATTGAGTTCATCGCGCAGCGCGGCGAGCACCGGTCGGTTCCGGCCGGCCAGAGTCACAGAGGGCGCGTTAATCGAGGCAAGGTAGCGCGCCACCAATTGGCCGACCAGCCCGGTAGCGCCGTAAACAGTGATATCGCTCATAGTGCACGAGCGTACCGGATGGATTAAAGCCAGTGGTTCTTTCGGAACCAAGCCCACAGGCCCACAACGACCAAGATCATAATGATAATCGCCATGGGGTATCCCAGCGCCCAGTGTAGCTCCGGCATGATGTCGAAGTTCATCCCGTAGATACCCGCCACCAGGGTAGGCGCGGCCCACATACCAACGACCGCGGAAATCGTGCGCATGTCGGAGTTCTGCTGCATGGTTACCTTGGCTACCGAGGCGTCGATAAGCGAAGTAAGACGCTCATCGAAGCTGGAGACCTGGTCCTTGACCACAAGCTCATGGTCGTTGACATCGCGCAGGTAGGAGCGCAATTGTTTGGAAATTAAATCCTTGTGGTCAGAAACCATGGACTTCAGCGCCACTGAGAGCGGGTCAATTGCATGCTTCATCTCCAGCACCTCACGCTTAAACATGTAGATGCGGTCCACATCAAACTTGAGGTTCGGGGTGAAGATTTCTTCTTCCAGCTCATCGACCTCGATACTGATAAGGCGGGAAATCTCCGAGTAGCGGTCCACCATCATATCCAGGATCTTCCAGGCCATGGCCACCGGGCCAAGCTCTACCAAATCCTGCTCATCTTCTACCGTATAAGCCAGGTTGGGCAGTTTTGCGCCGTGGCGCACGGTGATGATGAAGTTGGACCCCATGATCATCTGGATCTCACCCGTGGAAATGATCTGGCGCTTATCCGTGACCTCATCGTGATCGCGGTAGTTCACGGAACGCGCGACCACGAAGAGCTGATCATCGTAACGCTCGAGCTTAGGGCGCTGGTGGGCCATAACGGCGTCTTCCACGATAAGTTCGTGGATGCCGAACTGGGCGGCCACTTTGGTCATTTGGGACTCGTAGGGCTCATGGAGGCCCACCCAAATGAATCCGCGGCCGTATTCCTCTATGGCTTCCAGCGCGGAGCTGGTGGAATACTCCCCGGGAAGCGCCTCGCCATCCACAAAGACGCGGCAATGTTCGATGGCGCGCTCCGGTGGTACCGCCAGGGAAGTGGGCTTACTAGGAGGCTCGGATTTCTTGCGGCCCCTAAAGGGTGAAGGTACGGATGGCATCTTTTCAGCCTCCTTTGCGCGGTAGTGCGGGTATTTTCCCAATGGGCAGGCGGCGATTTTACGCAGCGGGTAAATCTTACACCGAAGTCGGGTAATATAATCGAATCTATGCCTACGTGGAAAGAAGTAACCGAAGCTAATCCCGAGCACTCCCATAACTTTGCCCGCAAATGGAAGGTGCTTGCCGCACAGGGCAAAGACATCAATGGCGAGGCTCGGCTTATCGACGCCATGGTGGAGCGCAACTCCACCATCCTTGATGCCGGCTGTGGCACCGGCCGCGTCGGCGGCGAGCTGCTTCGCCGTGGCCACAGCGTTGTGGGCGTCGACGTAGACCCCATTCTCATCGAGCACGCTGAGCACGATTTCCCAGAGGGGCAATGGTTCGTGGGAGATCTGTGCGAGGAAGAGGTGCCAGAAGGCCCCTTTGATATCGCCGTATCCGCGGGCAATGTCATGGGCTTTCTAGCGAAGGACGGCCGCGAACCCGCGCTGCGCAATATCTATAATTCCCTAAAACCAGGCGGTCGCCTCGTCAGCGGCTTTGGCGAGGGCCGTGGGTGGGAATTTGCTGATTTCCTCGACATGGCGCAGAAGGTGGGCTACCGAGTCGACTTCACTTTCTCCTCGTGGGACATGAAGCTCTTCTCGGAGCATTCCACCTTCCTCGTCGCCGTTCTGTCGCGCCCTGGGTCAGACTTACTGGCCTAAAAGCGCCTATCGGCTTGGTCGAAGAAGTCGACCTCATGGTGGCTGGCGGTGATATAGGCGCGCTCGGCCCGCAGGCGAGTGCGCTCATCCGCCTCGGAGAGAGCTTGTTCGACGATGTCGAGGCTAGCGCGAACCCCGTTGAGGAAGTCCTCGCCGCCGTACATGGACAGCCATGAGTGATAGGGGTGTTCGGGGGAATCAAATTCTGCGAGGTGGAGGCCTACTTCTGCATATAGCCAGTAGCAGGGCAGTACCGCCGCCGCGCCCACCACGTAGTCATCCGTGTGCGTCGAACGGATCAGGAAATCCGTATAGGCGCTAGTTACCCGGGAGGCTGCAGTCGTAATATCGCTCTCGAGCCAGCCGCGGTGCAGCTCCGCCTCTACCGCCAAGCAATCATGCGCTCCCTCAGCCCAGTGCAGTTGCTGTGCCGCTTCTGGGGCTTGGCTGGCGAGGCGAGCCAACGCCTTGGAGTAAGCATTCAGGTACTGGGCATCTTGGTCGAGGTAGAAGCCAAAGGCATCCTTCTCCAACGCTCCCGTGCCCAAGGCCCGAATAAAGGGCAGCGCCTTGATTGCCTCCCAGTGATCCCCGGCTAGGTTCCACAGGCGTTGCGTATGCGGGCCGGTCGCGGGAACGCGGGGCTGGTCGACGTCTGCCGGTTCTACCAGGTTGCCGGATAAGTACGGCTGGGGCAGGGTAGACGCTGCCTGCATGAGACGCTGCGAGCGGTGCAGGTGGTCCACGGGCCCGTGTCCCTTGCCCACGTGAAGCGCATCCGCATGGGCAATGGCCTCGTGCAGCCACTGGGTGGACCACGTTAGAGCTGCCGCGGGGCTATCGCCGGCTCCCAGGCGGGTGGCCAGGGCAGAGGAAAGGGAACAGCCAGTGCCATGCGTATTCTTCGTGTCCACTCGGCTTGCGGCAACGCGGTGCACGGACCCATCCGGATTGACCACCGCATTATCGGCGATGTCACCATCGAGGTGCCCGCCCTTAACGACGACCGCGGTATTAGCAGCCTTCGCCCATTCCTTTGCCGTGGCAATGGCCTCTTCTAGGTCGCTCGCCTCGTTCGTGTGAGTAAGGACTGCCAATTCTTTTAAGTTCGGGGTGATGAGATCCACCTGGGAGCAGAGATCGCGCACGGCCTGTTCTGCTTCCTCTTCCAGCAGGCGATCTCCGCTGGTAGCCACCATGACCGGATCAAGTACCACGGGAACATCGGCCGGCAGGCGGCGCAGGAAGGCTGCGACCTTGGCGGTAATGGCGGCGTCGGCAAGCATGCCAATCTTTACCGCATCAATCTCCACATCGTCGATGACGGAGTCTAGCTGCTCCTGCAGAAAGTCCACCGGTGGTACGTGGACGCTGCGGACACCCTGGGTGTTTTGAGCCACCAACGCCGTCACGACGCTCATACCGTAGCCGCCTGCGGCAGAGATGGATTTCAGATCGGCTTGAATTCCTGCTCCGCCGGTGGGATCAGTACCGGCAATGGATAGTACTCGGGGATAGATGCCTTCAGCCATGGAAAGCCTCCTTAAGGTGGGCGGCGGCTGCTGCGGGGTCCTCGGCCGCCATGATGTCGCTGACTACGCAAATTCCGGCAAACTCGCTGCCCGCCAGCTCGTGCGCATTATGGGTCTTGATTCCGCCGATGGCGACGGACTCGATGCCACGCTCATGTGCGGTGTGAGCGAGTGCTGCGGCCACAGCCGTACCCATGCCGGCTGGGGCGTTTTTCTTCGTAGCAGTCGAATGCACGGGCCCGATGCCGATGACGTCTGGGCGCGCATCGTCCGCAATAGCAGCAAGCTCCTCGTTACTGCCGATGGATAAGCCAATAAGCTGTCCCTTACCCAGCTTCTCTCGGGCCTCGCGAAAAGCCATATCATCCTGCCCAATGTGCAGGTGGCAGCCGAGCTTTGCTGCCACCTCTACGCGGTCATTGATAAATAGTGGGACATCGCCCAGTACGTCAAGCAATTCGCGTGCGGTGCGCTCGATCTGTTCGTCGCTAGCTTCCTTGTCCCGGAGCTGGACAACGGTAACACCGCCGCGTACAGCCTCCTGCACGGTGGGGACCACGTTGTCTCGCCCGCCAGCCAGATCTGGATCGGTGACCAGGTAGAGCGTCCAGTCAATAGCCACTTAAACCTCCTCCACATCAGTGAGCCTGACTAGGCCCTCGATATCCGCGGTCGGAACATCGTAGAGCGCATCCAGCCACGCAACGGCAAAGGAGCCGGGGGCGTGGTGCTTCTCGGCGGCCACGCTTCCCGCCGCACCAACGTGCGCGTGGGCGGCCATGATCGCTTCGAAAGGATCCTCCCACGCGGCCAGATATGCGGCGCAGATAGCACCGAGGGAACAGCCAGTACCGATGACGTTTTGGAGCATCGGGTGCCCTGATTCGAGGTAGACGGCACGCGTTGTAGCGCCGACGTGGACGATAAGGTCTCGCGGGCCGGAAATGGCCACGACGGCGCCGGTATCCCTGGAAAGTGCTACTGCCGAATCTAGGGCGGCTTCTACGCCATCGGTAGATTCGACGCCTCGGCCGCCCCGTCCGGTTCCTGCAAGGGCAATGATTTCTGAGGCATTGCCACGGATTGCGCCCGGGCCAAGTGGCAGCACCTCGCGCATGAAGTCGGTGCGGTGGCTCAGGCCGCCGGCGCCTACCGGATCGAGTACCCAGGGGGTGTGCGCGGAGTTCGCCCCAGTGATGGCCTCGCGCATGCCGCCGTATTGCTCTGAGCTGGGCGTACCGCAATTGATGAGTACGCCGCTGGCTACCTGCGCAAATTCGCGCGATTCCTCTGGCGTATCGACCATTGCCGGGCTAGCCCCGATGGCCAGCAGGGCATTGGCGGTGACGTTGCTGACGACCTTATTGGTCAAACATTGAATAAGCGGCGTGGACTCGCGCACAGCGTCGTGTGCGCGCAGAAAAGCATAATCCACAACTATCCCTTCGCTAGTTCTAACTGAGTGCAGGTTCGATGGGTATTTCTCAGCCGCACCGTGTGTGGCACCCCATGTTGCGTGTCTCAGCCTAACAAAGGTCACGGAAACTATATGCGAAAACCAGCGTCCGGGTATCCAGTTGTGGAATCGCCGGCGCTAATAACGGGTAGTCCGGGAAAATAAAAATCGCCGCCCGCAGCCTGCGTGCAGCAGGTGGGGCGGCGATGCGAGCGAGGAGATATTACTTCTCGTTCTTGTTAATGATATTGCGTGCGATGCGCTGCTGGGTGGTGATTTCCAGATTGCCGCGGTCGCGGGAGAGGATATTGGTTGCCCAGTTAACCAGCACGGCCAAACGGCTGCGCAGACCAATGACGTAGGTCAGGTGCAAGCCGAGCCATGCTACCCAACCTGCAAAGCCACCGAATTCGGTCTTGCCCAGCTTAACGACGGCGTTGAAGCGCTTGACGATGGCCATGGAGCCCTTGTCGAAGTAGTCGAAGGCTTCCTTCTCATTAGCGGTAGATTCCTCATCCACCTTGGCCTGAATGAGCTTAGCGACGTGCGCGCCACCCTGGATTGCAACCTGTGCCAGACCCGGCAGGCGGTTGAGGGAGATCATGTCACCGACCATGTAGACGTTATTGTGCTCGCCTACGGTCAGGTCCTCGTTGACGGAGACGCGACCTGCGCGGTCTGCCTCGACACCAGCCTGCTCTGCAACCATCTTGCCCAGTGGGGAAGCGGCCACACCGGCGGACCAGATCTTGGTAGCACCCGTCAGGGTGGTCTCTTCCTCGGTCTTCATGTCCTTGTAGGTGACGGTGTCCGCGGTTACATCGGTCACCATGGCGTTGAGGTGAACCTGTACGCCTTCCTTTTCCAAGGTGCGCTGCGCCTTGCGGCCTAGGCGCTTGCCAAATGGTGGCAGTACCTGTGGGGCGCCATCGAGCAGGTAGATCTTGGCGGAGGTGGTGCCGTAGTTGGAGTAGACATCGTTGAGGGTACGGTTTGCCAGTTCGGCAATCTGGCCGGTGAGCTCAACGCCGGTTGGGCCGGCACCAACGATGATGAAGGTGAGCAGGCGCTCGCGCTCTGCGGGGTCGTCAGTAAGCTCAGCCTTTTCAAACGCCGAGATGATGCGGGAACGCAGCTCCAAGGCATCGTCCAAGGTCTTCATGCCAGGGGCGAACTCGGCGAAGTGGTCGTTGCCAAAGTAGGACTGACCGGAACCTGCGGCGACAACCAGGGAGTCATAAGCATAGGTGCGGGAGAACTCGTCCTGCTCGGCGGTCACCGTCTGATCCGCCAGATTGATATCAGTTACCTCAGCGTTGACGAAGTGGACGTTGTCCTGATCACGCAGCAGCTGGCGGGTGGAAGGGGCAACCTCACCGGCGGAAATCATGCCGGTAGCTACCTGGTACAGCATCGGCTGGAACAGGTGGTGGTTCTTCTTATCGATGAGGGTGATTTCCACATCGGCGTTCTTCAGCTTCTGAACGGTGTTGAGACCACCGAAGCCGGCGCCTACCACGACGACGTGGTGGCGGCCACCGTTGGGGCGATAAGGGGTATCAGTCATGGATTTAATGCTACCTTCCTTAAGAAAGCTAATGTTTAGTACCCATACAGTCTAAACACTTCAAACAGAACGCGCATACTTAATGACTGATAAACTTCCGCCGCTGCGTTGCAGATTCCGCGGGAAGAACCGGCGCGGCTGTGCGGAGCGCCTAAACCGGGGTGCGCACAAAGCTGACTAAGGTTGTTCCGGATAGTGACTTCCTCCGCCCACCAAGGAGCGCACCTGGCATTATGTCTTTTACCCGCCCTGAGCATTTGAGCTCTATCGATGCAGAATCCTGGCCCAATGTGGCTACGGTTCCCGCGCCTCGTTGGCCTGGAATGAAAGCCCGCCGGGCAGAGGCTGAATTTGCCAAGGCTTGCGATGATGCCGGTCTAGAACTTGACCTCGAAGCCGAAGGAGAACCAGATCTCAAGGTGGGGCATGATGCCTTGTTTGAGCGCATTGCCGCTAGCGGTTGGCTAGGATTTGCGGAAAGTTATATGGCAGGAGAGTGGACCGTCACCTCCTCCTCGCAGCTGGTAAAGGTGCTCGGCCGCCTATTGGGAGCAGGCTACCTCCCCAAGGCCAAAATGCTTGGTACTGGTAAGTCGGAGCCAGGGGAGCTGCCACTGGAATTGGTTCGGCTCTATGCCGGCGATGGATTAAGCCATGTAGGTGGGATTTTTTCCAGTGGCGTACCGACCACCATTAGGGAAACGGTGGAAAGCTATAGCCCCAAGGCCGGCCGCAAGGAGCCGAAGAGCCACTTCGTCGATGTCACGACGCTGAGTGAGCCCACGAGTGTGGATAGGGATGACCTAGGAGATGCGCAGCGTCGCGCGGCGGATTGGCTGCTTGACGTCACCCGTACCGGCGCCGGAACCCATCTGTTGGTATACCCGGCTGCCGGAATGCAGCCGGCGATGCGGGCGACTAAGCGGCGCGCTACGGTAGACGTTTTGACCAGTGATGTGGACCAAATGAGCCATATGCGCGAGGCCCTCGTACTAGAGGGGGCGGACGATTCCATCCATATCGAGCGCATTCCCGGCGTCGTCCCGAACCCCAAGCAGTGGCACGGTCACTATGACGCCATCGTCACCGTAGAAAAGGTAGAACAACTCAGCGCTAGTGAGCGCAAAGAGTACATTCGCGCAGTCGACCGGTTCTTGACGCCTAATGGGCGGGCAGGAATCCAATCCATCGTGGCGACCGAGTCGATGACGGAGGCCGGTAAGGCCTCGCTTCAGGCCTTGCGAGCCTATGTGTGGCCGGGGTTGGACTATCCACGCACCACGGAGATGCACCAGCTAGTAGATAAGAACTCCAATTTGCGCATCGTGTCCGAAACTCACGTGGGCACTCATTATTTGGAGTCCCTGCGTCAGCAGCGTTCCTTTTTCGACGGGCACCTGCGAGAGGCAGCGGCCGCTGGGTTCGACCCAGTCTTCCGCCGCTTGTGGACCTTCCAATTTGCCCTCCGCGAGGCCCTTATGACGCTCGGGATGATTGACTCGGTGCAATTTGGGTTGGCCCACCGCAACCGCGGGGGACGGCGTTAGGCGGCCGGCCGTTAAGCGGGTGGCCCTTAGGCCGGCGGCAGCTCGTCGAAGTTCTTCATCAGATCCGCGCTGGGCACAAAGAAATTGGTGCCTGTAAGCGCGGTGGAGAAGTCCAAGATACGGTCGTAGTTTCCCTCCGGCTTGCCGATGAACATATTGCGCAGGCGCTCCATTACGTTTTCTGGATCCTTGGCATAGCCAATGAAGTAGGTGCCCATCTCACCCGCGGCGAAAGAGCCGAAGACCATGTTCTCGCGGTAAATATCTTCCTCTAAGTCGTTGAGTGCGACGTGGGAATTTGATGGCTTAGTGTCATCGTCCAATTCGATATCGTCGGCTTTGGTGCGCCCGATGACCTTCTCTTGTTCTTCAGTGCTTAGCTCATTCCACTTGGCAAGGTCATGGATATATTTTTGAACGGTGACATAGGAGCCGCGGGGGTAGTCGGCGTCATCGCCAAGCAGCACAGTATCTAATGCCTCTTCGGCAAGGGGATTGGCGGTGCCATCCACAAAGCCCAGCAAGTCGCGCTGATCCAGGTACTTGAAACCTTGGGTCTCATCGATAACCGTTGCGGCTTCACCGAGCTGATCGAGAACCTGGCGGGCCATCTCGTGGCACAGGTCATAGTTATTTGCGCGGAAGTGGAGAAGAATATCACCTGGCGTGGCTGGGGCCTTATGTGCGGCATCGATTGCCTCAAATTCCTTCAGGCGTTCAGGCATAGGTGCGCTGGTCAAACGCGGCCACATGGAAGCTCCGATGCCAACTACGGTATAAAGCTCACCTTCGTTGTAGCGGAAGTTCACGGACTTGAAAAGCCCGGCGAACCCCGTGAGCATATCGCGGGTGGCTTGCTCGCCGCCGTCATTGATTTCAAGGACAAGAAAGAGAGCTGCGCGGGAAGGCTTATCTACTACGTGCTGAATCGTCATGGTGCCGATTTTACGCACCCGGTCGATTCACAGAAGGCTAGTGGGGCGGAAATGCCCCTTGTTGGAGATCGTCTCTGCAACGCGCCGGTAAGCGGTGTACGGGATAGACCACCGGGAGGGACTCGCACCTATCTTTAGAATGACATAATGTACATTATCGGACAACTACTGATATCTAGCGGACCTTCATATGTCGCCCTCAATAGCGCCCGGGCGCTAACACATCTTCCCGGCTCATCTATTGGGCCCCGATTCAGCTTCGTTAAATCTCCACGCGATATTACGGCGCTTTGCTTGGCGACGGCCCGCGGTCTCTACCGCGCCATCCGCCAGCCGCCGGCCGCCAGACTTAGGCGCAGGTATCGATTCCGGCTGTAGCTCATTGGAGTTCGGATTTGCGGCAGCCGACCCCATTTGCCTTTCGGGACTTTTTAGTCCGGGGTCAACCGTTGGCGACGGTGTTTCGCTCGGCGACCGAAAAACCTGATATCGGGCGAAAATAGACCCTACTGGCGGGACTCACTGCACCACTACATAAAGTCACACTGACTTTAATCGAGGAAGTACACCCAACGCCGTGAAGGTCTAATTAGCGGTTCCGGTAAGCGCTCCATAGCTGCCAGATAGTCAACAGCGCCAAAAGGACCGAGATGGCTACAATGACCCACATCTGTTGAACGGCTACGAAAATGGTAAAGCCGATGACCACGATGAGGCGCAGCCACATAAACGGAATAATCTGACGGGAATTCACAGGCTTAAGCCCTCGTTAGTTCTTCTCGAAGGAAATGCGGAGATTTACCTCGCCGTTTTCCTCGACCTTCGCGGCGAGCATCTCTGGGGTCTCCACGCCGTAATCAAGGCGATTAACTGGCACGGTGCCGCCGATGACGATCTGATCGCCATCGCGAAGAACGTCGAAGTCTTGGGAAATCTCGTGCGTTTTATCCTTGATAGTCAGATCTCCGGTGAGCTTGACTTTGCCAATGGAGCCGTCATCCGGGACGTCGGCAAGCGAGGTCGGCTTAGTCAGCTCAAAGGATCCCTCTGGGAAAAGCTGAGTCTCAAAGAGCTTGGACTTCATGTTCTCATCGCGGACCTTCTTATCCGTGGTCAGTTCATCCATATCAACGGTGACCGTGGCGGTTTTCAGGGTGGAATCAGAAATATCCGCCTGGCCGGTTACCTCCGTGGTTGAACCCGATGTGGTGGTCTTTTCCGCAGGTAGAACCTCATTAAAGGTAAAACCAACCGAGGTATGGTTATTAGCGCGGCCCTTGGCTACCTCCCAGGTGCCATCGAGCCCCGTTGATGCGGCCTTTGCGCCGTCGGCGGAAACTGGTTCGGTCTTTACTCCGGCGCCCTTGAGGAGCGAATACACCATCGGGCCAATGGCTACGGCGGTGAGCAACACAATCAGCACCACAAAGATGGTGATGACGAGCTTGCGATTATAAAAAAGCTTTTTCATCTTCTATCGAAGTCCTTCTAGGCGTCGCGCCAGGGCAACAAGCTCTTCGCACAAACCGGCAAGCTCCTGCGCACTAGCGCCTTCCTCCGCGGCGGTATTGATATCTTCTGCGGAACAACGTAGTTCAAAAAGTCCGTCGCGCAAACTCTCTGCCTTTTCTGGAGTAAGGATGACGGCATCGGCGGGAATCCCCGTGCCACTGACGTTGTTTCTTTGCTCATAAGCACGCTGTTTACAGGAGGCGCTGCAAAACTTCCGTGGCCGTCCCCTACCGCCTTGGTCAATGTCCTTCCCACACCATTGGCAGGAACCGACGTTGCGTTCACGACTAGCTGTACGGATCACCTGATACACTTTAGTCCATTTTAGGCGGGCTGGGAACAAAGACGCGTGGGTGTTCGTTATACTTAGTAGCTCTTAGGCGAAGTTTTGCTTCGCACTCAATCAGGGATCTCTTTGAAAAGGATGATGTTGCATGGCAGATCGCGTACTCCGTGGCAGCCGTATGGGCGCAGTCAGCTACGAAACCGACCGCGACCACGACCTCGCACCGCGCCAGATGGTGAAGTACCGCACCGAAGACGGCGAGATTTATGAGGTACCTTTCGCGGATGATGCTGAAATCCCTGAAGAATGGATGTGCAAGAACGGCAAGCTGGGCCACCTGGTAGAAGGTGAAGGTGTTGAGTCTAAGCCCGCTAAGCCACCACGCACCCACTGGGATATGCTGCGTGAGCGCCGCTCCATCGAGGAGCTCGATGAGCTGCTTGAAGAGCGCATTAACCACCTGCGCTCCCGCCGCCGTTCCGCAGCCCGCCTCCTGAAGGAACAGCAGGAGCAGCAGCAAAAGAACTCTTAAAGTTCTACGGTAGCAAAAGGCCCGTACCTCCCTAGTCTGGCTAAGAGACGGTACGGGCCTTATGCGTTGCGGTGGCGCCTACTTCTTCAGTTGCGCAATCTGGTGCTTTGCCAGATGGCCGATCTCGCTGGCGAAGTCAGACACCCAGCCGGCGCCCTTGCGAGCTTGAACGCCTAGGTCATGAATGGAGCCGTCCTTGACTTCTCGGTTGACCAACTTGGATACGGCGTCACTGAAGTCCTGCAGCTGCTCAGCGCGATGAGCAACGCCCCACTTGGTGACCTCGAGCAAGGAATCCTTCACGAAGGAACCATCAAGCTTAGATTCGCCATATTCGCGCTCGGTAAAGGTAATGGGAACCTCGCGGACGTCAAAGCCGGCCTTGACCGCACGGAAGGCCAAATCCACCTGGAAGATGTAGCCGGCCTTGGACAGCTCATCAAAGTCGATGGACTCGAGGAGTTCGCGGCGGAACGCACGGTAACCGGCGGTCATATCGGACAGGCCAGCGCCCAGCGCGACGGAAATGTAGATATTGCCCAAGCGGGACAGGTACTCGCGGGATGCTGGCCAGTTGACGGTCTCGCCACCCGGAATATAGCGGGAGCCGATAACTAGGTCCGCGCCCTTGTCCACCTCTTCTAACAGCAGGTGAAGCTGTTCCGGGGCATGGGAGCCGTCTGCATCCATCTCGCACAGCACTTGGTAGTCGCGCTCCAATCCCCATTCAAAGCCGGCGATATAAGCGCCTAGCAGGCCACCTTTGCCCTCGCGGTGAAGAACGTGGATGTGGTCATCTTGCGCTGCGAACTCATCGGCCTTGGCACCAGTTCCATCGGGAGAGTTATCGTCCACGATCAGGATATGTACCTCCGGGATTGCCGCGCGGACGCGTCCGGTGATAAGAGGCAGATTTTCGATCTCGTTATAAGTCGGGATGATAACCAAGGTCGAGGATTCAAGCGTGCTCACAGTGTTTATGCTCCTACGTATGTATCTGTGCCGGGGCGGCGCGGGGTGCGTCGCAGGCGGTTTGTGCGCAAAGCTACCAGTGCGCAGACTGTTCCAATAATAACCATGAGCCAGTGCAGGGGCGAACCAAACCTGACGGAAAAGGTCTCGCCACTACGCAAGGGCAACTGCTCTACTAAGGCGTCCGGCGTGAAAATCTCCGTGGACTGGCTAACGTGTCCATCTGGGTGAACGATGGCGGATACTCCAGAAGTCGCCGCCACCACCACGGCTCGATCCGTCTCCATGGCACGCAATCGGCTCATGGCCAATTGCTGGTAGGTCATATCGGAATAGCCAAAGGTGGCGTTATTGGTGGGAGTAGTCAGCAGTTCTGCGCCATTCTTCACCGACTCCCTAAAGGCGCTATCGAAGGAGACCTCGTAGCACGTTGCCACGCCAACCGGCACGCCCGCCATGGAGACCACGCCTGGGCCGTCGCCGGGCTGAAAATCGCCGGCGAGGTCCACATAGTCAGAAAACTTGGCAAAGAGATCCCGCATGGGCATAGTTTCGCCGAAAGGTTGTAGGTACTTCTTATAGTGATGGTCTCCCACCGTATGACCAGGAGCGAATACCTGCATTGTATTGCGGGCTCCCACCTCATCCCGCGTAGCGGTGCCAACCAAAACAGGTGCGTCTATCGCATCGACGGCGCCGCTGATCGCCGAGGCTGCCTTGCCGTCACGGAATGGGTTGATATCAGAGGAGTTTTCGGGCCAGATGACTAGGTCAATGTCTTTTTCGCGGGCGGCCAGCTTTTTTGTTTCGGCCACGTGATTGTTGAGGACCGCTTGGCGTTGCCCGGCAAAGTCTAGGCCCATGCGAGGTACGTTTCCTTGGATTGCGGCAACCTTTGCTTCCCCGACAGTGGAATCGTCTCGGTTGATTCCCAAGCCTGCCACCGTCGCGCTTGCGAGGGGAAGAATCGCTGCTAGGAGTGCGGCGCTCTTTGCCTTCCATCCGCGTTGAATCAGCAGCGCAGCGAGACCGCAGCCGCACAGAACAGTGGCTGCGGTAATGAGCGAGGTTCCACCCCACGGCGCCAGGTTGGCTAGCGGTCCGTCGATTTGTCCCCAAGCCAATTTCACCCAAGAGAAACCGCCGAAAGGTACCGAAGAACGCAGCACCTCCACCGCGAGGTAGAAGAACGGGAAGGCAATAAAACCGTATTTCCACCGCGCTACTGCTGCGCCGCCAAGGCCCAGCACAATGGCGTATACCGAAAGCCATACGGCCAAAGCGATGTATGGCCCGCTGCCCACCAATTCGCCGATCCATGGCAGCGTCAGCAGATACAGCACAAGCGAATGTGTTACTGCAAGAAGCGCACCCACACGGGCAGATACGTGCCTAGTTCCCCACGGCAGCAAGCTCGCGTACAGCAAGCCCACGCCCACAACGGCAGCCCACCACCAACCACGGGGCTGTATGGCGGCATACGTGAGCAGACCAGAAAGGCCCGCCACAACGAGACGGGCAAGCGTCAGCATCACTAGCTCTTTCCGTCCTTGGACTCGCCACCGGAGGGTCCGAAGTCATCTGGATCCAGGTTTTCGCTCCAGCGGCGGATCTCTTCCTCATCCAACACCTCATGCAGGCCAGCATCCTGCGTGCTGGGGTGCCCACTTTGTGTTGCTTGGCCACGACCAAAGGAGCCAAAGTCGCCATAAGAGTCGTGCTGCTGCGCCATCGGGGTGGCCTCGTAGATCTTAACGCCCATGTTTTCGATCTTGCGGTACAAGGAGGCGGCCATCACCGTGCGGAAGACGGCGCGGGTCGGCGAGAAAATAAAGAGGGCTCCGAGGATCGTCGTCAAGAAGCCCGGCAAAGAAAGCAACATGCCGCCTACCAAGGTAAGGCCCACATTGCTGGCGGTCTTGCCCACATTGCCGCCGCGAACGACGTATGTACCGTCCCCTGTGCGTTCGACCTGCTTTCCCATCAAGCGGCGCACTTCAATGCCAGCGATGGACATTCCGAAAAACATGGTGACAAAGAGGGCGATAAGCGCCCAGCCAACACCGATCCATTGAGACACGGCCCAGAAGGTCAGGGTCTCTGCGACCATGTAGAGAGCAAAATACATAAACGGCATGGCCTCAGTCTAACGAGGCAGACTGATAAAGTGCTGGCAACACTCATGCGCGAAAGTGCAACCGCGGCAGGTTAAACTAGTGCGCATGTTTACTCCTGCGCGTTTTGAAGACCCCCAGTACGGCACGTGCATCCGCATCCACGCTGCCGGCGGCAGCACCCACGCCCAGGATTGGGTCATTTTGGCGCAGTGTGCCAGTGATGTTGCGGATGGGTATGTCTACATCGACCGGTTCTCTGCAATCGAGCTGCGCGGTATTAAGGATGCGGAGGCGCTCAATCAGCAGCTCCAGGAGTTGCACTTGCGCGCCACGGCGATGCCGATGCTGGCTTCGCCTTTGTCGGCGGTAGCCAAGCAAACGGCCCAGGACATCGCGGCTGAGCTGGGCGCGGTGGAAGGCGGTCCCGGACTGGCAGTTATCGCCCACAACGACGTACCGACCGGCGCGACCGCAGTCAGCCTTAGCATTGACGGGGACGGAGCCCTGCGCCTTGAGCGTTCCCCGCTTGGCGACGCCCCCTCGGCCCCACTGACTCCACGCGCTGCCGCCCATCACTATGCGGAGGCGCTCCAAGACACCGAATCCCTAGAGCATAATGCCTCCGCCCTGGTTGAACCAGGCCCTATTGGCTGGCTGGATGATCATTTGCCTGCGGGCGTAGTTGACCTTGGCGCGGGCGTGCACCGCGGCGCCATCCCTGCCGAGTTTGCGCAACTTGTCGGCCAGTTAGAGGTAGACATCACCGTCACCCCGTGGGGCGGATTAGTCTTTCACAATATTGCCGAGGGTGACGCCGAAGTGGTACTGCGTGTACTCGCCCCACGGGGTTTTATCTTCGACATCAACTCTCCCCTACTACGCGCAGAGTAAAAAGAACGCAAAGTTTAGCGCGGCATGTGCCGCCAGAGGGGGCGCGGTACAAGCCGCATGACCCACGCTAGGCCCTGCAGAGCCCGAGGGATCCACATGGTGCGCGAACGCGGTTTTCCCCGCCGTGCATCTCGGGCAATGCAGTCGACAACTGCCTCAGCCACATCTGCCGGACGCACGGACAGTGGTGCCGGCTTCATTCCTTCGGTCATGCTGCCGATGACAAAGCCAGGGCGCGCGGTAATAAGGCCTACCTGGCTGCCGTGCAGCTTGTCCGCCAGCCCCTGACAAAAGGCATCAAGACCGGCCTTGGTAGATCCGTACACGTAGTTTGCCCGGCGGGCCCTCCAGCCTGCTATCGAGGAAAACGCGACGATATGGCCGCGGTGCATACGCTGGGAAACGAGCGTAAGCAGTGAAATCTGCGCGGCATAATCGATTGTGGCGATGTCGACCGCGTGGGAAGCATCGCGTTCTGCCCGCTGCTGATCGCCTAAGATACCAAAGGCTACGACAGCTAGCTCAAGGGGGCCTGCCAGCTCTATGGCGCGATCGACCACACCGGCATGGGACGGAAAATCTGCGGCGTCAAAATCAAGCAGATGCACGCTGCGCGCACCCGCCGCCCGGAGCCGACTTACTACGCCTTCCATACCGTGGGTGCCACGAGCGGCGAGCACAATATCTTGGCCAGGGGCTACTCTCCTAGCGATTTCTCCGCCAATATCGCTACGGCCGCCTAGAATCAGTACGCCAGCCATTAACGGACGTCACGCGGAGCTAGGTTCAGGGACTCGTAGCCATCGTTGGTTAGCACCACGATGTCTTCCAAACGCATGCCCCACTTGCCTTCCAAGTAGATGCCCGGCTCAATGGAAAATGCCATGCCCTCCTCCAAGGCGAGATCGTTGCCTTCCATGATGAAGGGCTCCTCGTGCGTGGACAGGCCGATGCCATGGCCGGTGCGGTGGACAAAGTAATCGCCCCAGCCGGCTGCCGAGATCGCCTGACGGACGATGGCATCGATGTCTGCGGCGGTGCTGCCGGGGTGGGCTGCAGCTCGGCCGGCGGCTTGGGCGTCGGCAAGCACGGCATAGGCATCCTGAAAATCCTGCGGAGCCTTGGAAATATCCCCGCCCACTACGTAGGTGCGGGTGCAATCGGAGTGGTAGCCGGAAGGCAAAGTGCCGCCGATATCGACGACGACTGGCTCGCCCTCAGCCAACACGCGATCCGAAAAGCTATGGTGCGGGTTGGCGCCATTCGGGCCCGATCCGACAATGACGAAATCGATAACGGAGTGCTCCCGTAAGATGAGCTTTTCGAGTTCATGGGCTACCTCGACCTCAGTACGACCGGCCTGCAAAAGCTGCGGTACCTGCGCGTGGACCGCGTCGATGGCACGGCCAGCCTTGCGCAGCTCAGCAATCTCAGCCTCGTCTTTGCGGGTAAAGAGCTCGGCCAATGCATAAGTGGCCAGTTCATAGCTGGCGCGTGGAAGCAGATCTTGGAAACGCAGCACGTGGTCTGCAGTCAGCGACTGTCCCAGCGCTACCTTGCCTAGTCCGTCGCCTGCACCATGCAGAGCCAACTTGTATGGGTCCTCGCCGTCATTCCAGCCACGCAACTCTACATCCAGCTCACCTACTGGAGCAGCCTTGATATCGGTGATATCGGTATTAGGCGCGGCGATCCATGCAGTGCCCCGCTGCGGCACGACCAAGACCGTCAAGCGTTCGTGGGAAGAAACCCAGGAGCCGGTGAGGTAGGCAAAGTCTGGTCCCGTGCCAATGAGGAGCAGGTCGATGCCCTTGTCTGCAGCTGCCTTTTGGGCGGCGTGCAGGCGCTGGGCGTAGACATCAGCGGAAAAAGTCTGAGTATCAGTCATGCCCCAGAGTCTACTCGTCCGCGCCGCGGATTTTAGGCGCCAATGGCTACGACACCGCGCTGAATTGCGTCGATAGCCCGGCGAGCGTTGCGTTGAATTTCGCCGTCATACCCAGTCTTAGCCACTTGTTGGAGCAAGTCGATAACTTGCCGGCACCAACGGACAAAATCACCGGGGGTGAGCTCGGCCCCGGCTTCATTTGCCGCGGCCATGCAGTAGCCCAACGGCGCCCCAGCCGCCCATTGGTGTACCGCCAATGCGAATCCGGCCTCTGGTTCACGTGTGGGCGGCAGCCGGTGGCGCTGCTCATCAGCGGTAAGTTCGGTATACACGCGCCACGTGGCATTCATAGCGTCAGCCATGCGCTCGGTGGCTGCTTCCGGTTGCCCACTGGTGGCCTTGCGGTTTTCGAAACAGCACAGGGAGGCAACGCCGGCAAGCTCTGCGGGATCGAGTTCATCCCAAATTCCGCGCTTAAGGCATTGGGCGACGAGCAGATCGGATTCGCTGTGAATTTTGGCAAGGCGTTCACCTTCCTCCGTGATCACCGGTGTGCGACCTGCACCGACCCCGGTGAACTCTACGTAATTCATCTCTGCGAGGAGGTCCACAATACGCTCGAAGGTGCGGCCCAATGTATCCGTTGCTTTATTGACCTTGGATTGCAGCTTGTCCCGATCACGCTCGCGCCGTGCAAGCTTTTGTGCCAAGCCCGCCAGCTGTTCGCGGTCAGTAGCCGGCCAATCGTGAGCTGGATGAGCACGCAGTGCGTCGCGCAACTGGCCTACCCGCTTATTTGGCCGAGCGCGGGTTTGGGACTTCATGCGCTTAGGCCGGTCGAAGTGTTCACGGTGCAAGACATCCTGCACATATCGGGTATTGCGGCGCGGGTTCTTGCGCACCGGCTTGGGGATCTTGATGCTACCGACTTGGATCGGTGGGTTATTGATTCCGGCTGCATCGATACGTCCAGACCACCCGGACTCAGTGGTAATCCACGGGCGGGGATCCGCAGTTTGGTTAGCGGGAGTAACAACTGCGGCGAGAATAGGACGCTTCTTGCCGGGCATGGCAATAACATCGCCCAGCTGCAGGCGCCCCAGTACCGCGATAACCTCTTGGTTTCGTTGATTGGCACTATCGATTTTTGATTGCTTTTCTTCAACCGTGAGCTCGCGGCGCAGGCGGACATAGTCCATGAGAACCTCGGCGGGATCTTCCCCGTCTTTAGCAGGTGGTGCAAGCGACGCCACGGCATCATCGAGCTGGTTGCGCAGTTCTCGCACGCGATGCTCGGCGCGTTCAATCTCGCGAGTTTCCTCCACCACGGAGCCATCGGCTTGGAACTGTGCGAAGGACTTTTCCAAAAGGCGGAGAGATTCCTCGAAACCAAGCATTCCCAGCAAATTGATCGCCATATTGTAGCCCGGTGCAAAAGTGGAAATGAGAGGATACGTACGGGTAGAAGCAAGGCCAGCTACTTGACGCGGATCCATGGCGGGGGCCCACTGCACGACTGCATTGCCCAACGTATCGATGCCACGGCGTCCTGCGCGGCCCGTCAGCTGCGTGTACTGGCCTGCGGTGAGATCGACGTGCGCCTCACCATTGAACTTGATGAGCTTTTCTAGCACCACGGTGCGCGCCGGCATGTTGATGCCGAGTGCGAGCGTTTCAGTAGCAAACACGGCGCGGACGAGCCCGCGTACGAATAGGTCTTCCACGATGTGCCGGAAGGCGGGTAGCATACCTGCATGGTGCGCGGCAAAGCCGCGGGACAGGGCTTCGCGCCAGCGCTTAAAGTCTAGGACCTGCAGATCTTCTTCAGGGATACCTTCTACACCCGCATCGACGATATCCTTAATTTCCTGTGCTTCCTCCTGAGAGGTAAGCACCATGCGGCTGCGCAGGCACTGATAAAGAGCGCCGTCGCAGCCCGCGCGCGAGAAAATGAAGGTGATCGCCGGAAGCATGTCCTGCGATTGCAATACCTTCAATACCTCTGGGCGGCCCAAGGGGCGATAACGATCCTGCTTCCGGGCCGCGCCGGAGCGTCCCCTTCCCTTACCGTGGAATTCGCTGCGTCCGCCACCCTTGTGACGGGCACGCGCGCGAAAGCCCTTGCCGGACTTATAGTCTGCGCGACCATCGTCGGTATCACCGGCCTCAAGGCGGTGGATCCTACGCTCGAGCTCGGCGTTGACCTGTCCGCCGGATTCTGGCTCGAAGAGCGGATAAATCTTGCGCCCCAGCATCATCCACTGGTCGAGGGGAACTGGGCGGTGTTCGGAAACGATGACGGTGGTATCGCCGCGCACGGTAGACAGCCAGTCGCCGAATTCTTCCGAATTGGACACGGTGGCAGATAGGCCAATGATGGAGACATGATCCGCGAGGTTGAGAATGACCTCTTCCCACACAGCACCGCGGGAAGCATCGGCCAAAAAGTGGATCTCATCCATGACCACGTGGGTCAAGCGATCGAGGGCCGCGGATTCGGCGTAAATCATATTGCGCAGCACCTCGGTGGTCATGACGACGATCTCTGCATCAGAGTTGATCGATACGTCACCGGTGAGCAGGCCAACGGCCTCTTCACCATGCTCTTCCACCAAGTCGTGGTACTTCTGGTTGCTCAAGGCTTTAATTGGCGTCGTATAAAAGCACTTGGTTCCCCGGCTCAGCGCCAAAGAGACAGCAAATTCGCCCACGATGGTTTTGCCGGCGCCGGTCGGCGCGCAAACCAGTACGCCATGACCGTCCTCCACGGCCTGGCAGCCCTTTACCTGGAACTCATCCAACGGGTATGGCAGGGCTGCGGTAAAAGAATCCAGATGAGTTTCAGTCATGACTCCCCAGGCTACCCGTGCCTAGAGGACATCGTCGAAAAAGCCGCCGCTAGTCGACGAAGTCCCACTGGCGCCGGTGCTCCATGTCTGCCGCGGCTGCTGCTGTGCCTGTTGTACTGGCTGTGAAACGGGCTGAGAGGGGCCCGGTGAAGGGTGTACTCTGCTCGGCGCCTCGACAGGGGTTGGCCCGCCAATGGCTCCTGGTCCAGCGCCAAGCGGCGAAGCAGTCTCATCATCGAGATCCATCCACTCGGGGCGTTCACGCTGCATGCGCTTATCGTGGAGGCGGCAGAACTGGAATGCTATCTCGATGAGCAAGATCAGTGAACCAGCCAGTACCACCATCGAGAAAGGATCCTGGCCCGGGGTGACGAAGGCGGCGAAAATCATCACGACGACAATGATGATGCGACGCTTGTCTTTGACGTGTTCATATTCGAGCACGCCAATAAGGTTCAGAGACACGATAAGCAGTGGGATTTCAAAGCTGATGCCAAAGATGAGCAGCAGGGCCAAGAGAAAGTAGAAATAGCGCTCACCGGTCAGGGCCGCTGTTTGATACTCGGCGCCGATACCCATGAGGAATTCCAAACCCACGGACAAGATGAAATAGGCCAGCACGGCACCCGCAACAAATAGGCCCACCGCGGCACTGACAAAGCTCAACGTGTAGCGGCGCTCGTTCTTATGGAGACCAGGCACAACGAAGGCCCAGACCTGATACAGCCACACCGGAGAAGACAATACGGTGCCGGCCAAAGCGCCTACCTTCAAGCGCAGCAGGAGCATTTCAAACGGGCTGGTGGCCAGTAGTCGGCACTCGCCGTCCGCGCTAAAGGAGGCGCGCTTATCTGGGGGCAGCGCACAATACGGTTCTCGTAGAATTTCGCCCAACGGAGAAAGCCCGAATGGTGCTCGTTGGTACCAAATGAACCCAATGATGGCCCCGACGACAACCGCTAGCACGGAAATAATGATGCGGCGGCGCAGCTCCTGCAGGTGCTCCACCAAGGTCATCTCCCCGGTAGGGTTCTTCTGTTTGCGCGAAAAGCGCAATTTACCCTTCACGCTCTTGCTTGTTTTCTGGGGAGATAGAGGCTGTGACTGTGACGACATCAGTGTGGCTCTTTCAACGCAAAGAAGCGAACACTTCCCTACTGCACGGATTGCGGGTGCATATCCGCGCACTGCAGGGGTGTTCGCGCGACGACAGGTTAGGGGCGTTTACTGCTGAGTATTGGTGTTGCTCTGCTGGCCTGGTTGCATGTCTGGGCGGTTCCAGAACTCCTCATCGGACTGCTGCTTCTGGTTCAGCTGCGCTTGAGACTGAGAACGCTGGGCATCCTCGGAATGCATCTCATTGACCTCAGACTTGAAGATGCGCGCGGAACGGCCAATAGAGCGTGCCAATTCCGGCAACTTCTTTGCACCGAATAGCAAGACGATGACAAGAACGATTAGGCCAATTTCCATAGGTCCTATACTCATGGAGAAACCTCTTTCAACTAGTGCACCAGCATGCCGGAAAGCATCACCGTCGGCTTATTTGCCAGCGAGCAGGCGCAGTAAACGGGCAAGTAACTGGCTACAGAGTATAGCCGCTCAATGCGGTGTTTCCTCGCTCCGCAATGAGGTTTACCACGGATTGAGGAGCCACTACCCGCAACCTATCAGCTTGACCCAAAGCAAAGCGAATAAGCCAATCCACTGATCCCATAGGCATTGTTGCAGCTACTTCCCCATTTCCTAAGTCTTCACCCAAGCGCATATCGTAATACTCAGCCAGCCACGTGAATTCTTGGTTAATTGCTAGTTGCACGGTGTCCCCATCGCCCAAATTAAAGGGTGAAGAGGCATCAAAGTCGAGGTCTTTCAGGTGTGGCTGGGATTTTTCCTCCACGATACGAGCCTTCCTAATGCGGTCGATGCGGAAAGTGCGATGCGCTTGTTTTGCTTCCTCCCAAGCGGCCAAGTAGGGCTCGGAATCAACGATGAAAATGCGGGCTGGATCCACCACCCTCTCGGATTCAGCATTTGAGGAAGCGCTCCAGTAACGCAGCCGTACCCGTTTTCTCTCATTGATTGCTTGGGTCAAAAGCGCCTGGATATCAGTCTCTTCAGGGGCTGGAGTAGACAGCGACTCATAGATGGCGACTGTCTTTTCATCCATGATGCCGCGCAGCTTAGCAGCGGCGGATTCGACCGCATGGGCGTCGATTAGCCCTGGCATCGCCTGCAAAGACTCCAAGGTAAGGAGCAAAGCACCGGCCTCCGTCGGGGTAAGGCGCAGCGCCTGGCTCAAACCCTGATCGTTGTGAATGGTTACCCCATCGCGATAACTAACGGTGAGATCAATGAGATCTTCGGTATTGCGCCCAGTGCCGGAACAAAAGAGCCGATCGAGGGCCTCTTTTAATTCGCCAAGATCCATGCCCAAATCTTTGGCCGCTTCCATGGGCGTCTTGTCGGGGTGATTTTTGAAGTATGGAATCAGGTTTAAAGAGCGCACGAGCGCCTGAAGCTTTAGTGAACCGTCAGCCATGACTAGCCTTCCTCCTGCGATTGTGACGCTTTGTGCAAAAGGGAGATGACTTCTTGGCGGATCCCGGCTGGTTCGAGCACCTGTACCTCTGGGGCATAGCCGGCCGCAGTCCGCACGAGCCAATCCTTATCCACCTTGTGCAACAACACCGTGCCATCGGTTTGTTGCTCGCCGGAATCTAAAAGCTCGCGCGCCTGCCCGTCAGGGATAACGAGGCGCGCATCGACTTTTTCCCCACGCTGCAGTACACGCTCTACCAACACCTGCAGGTTTTCAGTTGGATTGGGATGCTCCGCGGGGTCGTGCGAGCGTTTGATGTCAGAGACGCGGAGGGCGCGAAAGACGCGCGGTTCGTTGCGGTCCACATCGAATCCTACGAGGTAGATGCGGCTGTCCCGGTTGACCACTCCCCAAGGGTCCATTACACGGCGTACCGGCTCAGTAGCCGGATTAGCACGGTAGGAAAACGTAATGCGGAGCTGATTGCGCACCGCAGCGAGCACCGCGGTGATGATTTCTGGGGCGAGTCGCGTGATGTCATTGACCGCCGTGTATACCGGTGCGCCTGCGAGGTTGCGCGAGGCGCCGCTGGCGGCAATTTTGGTCCAACCGGACAAGGAGAAATCACTCAGGCCTCCGGTGGTACCCACTCCCCCTGCAATGCCTAAAACCATGGCCTCCTCAGGGGAAAATTCTACCGGCGGCAGCTGGTAGCTACTCGCGTCGAGGCGATAGCGCGCCCCGTCTTCGCCGCCAGAATGAACAATGGGCACCCCGGCGCGCTGGAGGGTTGCGATATCTCGTGCCAGCGATTTGGCGAAGGCTTCGTCTGATTTATCGCCGTATCCTGCCACGTGACTGCGAATCCAAGCGGCGGTGCGATCCGGGCTACCGCCGGAATTGGCGGCGCCCTGTAGCGCGAAAGAGAGGTTGGTCAGTCTTTCTACCGCTTCATCATGCCGTTTCGGCGCGGGGTTGTGTGCTGCCACGTGGTGTGTTGTCTCCCTGGTGCGGCTCGTTTGCTTCTAGCTGTGGTGTAGACGCATATAGTCTAGCAACGCCTCGACCCGATCATCGTCGGCCACGAAGGGATTAAGTAGCTCCTCGGTGCGCGGCTCTGGGCGGTTGACCTTAAGGCGCGTCCAGTCAACGGTGACGTTGGCCCCAAGGCTACGGGCAGCGGCAAGGAACTGCCCACGCAGCGCGGCGCGGGTGGTCGGTGGTGCTGTGTCCATGGCGCGTTCGATGTCGGCGTCCGAAATCCACCGTTCAATAAGTCCCTTGCGCAGCAAGACATGGTAAAGCCCGCGGTTCGGACGGATATCGTGATAGGTCATATCAATCTGGGCGAGCTTGGGGTGGCCCCAGTGACCACCCAGCCGTGCGCGGTAGCGCTCGAGCAGTCCCAATTTAATGACCCAGTCGATTTCTCGGTCCACGCCGGAGAAGTCTTGAGTCTCAATGGCCTGCAGCATGCGCTGCCAGAGATCCACCACGCGCCGCATTTCTGCCGTGGGAGTGCCGGCGTCCTCCCGCTTGTCCAACCACTGGCTCGCGCGCTGACATAGTTGTTGCTGGACCTCGAGTGCGGTGACGGATCCCCCTCCTGTGAGCGGCAGTTCGGTCGAGCCCGTCATATCACGTGCGATGGCGCGGATATGGTGAATTGGCTTGTCGATGTCGAACTCTGGCAACTCAAATCCAGCCTCCAGCATCTCCAACATGAGCAGCGTGGAGCCAACTTTTAGCGCCATAGTGGGCTCGGCCATGTTGGAGTCCCCCACGATGACGTGCATGCGGCGGAAGCGTTTCGAATCGCCGTGCGGTTCATCCCGGGTATTGATGATGGGACGCGAGCGGGTGGTGGCAGAAGACACGCCTTCCCAGACCTGGTCTGCGCGTTGCGAGAGCAGGAATTGGGCAGGCTTATCGCCCTTAGCGGGCTGGATCATGCCGGCGCCGCAGATGAGCTGGCGGGTAATAAGGAACGGAAGGAGCGCCAGCCCCAAATCCTTGAGCACCATGTGGCGGCTGATGAGGTAGTTTTCGTGGCAGCCAAAAGAATTGCCGGCTGAATCCACATTGTTTTTAAACAGGTACACCGCGCGCGGGTGTCCCTCGGCAGCAAAGGTTCGCTCCGCTTTTTCGCCCAGCCGGTTGACTATCGCATCGCCGGCGCATTCATAGGCTAGAAGCTGGCTTAGGCTATCGCACTCGGCGGTGGCTACCTCGGGATGAGAGCCGACATCGAGGTACAGGCGGCTGGCATTGGTAGAAAAGATATTGGACGAGGAATGCTCCTTGACGATGGGCCGGAAAAGCACGCGCGCCACTTCATCTGGGCTCAAGGCGCGTTCTCCAGGGCCCGCGCTGGTGGTTAAGCCATATTCCGTCTCGATGCCCATGATGCGACGGGCGAAGACAGGATGCTGGTCACTCACCCTTACTGCCCGCCCTTTTGGACATAGGAGCGCACGAATTCCTCGGCGTTGTTTTCGAGCAGGCCATCGATCTCATCGAGCAATTCATCGGTGCCGGTGGTATTGATGCTCAGCTGCGTGGAGGTAAACTCCTCCTCCCGCGTGGAGTCATCGCCGCCGTTACCGCCGGTGACCTGCGACTGGTGGGTTGACATGGTATGAACGTCCTTTCCTTCGCTTCTGGCTCGATGCTTGACTATTAGTTACGGTACTCGGGCTGGATACCGCTGTCAGTTAGTCCCTGAAGAAGATCCTCCACCGTACGTGCGGCGTCGATGATCTCCTCGCACTGGGAGCGGGTCAGGCCGGTGGTCTCATCCATAGGAACCGTGGCCCAGGGTGCCGTTGTTGCCTCACCTACCCGCACCGTGAGGCTTTGCCAGCTCGCGGCAATGATGTCCTCCCCGAATTTCTGCGTCACTCGCCCGCGGAAATACGCCCGGGAGTCCTCTGGCGGAATGGTGGCGGCGTTTTCAATTTCTGCAGCGCTAAAGAGCTGCCGCATCTGGCCCTTGCGCACCAGCGCGTGGTGTAGCGACTTTGCCGGATCGATCTCCGCGTATTGCAGGTCAATGAGCCGCAGCTTTGGGTCTGCCGGATCGATACCGCGGTCGAGGTAGCCCTTAATCAAGCGATACTTCGCCACCCAATCCAACAGGTGCGCGGCCTGAATGGGATCTTCCGCCAAGAGTGCAACTGCCTCGTCCCAAGCCGCGAGAACCTTGTGGTCTGCGTCGGTGCGTGGGGTGACGCGAGCGCGGTATTCGCCGAGGATTTCTAGGGCGGTGAGCTGGCGGGCGTCGGCAAGCTCGAGGCGATGTTGAAGGGAGAGATCGCGGCTGACGCGGGGGACCTCCGCCACGGCATCCTGCAAGCGGAGATCGCTAAAGTCCACACCCTGCTCAATCGCATCGAGCACCAGCGAGGTCATGCCCAGTTTGAGCAGCGTGGAGGTCTGCGACATATTCGCGTCTCCGATGATGACGTGGAGGCGCCCATAGTCCGCGTGCACCGCATGCGGCTCGTCGCGGGTATTGATGATGCCGCGATTGAGGGTGGTCTCCAGAGAAATTTCCTGCTCAATATAGTCAGCGCGCTGGGAGATCTGGAATCCCGGCTCCTCGCCAAACTCGCCGATCCCCATGCGCCCGGCGCCGATGACTACTTGGCGGGCCACGAAAAACGGGATAAGGGCCTGCGCCAGAGTGTCAAAGTCCGTGGCACGGGAGTACTGATAGTTCTCGTGCGAGCCATAAGACGCGCCCTTGCCGTCCACGTTGTTTTTGTAGAAGCGCAAGGCAGGGCACGGGTCGTGGTTGGCAAGGACGGACTTTCCTTGCGCGCTCAGCCCCGCTACGGACGCGGCGGCTTGCAGGAGCGTGGCGTCACCTGCGGCGTCGTAAAGCGTGGCGTCCCAAGCATTAGTGCATTCCGGCGCGGAATATTCTGGGTGGGCGTGGTCCACATAGAAGCGCGCGCCATTGGCCGTGACCACATTGGCCACACCGATGGCGTTGGGATCCACCACGGGCACGGTGTGGTAGCGCTTGAGATCGAATCCGCGGGAATCGCGCAGCGGGTGCTCCTCTGCAAAGTCCCACCGCGAGCGCGCCCCAGTGTGCAGCGCGGCATACGCTACCACCGCGTGCGTGGACGAAATGATGGGCGAATATTCCGGCAGCTCCGGGGTGGCAATGCCGTACTCGGTCTCGGTGCCTACTACGCGACTCATGCGCTCCTCCTTGCAGTCAGTAGCTCCACCCGTTCTACGCGGGCTCCAGCATGGTCTTGGGAGATGATCTTGGTCCACTCCTCCGGGTTGGTAGAGGTGGGCACGTACTCGGATTCGGCGCGCTCGGCCGCGATGGCCTGGAGCAGATGCTGCTTGGCGATGCCCCCACGGCGCCCGCCTATCCCCTTCTCACTGCCCGCACGCTGTTGCAGTTCGTCCTTAATAGCCAGCTTTTTGGCGCGGGAGAGGATATTGGCAATCATCGCGCCGGAGACAAAGTCCCGGTAGTGCAAAATTTCGCGCTCTCCGCTGGAAAAATGCAGCTGCACAAAGGGGCGATCGGCATAGAGCTCATCCACCGCGGCGCCGATGAGTTCCTCTAACGTGCCCTGGTGTGGCACGGATTGTGCAAAGTGGCGGGCAAAGATCTCGCGGGCGCCCTCTTTATTCGGCCGGTTGACCCGGATCTTGATATCCAGCCGGCCGGGACGCATGATGGCGGGATCGATGAGCTCCTCACGGTTGGTCGCGCCGATGACTATCACATTGGATAGGCTTTCTACTCCGTCGAGTTCTGTGAGCAGCTGCGGCACCACCGTGGTTTCCATATCCGAAGATACGCCTGAGCCACGGGTGCGGAAGATTGATTCCATCTCATCAAAAAAGATGACCACCGGCTTATCAGAGCTCAGCTGGGCTAATTCACGAGCGCCCTCGAAGATGAGGCGAATGCGGCGTTCCGTCTCTCCTACATACTTATTGAGTAACTCTGGGCCCTTGATATTGAGGAAGTAGCTCGACCCATCACTGCCCAACTGCTGCGCTAAAGAATGGGCCACGGCCTTGGCAATGAGCGTCTTACCGCACCCCGGAGGGCCATAGAGGAGGACACCCTTAGGCGGCTGTAGCTCGTATTGCTGGTAGAGGTCCGGATGGATAAACGGCAGTTCTACGGAATCGCGGATCTGGGAAATCTGCTCATCGAGCCCGCCGATGTCCTCGTAGCGCACATCAGGGACCTCCTCAAGGGAGAGCTGGGAGACTTCCGTCTTTGCCACCTTTTCCAGCGCGACGGCAGCCTTGGGATCAACCAGCACGATTTCTCCTGCTGCCACGCGGGTTTCTTCGCGCAGTGTCTGCGATAGCAGCACCACTTTTTCCTCGCCAGAGGAATTTGCCACGATGAGGCGTCTATCTCCTAGGCGCTCGACCACGGTGGCGAGCTCGCCGGTGCGCTCGGGTGCACACCCTTCCACCACCACGAAGCCATCGCCCAAGCGAACCTGCTGGCCGGCTACTAGGCTTCCTGGTTCCACATTGGGCGAGACTTTAAGCTGCATCACGCGGCCGTTGGTGTAGACCTCCGCGGTGGTTCCCACCTCGCTGTGGGTAGGCGAATAGCCTAAGAAAACGCCGTAGGTCGATGCCGGCTCAGCCAGCGCGTTAAGCTCCGCAAAAAGCTGTTCCAGCTTCCCACGCGATTCTTTTAATAAGCCCGCCAACTTCTGATTGCGGGCAGCAAGCTGGCTGATCTGCCGCTTATAGTCCGTGGCTTCATCCATGCCCACTACTCTAACGCGACCCAGTCGGCGAAAGAGGGTACTTGCGCTTTAAATTCTGGGTGCTGAGGTGAGCCTATTTCCAACTTTACTTGCGGGCACGGCGCTGCGGGCGCGGCGGAGTGACGCCATCGGCCAAGCGGCGGGTCCAGATAAGGAAGGCGGTATGCGCATTCATACGGTGCTCCGGGCGCGTAGCAAGGCCTTCGACCTTCCATTCGCGCACCAGCGATTCCCACGCCTTAGGCTCGGTAAAGCACTTGAGATCACGGATTCCTTCCATGACCTTCATCAACTGCGGCACCGTTGCTACGTAGGTCATGAACACACCACCGGGGATGAGGAGATCGCGCACGGTCTCCAGGTGCTCCCAGGGCTCGAGCATATCGAGGATTACGCGGTCTACCGGCCCACCCAAGTCCGCGGCGGTGACGTCTCCTAAATCGCCGAGGCGCGGCGACCACCACTCAGGCTGCTCGCCAAAATATTCCTTGACGTTATCGACCGCATACTCGAGGTGGTCATCGCGCACCTCATAGGAATACACATGACCTTCTGGCCCCACGGCGCGCAGGAGGGACATGGACAATGCACCCGAACCGGCGCCGGCCTCGAGCACGCGCGCGCCCATGAAGATATCGCCCTCTACCAAAATCTGCGCCGCATCCTTGGGATAGATCACCGCAGCACCACGTGGCATCGACAGCACGTGGTCCACCATCAAGTGGCGGAAAAGGAGGAAGGAGGAGCCAAGGGTGGACTCGATAACCGAGCCTTCGTCCATGCCCACGATGTCATCATGGTTAATGATGCCCTTGTGGGAGTGGAACTGGCCTCCTTCTTCCAGAATGACCGTGTAATGGCGCCGCTTGGCATCGGTAAGCTGCACGCGGTCGCCATAGGCAAAGGGGCCGGAATAAGCCATGTCTCAAGACTCCTCGAGGTTGCGGTTACTATCCCACCAAGTATGCCTCAAGAGCCTGCGCGAGCCATACTTGGTCCCGCTCGCCTACCATTTCACGCGCCGAGTGCATAGACAGCATGGGCACGCCTACATCGACGGTATCGATGCCCAAACGCGTCGCTGTAATCGGACCAATGGTCGAGCCACAGGGCACATCATTATTGCCCACAAACCGCTGCACCGGCACACCTGCCTTCTCGCATGCTGCTTCCCATAACGCCACCGTGGTGGCATCGGAGGCATAGCGCTGATTGCCATTGATCTTGGTCACTGGTCCCTTGCCGATGATCGGATGGTGCGTGGGATCGTGCTTGCCCACGTAGTTCGGGTGCACCGAATGCGCGGCATCGGCCGAAACACAGCTCGAGCGGGAAAACATCTGGAAGCGTTCCTCCTCGTTGGCACCCAGCGCCCGCGCTGTGCGGGTAAGTACATCCGCTAGGATGGGACCGCCCGCACCGTAGCGCGAGCTGGAGCCCACCTCTTCGTGATCAAAGGCCATCATGACCAAGACATCCTTGCCCTGATAGCCTTGGGCGGCCTTCTTCATCGCCGCTAGCGAGGCGTATACAGAAGACAGGTTATCCATGCGGCCAGCCGCAATGAACTGCTCGCCGGCGCCAAAGACTTCGCCGCGAGCGGCATCGGCCGTAATCAGGTTAAAGGAAGCAATATCCTGCTTGGCGACGCCCACCTTCTCCCCCACTACCTGCACGATGGACGCCTCTGGGTCACCGACGCTCAAAATTGGCTGCATGTTGTGCTGGCGGTCCGGCTTAAACTCATCCTTGCGGTAGAGGTGAATGGCAAGCGACGGCAGGCGCAGCACTGGGCCAGTATTGACCAAGTGGCGCGAGCCGTCCTTGGTGACAATCTGCCCGGCCACGGTCAGCTCTCGGTCAAACCAGGTATGCAGTAGCGCCCCGCCATAGATCTCTACTGCCACCTGTTGCCAGCCGGCCGCGGAAAAGTCCGGCGTGGGTTTAAGAACCAAGCCCGGCGAATCTGTATGGGACCCCACGATGCGGAAACCAGAATTCTTATCCGCGCCCTCTGGCACGTACCACGCCGCTACCGCGCCGCCGCGCACCATAACGTGGCCGCCAGGTGCAGCGGACCACTGCGTTCCCTCATCCTGTACCTCAAATCCCACCTCGCACAACTGGCGGGATACCTCATCGGCAGCGTGGTACGAAGAAGGAGAAGCAGCAATGAAATCTAGGAAATCTGCGGTATAACTCATACCTCCTAGCTTGCCACGAATTGCGCGGCGATAGGCTAGATACACCATGGCTACTTCATCGACACCCCGCCCACTCGCCCTGTCGCCCTCGCGCGCCTCCGACTATAAGCAGTGCCCGCTGCTCTATCGCTTCCGCGCCATTGACAAGTTGCCCGAGCCCAAGACCATCGCGCAGGTCAAAGGAACCCTCGTGCACGCTGTGCTGGAAGAGATGCACAAGCTACCGCGCGACGAGCGGACCTATCCTGCCGCGGTAAAGATGATTAAGCCTTCCTGGGCAGAAATGACCGCCAAAGACGAGGAACTTTTAGAGCTCGTGCCAGAAGAAGACACCTACGACTTCTTCGTCGCTGCCAGGGAACTGCTCAAAGGCTATTTCCAGATGGAAAATCCGCAGGGCTTTGATTGCCAAGAAACAGAGATGTACGTCAACACGGTCCTGCCCAATGGCGTCCCCGTCCGTGGCTTCATCGACCGCGTGGACCGCGCCCCAACCGGCGAGGTCCGAGTCGTGGATTATAAAACCGGCAAGAAGCCACTTCCCCGCTATTCCCACGATGCACAGTTCCAGATGCGCTTTTATGCGCTGGTCTACTGGCGCATTCTAGGCACCATTCCCCACCAGTTGCGCCTGATGTACCTCAAGGTATTGGACTCGATGTTTCTTACGCCTAACCGAGAGGAGCTCGAATACTTCGAGCGCGATCTCGGCGAGCTGTGGGCAAAGATTGAGGCCGACGGGCGCGCCGGGAACTTCCGTCCGAAGCCATCCAAGCTCTGCGGTTGGTGCGCCCACCAGGATCTCTGCCCGGAGTTTGGCGGCACTCCGCCGCAGTACCCGGGCTGGCCGGGTTCCGCGGCAGATACAAAGGACTAGCGCCCCACCTGCCTAGAAAAGGCCCGAAATGGTGCCCTGCTTATCGACATCGATATTATTGGCCGCAGGCTTCTTCGGCAGCCCCGGCATCGTCATGACGTTGCCCGTGAGCACGACGACAAACCCCGAACCGGTGCGCGGCAGCAATTCGCGCACATGCAGCGTATGGCCTTCCGGCGCCCCCAGAGCAGAGGCATCATCGCTGAAGGAATACTGCGTCTTAGAGATGACCACCGGCAGCTTGTCCCAGCCATTGTCTTGGATGTACTTCAGATCCTTGAGCGCCTTTGCCCCGTATTCCACACGGTCTGCGCGATAGATCTCGCGAGCGATGGTCTCGATGGAGGCCTCGATTCCCTCCTGCGGATCGTAAAGCTGCTTGGCTCCGCCCTGCAGGTTCTCCAGCAAGGTCTCTGCCAGCTTGGTAGCGCCCGCGCCACCCTCGGACCAGACATTGGCTTCCTCCAATGCCACCCCGAAGTCTTCGGCCCACTGCCGCATGAACTCGCGTTCTGCCTCGGTATCGGACCAAAATAGGTTGAGCGCAACAACTGGCTTGATCCCGAACTTGCGCAGGTTTTCTACGTGGCGCTCTAGGTTGACTATGCCCGCCTTGAGGGCATCCAGGTTTTCCTCAGTGAGCTTATCCTTGGCCACACCGCCGTTGTATTTCTGCGAGCGGATGGTGGCAACGACCACGGCGCCAGCAACATCTAGGTCGCCAAAGCGCGCCTTGATGTCGACGAACTTTTCTCCGCCGAGGTCGGAGCCGAACCCGGCCTCGCTTAAGACGATATCGCCAAATTGCAGTGCGGTGTGGGTTGCCAACAGGGAGTTGCAGCCGTGCGCAATATTGGCGAACGGACCACCGTGCACCAAGGCCGGCACGCCGCCAAGGGTCTGTACAAGGTTCGGGTTGAGGGCATCACGCATGAGCGCCGCGAGGGCACCTTCCGCATCCAAATCACGGGCGGTAACAGGGCGCTGATCATAGGTGAACCCAATAGTGATATCGCCGAGGCGCTTCTTTAGGTCCTCGAGGTTCGTGGACAAGCACAAGATGGCCATGATTTCGGAGGCCGCGGTAATGGTGAAACCGGTTTCTGCAGGCACACCGTGAGCTGGCCCACCCAGACCGGTCACCACGTTACGCAGGGCACGGTCGTTGACGTCCATGCACCGCTGCCATGTCACGCGCCGCGGGTCGATGCCCAGGGCGTTGCCTTGGTGGATGTGGTTATCAATGATGGCGGCCAGGGTGTTGGTTGCAGAGGTAATGGCATGAAAATCGCCGGTGAAGTGAAGGTTGATGTCTTCCATGGGGACAATCTGTGCATAGCCGCCGCCAGCCGCGCCGCCCTTAATACCCATCACTGGTCCTTGGGAGGGCTCACGCAGGGCAACGATGGCCTTCTTGCCCAACTGATCCAGGGCGTCGGTAAGGCCGATGAGCACGGTGGACTTGCCCTCGCCGGCAGGTGTAGGCGATACGCCGGTGACAAGCACCAGCTTGCCCTGGTTTTCCTTGGAATAGTCCACCTTGGTGATATCGACTTTGGCTTTGGTGCTGCCATAGGGACTCACGGCGTCGGCAGGAATGCCTGCCTTGGCCGCGATCTCCGCGATTGGCTGCAGGTGGTGGGCTTGGGCGATTTCAACATCGGATGGCTGAGTAGTCATGTCCTTAGCCTACCGAGCTCGCGAGTTAAATAACCCGCATTTTTGAAAGAAAGTGAATTGAATCAATCCTCCTGTCCACGCTGCGATCCAAAAAGGCGCCCTGCAGGGGCGCCTTCCGGGTGGACTTGTCGTCTACCTCTTAAAGGATGACGAGGCCGAATGCGTAGCCTAAGAGGACAGAAACCGCGATGCTGACCGTGCCTGGGATAAGGAATGGGTGGTTGAATACAGCCTTGCCGATTCGAGTCGAGCCGGTATCGTCCATCTCCACCGCTGCCAGCAGCGTTGGGTAGGTCGGCAGGATAAATAGAGCCGAGACGGCTGGGAAAGCAGCGACTGCGGTAAGGGGGCTTACGCCCAGAGCCAGGGCTGCTGGCATGAGGGCCTTGGTCGTAGCGGCCTGCGAGTACAGCAGCGCTGCGGCGAAGAACAAGACCACCGCGAGCAGCCACGGCGAAGACTCAATAACGCTACCAGCCATAGACTGAATATCGTCCATGTAGTGGTTGATAAGGCTGGTACCCAACCAAGCAACGCCTAGCACACAAATACATGCGGACATACCGGACTTAAATACCGGCGTATTGAGAACATCCCCCGCCGGGAACTTCGTCATCATGACGATGATGGTGGCCGCGGTAAGCATAACCGTCATAATTGCCTCATTACGTGGCAAGGTTGGTTCTGCGATTAGCCCGACCTGCTCCGAGGTCAGCGTGGCCCATGCCATCACGATGACGATGGCTACCAGGAACACCAGAACAGAAGCCTTGGCACCCTTCGGCGGCTGGAAGTTCTCAGCCCCCAGTGGTTGCTTAACCAAGCCTTGCGCCTTGCGCTCCTGGTACACCGGGTCATCATCTAGTTCCTTGCCAAACTTATTAGCAATCCACGCAGCTGGGAAAATAGACAGGAACGTTGCCGGAATGACGACTGCTAGCACCTGCAAATAGCCCACTCCAGCTGGCTCCAACAGGCTGGCTAGGAGAACCACTGCGGCAGAAATAGGCGAGGCACAAATTGCCATCTGAGAGGCAACTACCGCAATGGAAAGCGGGCGTGAAGGGCGAACCTTGCCTTCTTTAGCTACCTCAACAATGACTGGTAGCGTGGAGAATGCAGTGTGGCCGGTACCGGCCAGCACCGTCATCAACCAAGTAACGATGGGCGCGTAGAACGTAATCCGCTTCGGGTTTTTGCGCAGAAACTTTTCTGCAATGTGCACCAAGTAGTCCATGCCACCAGCCCTCTGCATCGCGGCGATGGCGGCAATGACGGTCATGATGATACCGATGACGTCGAACGGGATGTCTTCCCTAGTAATGGGGACACCGGTGAGACCAAGGGCCAACACACCGAGGCCGCCGGCCATACCGATACCAATTGAACCAATCCTCGCGCCCAAGAAGATGGCGGCGAGAACGATGACTATATGAACAATAACCATGGACATACTCCATACGCTCTGTATGCAAACTAAGGGCACGCGTCTCCATACAGAGTGCATGCCGTCCTCAACATCTTCTATTGTGCACCTATCACGTCGATTTATTCACTCGAATTGTCCGTTTGTGTTGATTCCCACATGTATTAAGCGTCTCGCTATAAGACGGTCGGTATCCTTCTCCGCATTCGCCCAGCACAGGGCCGTAAAAGGAAACTAGCTACCGCCGATTCCATGCACGCAAAAGACCCCTACAGCCTTCGCCAGTTTTCCTTGTACATCAAGAGAAAATGGCAGAGACCGTGGGGGTCTACTATGCGGGGCGCTATGCCCTACTGCTTCTCAAAAGCCGAGTCTTTAGTCCTCGTCGATGAAGAGCTGACCGCGGAACTCTGGGTGCATGAGGTTTTCAACGGACAGAACCTTGTTCAAGGTAGCCTCATCGAGCAAGCCCTTCTCCAAGACGAGTTCCTTGACGCCCTTGCCGGTCTCCAGGGACTCCTTGGCAATCAGGTCACCGTTGTGGTGGCCGATGAACGGGTTGAGGTAGGTGACGATACCAATGGAGTTCTCCACGTAGGCGCGGCACACATCAGCGTTGGCGGTAATGCCAGTGACGCACTTCTCGCGCAGAGCATCGACGGCGTTGCCCATGATGCGGATGGACTGGAACAGTGCTTCGCCGATGACTGGCTCCATGACGTTGAGCTGCAGCTGGCCTGCCTCAGCGGCCATGGTGACGACGTGGTCATTGCCGAAGATCTTGAAGCAGGTCTGGTTTACAACCTCCGGGATAACCGGGTTTACCTTACCCGGCATGATGGAGGATCCAGCCTGGCGGGCAGGCAGGTTGATCTCAGCAAGGCCAGCGCGTGGACCGGAAGACAGCAGGCGCAGGTCATTACAGATCTTGGCAAGCTTCATTGCTGCGCGCTTGATGGTGGCGTGCAGCAGCACGTAAGCGCCACAGTCAGAGGTTGCTTCGATGAGATCGCGAGCGGTCTTCATCTCCAGGCCGGTGACCTCAGACAAGGCTGCGGTGACTTGGTGACGGTAGCCAGCCGGGGTGTTCACGCCGGTGCCGATTGCGGTTGCACCCAGGTTGATCTCGAGCAGGCGGCGCTGGGCATCGCGCAGCAATGCCTGCTCCTCGTTCAGGTTATTGGCAAAGCCCTTGAACTCATCACCCAAGGTCATCGGAACGGCATCCTGAAGCTGAGTACGGCCCATCTTCAGGATGTCCTGGAACTCATTGCCCTTGACCTGGAATGCGGCACGCAGACCATCCATGCGCTCAATGAGGTGATCAACTGCTGCGTGCAGACCCAAGCGGAAGCCGGTCGGGTAAGCATCGTTGGTGGACTGGGACATGTTCACATCATCATTCGGGTTGATGATGTCATAGGAGCCCTTCTCCTCACCGAGGTACTCCAGTGCGAGGTTGGCAACAACCTCGTTGGTGTTCATGTTCAGCGAGGTACCAGCACCACCCTGGAAGACGTCCAGCGGGAACTGATCCATGCAGCGACCCTCTTCTAGGATCTGGTCACAGGCCCAGATGATGGCTTCAGCCTTCTTCTTGGGCAGTACGTGCAGGCGGCGGTTTGCCATGGCGGCCGCCTTTTTGACCTGGACCATGCCGCGAATGAAGTGCGGGATGGTGTTGATGGTCACGTAAGAGATCTGGAAATTCTCCATCGCGCGTACGGTGTGCACACCGTAGTAAGCGTCAGCGGGTACCTCCAAAGAACCAAGAAGGTCGGTCTCGGTGCGAGTCTTCTTGCTGGAGTTCTTCGGTGCCTTTTGTTCGGCCACCTTCTGCTGTGCGGCGTGAGTGGAAGTGTCAGCTTCCTTCTTCTTCACGTCCTTTGCTGCAGACTTGGTGTCCTTTTCTTCTTTCTTAGAGGACTTTGCCATGATGGCTCGGCTCCTTTGCCTGTCGAGACTTATATTCGAATGAGTAACCTCAACCGCTAATGTTAGCCGCGACTGAATCTATTTGGGCCGACCCAGAAAAACCACTCCCCCTAAAAGCGGGCGATACGTAAATCAGAGGCCAAAATTGCTTCCGCGCCAAGTTGGGAAAGTCGGTCCATGACTTGGTTAGCTTGCTTCTTCGGAACCATCGCTCGCACTGCCACCCAGTTCTCACGCGCTAACGGCGACACCGTTGGACCGGTCAATCCTGGAGTAATACCAGCGGCTGCGTCCAGGTTTGATTGAGCGATGTTGTAGTCGATCATTAGATAAGTGCGAGCGTGCAGAATTCCCTGAATGCGGTCGAGAACTACCTGCTCTTCTTCAGTGACCTCTACCCCTGTGCGCTTAATAACTACCGCCTCGGACACAATGATCGGCTCCCCGAACGGCGCTAATCCTTGCTGACGCAAAGTAGTACCAGTTGACACGACATCAGCAATAACATCGGCAACCCCGAGCCGGATGGAGATCTCTACGGCCCCGTCCAATCGAATAACATCGGCCTCAAATCCCTGTGCGGCGAGGTTTGCGCGGACAAGATTGGGGTACGATGTCGCAATCCGCCGCCCGGCCAGTTGAGAGATATCCCACTCCTCCCCTTGCGGCGCTGCGTACCGGAACGTGGAGCCACCGAAGCCTAACGGCAAAACTTCATCAAAGCTCGCTTTAGAGTCAAGTGCCAAGTCCCGGCCAGTAATGCCTAGGTCTAAGACCCCGCGGGAGACGTAGATGGCGATATCTTTCGGCCGCAGGAAAAAGAACTCAACCCCGTTATTGGAATCCACTACGTTGAGCGCCTTGGAATGCCCGCGGCCCTTGTAACCGGCCTCTGCAAGGATCTCCACGGCGGCTTCTGACAACGAGCCCTTATTGGGGACAGCTATCTTGATCATGCGGTTCCTTCCATCCTGTGGGGTGTTGCCTAGAGGTACTTATAAAGGTCTTCAGGGGTAAGTCCGCGCTTAAGCATCATGACCTGAGTCCAATAAAGCAGCTGGGACATCTCTTCCGCCAGCTCATCGTTGGACTGATATTCAGCGGCGATCCATACCTCCCCGGCTTCTTCGATGATCTTTTTACCGATGAAATGCTCGCCTTTATCCAGCGCAGCAACGGTGCCAGAACCAGCTGGACGCTGGTCGGCCTTCTCGGCTAGTTCCGTAAAAAGAGTCTCAAAGTTCTTCACGCCTACCTATTGTTCCACAGGTAGTTAGGGAATGTAGGGGAACTCTAAATTTCTATTGCCGCACCGAAATCTTAGCGAACCACTCATAGACATCAGCGGCCTTAGCTCCCGCGAGATGCCGCGAATCGCGGAGGCTAGAAATTTCGGTGACCTCGGTCGGTACCTCAACCTGGTCACCTTCGGGCAAACCGATAACCGCACAGCCGGCGTCAACTGCGGCGCGCATGCCGGTTGCGGAATCTTCGAAAACTAAGCAATCCGCGGGATCTGCTCCAATGCGGCGGGCGGCCTCGCGGTACATATCCGGCGCTGGTTTGCCGGCAGGAACCTCATCCCCGCAGATAGTATCGACGAAATAATGCCGCCCCAGAGAATCGATAGCAGCGTCAGCGACATTGCGCTCGGTATTGGTAGTGACCATCATGGGCACCCCATCGGCTTTTAGTTCCTGAAGCAGCGCAGGGATTCCCGGGAAGATCTCCAGCTGACGAGCAAAAAGGCCCTTGACATAGTCAAACATTCGGGCGCGGTAACGCTCGCTGTCACCGGGTTGTAGCGTCACCCCCGCATTATCCGCGCAGATTGCCAAGGTGGTATCAAAGGTTGCGCCCACAGTAGCTAGGCGTTGGGTGGGAGTGAGCCGTTTGCCCAGCAGTTCTGAAAGATAAAATGTTGCCTCCGCCCAGAGAGGCTCCGAATTGGTGAGGGTCCCATCCATATCCCAGAAGATGGCGGCGGGCTTAGTCAGGCTGGAAGCAGCGGTGGGGTGCGGCACAAGAATAAAGCTAGCTTTCTCTGTCGGGAAGGAAATAGTTTCGCCGTCCACGCTGTGGGCACACGGCGGCAAGCGCCAGCTGCGCAGTTGATGCCAGCTGGCGCTTACTAAGGCGCGAGGGTCAGATCTAAAAGTCCAGTTCCGGAATCTGCGACAGGGCTTCGTCGTCTGCTCCGGTGGCGGCGCTGGCGTTATAGATAAGCTCAGAGAGCTCTTCCTTTTCCTCTGGCTCGAGAACGGCATCGTGCTGAGCGCGATTAAAATCTGCCAACGTACGAACGGTCTTGGACAAGACGGTGACCAACTGCGGTCCGTCAGGATCGTCCGGAAGAGCATCCAGCCCATCGAGCATCTGCTCAAGATGGCCGCGCAGTTCTGGGAGGACGTTGGGGTCAAACGGTGCCTGCCAGAACTCCTTTTCATCTTCCTTGAGGTAATCGCCGGTGGCGAAGGATTTCAGGTCACTAATGAACTCATCTACGGTGGGCTGGAAATCGGCGCGAATGCTCATGCTGTAGATACTGCCCTATCTTGCCTAAGCCTGCACGCCGAGGAGCGAATTTAGTGCGGCGCGAACCAAATCGGCCGCACCGTCCTCGTCCGTGCCACGGTCGACCTCTGCCCACTCATCCACGGCAGCGAGCGCGGCCGGGGTATCAAGGTCGTTCGCGATTGCGGCACGCAGCTTGGCGACGACCTCTTCGGCCCCTGCCATGCTTCCCGGCTGCGCCAAGGCCTCCCGCCATGCGGCGAGGCGGCGTTTAGCGGCGTCGAGCACCTCGTCGGACCAGTCGCGCTCGTCGCGGTAATGGCCTGAGAAAACGCCCAAGCGGATAGCGGAGGGATCTTCACCCGCTTCTACGAGCTTGTGAACGAAGACGAGATTGCCCAAGGACTTAGACATCTTGACGCCCTCGAGCCCAATCATGCCGGTATGCACGTAGAACTGTGCCATGCGGTCTACTCGTAGGGCAGCCTCTGCGTGGGCGGCGGAAAACTCGTGATGCGGGAACTTCAGGTCGCTGCCGCCACCCTGAATATCAAAGGAAGAACCCAAGCGGTTGGTAGCGATGGCGGAACATTCAATATGCCACCCCGGGCGACCAGGCCCAAAGGGCGACTCCCAGGCTGGTTCGCCCTCGCGGTGGGCACGCCAGATGAGTGCGTCGAGCGGATTCTTCTTCCCTGGGCGGTCGGGATCGCCGCCGCGCTCAGCAAAGAACGTGCGCATCTCTTCGGCAGAGTAATTGGACTCATACCCAAAGCGCTCGGTGGCCTCGACGGAGGCATAGATATCTGGGTGCTCGGGGTCGTCTACGACGTAGGCCGCTCCGGCGTCAAGCAGCTTGTGCACCATCTCCACGATCTCATCAATGGCCTCCATGGCGCCGATATAGTCCTGCGGCGGGAAAACGGAGAGTAACTCCATATCGGAACGGAAGAGATCAATTTGAGAAGTGCCGAGCTCACGCCAATCCACGCCGTCACGTTCGGCACGTTCGAATAGCGGATCATCGACGTCGGTGATGTTTTGGACGTAGTGAACCTTCTTCCCGGCATCCAGGAACGCACGGTAGATGAGGTCAAAGGTCAGGTACGTAGCGGCATGGCCCAAGTGGGTGGAGTCATAGGGCGTGATGCCACACACGTACATGGTGGCGGTATCCCCTGCGACCTCTACGGGAGCGATGGTTTGGTTCGCAGAATCGTACAAGCGCAGCTGTTCCGCGTCACCCGGCACAGGGCGGTAGGAAGGTATTGGCCAAGAATGCATAGCCACCATATTAACGCGGTGAGCCTTAGAGCGGCTGCAGGACTCCCAATGCCAGGAGGAGCATGACGAGCACGCCGACCGGGATGCGGTAAGCGGCAAACCAAGAGAAGGAGTGGTTGCCCACGAACTTTAGTAGCCACGCAATGGAGGCGTATCCCAGTACAAAGGCGATGCCAGTGCCGACCAGAAGCTGCAGGCCGGAGGCGGCTTGGCCGGATTCGGGAGAAAAGGCGTCGGGAAGCGAAAAAAGCCCCGAAGCCAGCACAGCCGGAATGGCCAGCAAGAAGCTAAAGCGTGTGGCTACCTCGCGGTCCAGCCCTAGGAACAGACCGCCGGAAATGGTGCCGCCGGAGCGAGAAACACCCGGAATGAGCGCCAAGCACTGGCACAAACCCATAACAATGGCGTCTTTCATGGTTAGCTCCTCAAAGCCGCGCTCCTTCCTACCCATCTTTTCTGCAGCGATGAAGACAAAGGAGAAGAGGATGAGCATTGCGGCGGTAACCCACAGGTTGCGCAGGGCGCCGCGGATCGCATCCTCGAATGCGAGGCCGATAACTCCGATGGGAATGGAACCCACGATGACCATCCACCCCATGCGCCAGTCCTGGCCACGAGAGGACTTATCGTCCCAGCCGCGGAACCAGCCGGAGAGAATCTGCCAAATCATTGGGGCGAAATAGACCAGCACAGCCAGCTCCGTACCCAGCTGGATAACTGCGGTGAAGGACGCGCCGGCGTCGTTGCCCCAAAAAAGTTCGGAAACAATGCGCAGGTGACCGGAGGAACTTACCGGAAGAAACTCGGTAAGCCCCTGCACGATGGACAAAACAATGACCTGCGCCCAAGAAACAGCGTCAGTTGCGGTATTAGAAATCACCCGCTTCACACTACAGCCGCGCTGGGCTTCGAGTTTTTACAACGCGCGCTGTTAGGATTAGTAGCCGTGAAATCTCAATCTGGCTCCGCACTTATCCTTTCCAGTTTGCTGGCGCTTAGCGCCACCGCGTTGGCCGCCTGCCAGCCCGAAGTGGGCGTGGGCGCCGATCCAGAGACCGCGGTCAAGGGCAATGCCACCCCAGCGGCCTCCCCGGCTAAGGCGGATCCGGAAGGCACTGTGGTCGACCTTAAGAGTGACATCACTGACCTTGCCGCCTTTGATGACTCGCTGGCAGTGCGCACCAAAGACGAGCTTCTCATCGGTAGCCAGAAGGATTTTGAAGAGAAGAAGGCTACCTCGCTAGACATTTCTGCGGAGTGTGGTGACCTCAGTTCTTCGGAGTCGGGTTTCGTCCTCGCCTGCCCAGATAAGGTTCTCCTGATCGATCCTGCATCTGCGGATTCTCCTCAGGAGGTCCACATGGAGGAGGACTCCCCAGTTACCGCCGCCACCCAGCTATCCAGCGGCGAGATCTTTGCCACCTCGGCCGATTCCACCACGGTAGGCATCTATAAGGACGGAAAGCGCGACGGAGATATCGAGGTGGAAGCCGGCTCGGACCAGCTATTGGCCGTGCCCAATTCCTCAGGCGATGACGGAGTGGTGCGCATCCGCCGAGAGGATTCCACTATCCAAAACGTGGACTGGACGAATGATCGCGCGGGCGGCCGACTGCGCGTTGGCCAGGGGGTCGGCAGCATCGCCGTGGGCGATAACGGCGTGGTCCTCGCCTCCGATGCCGAGGGCGGCCGCTTGGCCGTCTACACTTCCGATGACGTTGTCCGCCTGCATCAATACGGCAACGTAGAGGGCACCCCATGGGGCGTAGCCTGGGATAATAAGCGCAATCTGGCGTGGGTGAGCGCCACCGATACCAATAAGGCTCATGCCTTTGAGATTGGCAAAGGCGTCCCCGAGCTGCGCGGAGATCTCTCGACCGTGCCGGATGCGCAAAATATTGCCATGCTTGGCGACGGCACCTTTGTCGCCGCCTCCGCCACCGGCCACGGGCTGCAGTTCGTGGACGCCCCGCACCTGAAGAAGGAGTCTTAAGAAGATGACCAGCACTATTGACCAATTGCGCGCGCAGGCCTACCAGCTTGCTTTGCGGGGCATGTTCACACTGAGCCCGGAGCGCATCCACGACATTATCAACACTGCACTCAGCGGACTCCAAGCCGCCGGGCCGGCCAACCGAGCCCTAGCAAAGATCCTGCCGGTCAACGATCCAGTGCTGCGCCAAGAGGTCTTCGGAGTAGAATTCCCCCGCCCGTTGGGACTTGCCGCCGGGTTCGATAAAAACGCCGCAGCTGCTGATACGTGGACTCCCATTGGCTTTGGTTATGCAGAGTTGGGCACCGTCACCGCCCAAGCACAGCCCGGCAATCCTGCGCCGCGGCTCTTCCGTCTGAAGGCCGATAAAGCCATCTTGAACCGGATGGGCTTTAACAATGAAGGTGCAGCAGCCGCCGCAGAAAACCTGCGCAAGCGTCGCTACAGCGATGTCATTGGCATCAATATTGGCAAAACCAAAGTCACCCCTGCCGAGCATGCAGTAGAAGACTACCGCCGCTCCGCGTCGGTGTTGGGCGACTTGGCAGATTTCCTGGTGGTCAACGTTTCTTCCCCGAATACCCCGGGCCTGCGCGACCTGCAAGCAGTGGAATCGCTGCGTCCCATTCTCTCCGCCGTGCAAGAATGCACCGCGGTTCCGGTGCTGGTGAAAATTGCCCCAGATCTTTCGAATGCCGACGTCGACGCCGTGGCAGACCTAGCCCTCGAACTCGGCCTCGGCGGAATCGTAGCGACAAATACCACCATTTCCCGCGAGGGACTCAAGACCCCAGCCGCCGAGGTAAAGGAGATGGGTGCCGGTGGCGTATCCGGCCCTCCGGTAGCCGAGCGCTCCCTAGAAGTACTGCGCCGCCTCAATGAGCGAGTCGGCGGCCAGCTCACCCTCATCTCCGTGGGCGGCATCTCCACGCCGGAGCAAGCATGGGAACGCATCACTTCCGGAGCTTCCCTGCTGCAAGGCTACACCGGTCTCATCTACGGCGGTCCGGACTGGATCCGCGATATTCACCGCGGCATTGCCGCTCAAATCCGTGCCCACGGTATGAGCAATATTTCCCAGGCGGTTGGCTCCGGTCTTCCTTGGAAGCCCTTAGATTAGTCCAGCCCAAGGTTGCTCAACACAAGGTCCGCCTACTTCTCCTGCTGCACGCAGATGAAATAGGCGGACCCTTTGTTTCTTCGGTATTGACTAGGTCTGCGACATGGTGCTGCGCTTGAGGACCAGTGCGCACAACACCGCGAAACCGGCGTAGAACACGACCCAAAACTGTGGTTGAGTGAATAGGGTATCGCCGGGCAGAAAGCGGCTTGCTGCAATGATCACAATAGCGATGACCAATGCTGTAACCTGCGCGCGGCTTCCCGCCTGACTCTTGCTCATGGTGCTAAAGGCCCCGACGATGACCGCGGCGACAATAATCGCCACTTTGGAATACGTCCATTCGAAATCGACACCCCAACCATCCGTGAAGACGGAGATTAGCGCAAAGAGCACCAGCACGAATGCGACCACCATGAAGGCGCCGCCGACCCGCAGCGCCGTCGGCGGACTAGACAGCGATGAAGTAGAGCTACTCGCCATTACTTCGCCTCGTACCAGCCCCACAAAATGGCGCGGCCGAGAGCGTGGAAATGCAGGTTGAACCCAAGCACGGTCGGCGAAGCATCTGGGTCGATGTCGAGCTTTTCTACGTCGACTGCATGGACGGCATAGAGGTAGCGGTGCGGGGCGTGGCCGGCAGGCGGGTTTGCACCGAAGTAGGTGCGCTCGCCCGAATCGTTGCGCAAGCTAATGACGCCGTCAATCCCCAAGTCCTCGGCGGCGCCGGCATTGGTAGGCAGCTCGCTTACCTCAACGGGGATATTGAACGCCGCCCAGTGCCAGAAACCAGAAGCCGTTGGCGCATCCGGGTCGAAACAGGTCACGGCCAGGGACTTAGTGCCTTCCGGCAGTCCGGACCACGCAAGCTGAGGCGATACACTCTCTGGGGCGCGGAGCTTCTCCTGGAGCTCGTCTCCTTCCACCACATCAGTGGACGAGAGAACGAAGGACGGGACATCGCGCAGTGGTGCGTAAGGATCTGGACCAGGAAAGCGGGAATCATCTGCGTAAGAAGTCATAGACCCATTTGTACCCCACCTCACAAGCCGATGTCGATGTGGTGTAACCTCCGCAGCCTGCATAAATTTTGCCGCACATGTGGAAAGCCCCCAACCAGACTTACAACCATGTATTTTTACACGCCGCTAACGGTACCTTTTTCACGCCACACGCAGGCGATTTGTAAAGCAAGCCTCGAGCAGGATACAGTATCGGAGTGCCCAGCCGAGAGGCTGATAAACACCCTGCCCGGGTGGCGGAATGGCAGACGCGCTAGCTTGAGGTGCTAGTGTCCTATTAACGGACGTGGGGGTTCAAGTCCCCCCTCGGGCACAACGGACCGGCGGTTACCACTAAGGTAGCCGCCGGATTTTCTATTCAGTACTCCTACAAGGACTACGATCTCCCCCATGACCACACTTTTGAGTTGGGCGCGCAGCTTCGGCCATTTCCTCAAATCGCTCGCTCAGTCCGCTTGGCGGTCAATTTCCCAGTGGTCGATACGTCGTTGGGTAGCCGTCCTCACCGCCATCGTCACCGGCGTCACCCTCCTTTACTTCTTCGATCTGCCGGACGTGTCCCAGCTTCGCGACGCCTCTACCCGCTATGGCGCGTGGTTCCCCCTCCTTTTCACCCTAGGTTATGTCATATTTACGCAGCTTCCATTCCCCCGGACGTTTTGGACGGTAGCCGCAGGAATACTTTTTGGCCCATGGAAGGGCCTCGCCCTCTCTTTGTGCGCCTTGACGGTGTCTGCGGCCCTGTCGCTCCTCATCGTCCGCACGCTCCTCGGAGACTGGATCCGGCCGCACCTAACTCACTCCGCAGTGTTTAAAATCAATGCCCACTTGGAGCGGCGCGGCTGGCTGGCCATCGCTTCGCTGCGAATGGTGGCCGGCGTCCCCTTCAGTCTCCTGAATTATGTTGCCGCACTAACGCCCGTGAAGCTTAGCCATTTCACCGTGGCCACCCTCCTCGGTTCCATCCCGACTACTGCCCTCGGCGTCTTCTTCGGCGATGCCCTCACAGGCCACACCTCGCCCAGCATCATTGTCGCCATGGTAGCTTTTGCCGCCATCGGTATGGGCGGGCTGTATATGGATTCACGTCTACCCACTCGCCCATAAGTCAAGTACGAGCGGTAGACTATTTCGCAATTGGTTCCTGAAGGAGGATTTTCTGTGCTTGCTGTCCACGCTCGCTACCGGGGCCGCTCCGTGCGTCGCGCAGAGTTGGTCCAACGCTCTGCAACGGCTCTATCCACCCTCAATGGTGTGGGCGAGTTCCACGTGCTCGGCGTGGAAGATATTTGCGCCGTAGTTGATTCAGCAACAGCAGTGTGCGACGTGGTCATGGCCTTGCTTGCCGACGGCGACTGGGCCATCGGCATCGGCATTAGCCCCGGCAACCAGGAAGATGAGGAAGGCGCGCGCCAGGTAGCAACCGCTGCATTGCGGAAATCCGCCCGCATGGGGCAGGTCTACGCCAAACTCAATAAGCGCGGCCGCGCCTCGGAGGCGAGCGACATCGCGGCCACCTTTGCCCTGCTTGGCTACGTTTTGCACAAGCGCACCATCGAAGGGCGCGAAGCAACCTCGCTTGTCCGCGCAGGACTCAACCAGAATGAGGCCGCCGAAGAGCTAGGAATTTCCAAGCAAGCCATGTCGCAACGCCTCCAGGCGGCCGGCTGGAGCGCGGAGATGGCGGGGTGGCAGTTGGCCGTCAACCTAATTGAACGCGCCAACCTTGCCCACCCCTAGAGCAAGTCGGACTTGCTCAACTCAGGTGTAGTAACGAAGTCCACGAGGCGCTCCACGGCGCCGATTAGGCTGGAGTCTAGGTCGCGGAAGGAATGTACGGCGTTATAGACATGACGCCACCCATCCTTCGGGTCGCTCCACCCTACGCGGCGGCAAATACCGGTCTTCCAATCCTCACCGTAGGGTACATCTGGCCATTCACGCAGGCCAACGCGCTGCGGCTTTACCGCCGCCCAGATATCGATGAAGGGGTGCCCAGTTACCAGGACATGCTCTCCCACGGTTTCCGTTAATCGGGTTTCCTTAGAGCCTTGAACCAAGTGATCCGCCAATACGCCGACCCTGCGGCCCGGCCCTGGCTGAAACTCTGCGAGGCGCGCCTCCAAGTTGTCCAAACCCTCGAGGTATTCGACTACCACGCCTTCCACACGCAGGTCGTGACCCCACACTTTTTCCACAATGGCGGCATCATGCACGCCTTCTACCCAAATGCGCGATGGCGCGGCAACCTTGGCCTCCACGTTCTCTACGCGGCGGGAGCCGGAGTTGGACTTACGGGGAGCCTGCTTTTCGACGTACCGGGTAAGCGTTACTGGCTTGCCTTCCACTAGGAACCCGCCTTTAACCAGGTTAAAGACCCGTTCTACGCCATGGCGATCTTCAAGGCGTACCACCTCACCGAAAACGGTTTTATCCACGCCCATAACAGCGCCCACAAAGTCATCGCCGCGCACTTCCACTACCATTCCGGGCTCGGCTGGCACTTCTGGGTACTGGCGCGGCTTCGACCGCGAGTGGCCAGCAAAAATATCTCCGCCATAAGGATCAAAACTCATGGCCCGTTAGTCTATCTACTAGACTGGCTCGCCATGGATATGCGCGCCGAAGTATGGTCACCTTTACAAAACACCGCCGTCTGGCTTGGCTCGTGGCTGTGGGGACATGAAACCACCGATGACTTGCTGGACGCGCTTACGGAACTAGGCGGACGTCCAGAATGCTTAGACGAATCCCCCTTCGTCGATGTGTTAGCCATGCTGCGCGCGGAGACCTCCGAGCTTACCGCTCATCGCGGTGTACGTGCAGAACCTATCGTGCGCCTCGCACTGTCCGGGCCAGGCGAGCCGCCTGCATTGCCGGCGGGATCGGACTCCTATCGCGCGGCTACACAAAGTTCTACCGGAGCAATCATAGTTCGCACCAATGATCCCCTGCGTAACTTAGTCCTCATCCCCCACATTCGCCACAGCCATACGGCGTGGCAAGTGGTCGTCGAAAAGCAGCAGCTCCCCGCGCCCGCCTGGCTAAGCCCCGGTGAAGCCGACGCACTCCTTTCTCAAGCAACCAATGAGTCCGCCGAGCTCATAGCGGCAACCGGGTATAGCACCGAGGCCTTGCCCAACCCACGCCTCACCGTGGGAACTCTGAGCGACTTCTATGACGCCCCCGGGCTCCCCCGTTCAACGCCAGCCCGGTCAGCCAAGCTCTTTGCCCGGGCTGACCGAGTAGCCGCGATCATCGAAACCGTCACTGACCGCATCAATGACCACAGCCTTGATCCACAATTGCTTCGCTTGTGGCGTCACATCCGCCAGGCCCGCATGACGGGCGTGTCTTATGCGCTTGGAGAATTTGCCCGTTAACGGGACCGAATATCGCAGCACCCCGCTGCACACGGCGCGCCATTGACTGTGCACCCTTGCACCGTGACACTCCCGCTGGTCTCCCACTCGCGGCTCTGCTCAAGCTCATCGATGAGATCAACAACCATCTCCGCAAAACGTGGAGTCGGACCCGCTGTACGGGTGCGCAGGACCTTGACACCCATCTCTTCGGCTGCCTTCTGCAACTCGGAATCAAGGTCCCAGATAACCTCCATATGATCGGAGATGAAGCCAATCGGGCATACCACGATCGTGTCGATGCCCTCGTTGTGGTGGATATCAGTGGTGTGATCAACAATGTCTGGCTCGAGCCACGGAGTGCGGGGATTACCCGAACGTGACTGCCATACAAGGTCGTAATCAGAAATACCAGCCCGTGCGGCCACCAACCGCGACGCCTCAGCCACCTGGCGGGAGTAAAGGTTTTTATCCCCTTCCGCTCCGCCCACGTTATCGTGCGCAACGGGAACCGAATGGGCGGTAAATAGCAAGCGAGTGGATTTCTTCTTTTCTTCCGGAACCTCTCCCCAGACCTCCGTGACAGCGGCTGCCATTTCGGCCACGAACTTCGGATGATCGAAGAATTGGCGAATCTTAGTAAATTCAATATCCGGCAAACCCTGCTCCGCCAGATGCTCGCGCATCTGCTGAATGTCCTCATCATATTGCCGGCATGCGGAGTACCCACCCCATGCAGAGGTAGCGAAGACAGCTACCTTGCGCACCCCGTCCTGAGACATCTTCTCCGCAGTCTCACTGGCAAAGGGATGCCAATTTCGATTGCCAAAGTATACCGATAGATTATGTCCGCGTTTGTTCAGCTCCCCTTCGAGATGATCGATGATTTCGCGGTTAAGAGCGTTGAGCGGACTTACCCCTCCGAAGTGGTAATAATGCTCGCCCACCACTTCTAGCCGCTCGCGAGGGATACCTCGACCTCGGGTAACGTTCTCCAAAAAAGGAACGACCTCCTCGTTTCCTTCCGGGCCACCGAAAGAAAGAACGAGGAGGGCGTCGAAGTTTTGGGCATTCTGTTGTGCGTCAGTCATGCCCTAAACCATACCAACCAAAAGTTGGAGATTAGAGAAGGCGCACGACATCGGGAGTAGCGCCACCCCAGCGAACCGGAACTACTGAAACAGTCTGACCCGACTGTGGCGCTTCAATCATTTGGCCGTCGCCTAGGTAGATAGCTACGTGCTGGCTTCCACCAGGTCCGTAGAAGATAAGGTCACCGCGCTGTGCGTTCTCGCGGGGAACCTTCTTGCCCTGCTGGTACTGCGCACCAGTGTAGTGAGGAAGGTCCAGGCCGGCTGCCGCGTAGGCGTACTTTACTAGCCCCGAGCAATCGAAGCCAGACTGCCCAAAGTCCCCGAAGGAATCAGCCACGCCACCATCGCGAAGCCCACCAGTAGGACCATTATTATCGCCGCCACCCCACACATAAGGGACGCCGACCTGAGACTCAGCGCGAGAAATGACGGCCTCGATCTGAGCGTCTCGGCCCGCGTCTACACCGGTGGTGCTTTCCTCTACTTCAGCCACCTCATCCACCTCGGGAGCGTCAACACTGGCGGCAGGTGCAGTATTCGGGCTGCCCAAACCTAGTAGGTCAGACGAGCCCTGCATGAGGGTGCGCACATCGTCCTCATCAACGGCTGCAGCGATATCATTCGCAAGTCCGAGCGCATCGTTCACAGAGGACCCAGTGCCGAAATCGACGTTCTGGAACGTAGGCGTTGTACCCTTATTGAGGGCGTTTTCGAAGTCCGCTTCTGGAGTAGTCTTCTCCTGCTCAGCAACGGATGGATCCTCCGGATTATCGGCAACGTCCGCACTGCCCGGAACCTCGGACGGCCCCTGATCCACTACCTCATCCGTAAAGTCTTGCGGCTTGACCTCACCCGTCAAGTCATGAGGGTTGACCGAGAAAGCATTTGTTGACAGCTCAGAATCAAGATTATCGCCTTGATTTGGCGCAACTGGAAGAGAATCCTGCTGCGAGAGCTGCACCCCGCTTGCTACCTCCCCTTGGGACGCAGCCTGCTGCTGGCGGGCAAAAGTGGCTTCCGCAAATCTTTGGGTAGCGTTTAGTCGCGCTTCATTCTGGGCCAGCTCTCGGCGCTCCTGCGCAACACGGTTCTCGGCTTCTCGCTTTTCCTCACCCGCCTGGCGCAGCTCATCTTCCAAGCTGGCAACATACTCTTCATTAGTACCCGGCTCGCCGTTCACTTGTTCCAATTGGGTTCGAATCTGAGCAATACGGTCTTCCGCTCCGGAAACATCTGCTTCCGCGCGACCTAGCTCTGCCCGGGATTCCTCTACAGCGCCCTGCAGTGAATCTGCGTTAGCAACCGCACGGTCAATTGCTACGTGGTCTGAGTTTTGGTCCTGGACCGTACCTGGGTTTGGCGCTGATACTTCATCGGCGCCCGCTGGGGCTACGGTGGAAAGCGTTGAAATAGCTGCGGTACCTGCTACTGCAGCAATGAAAGCGCGAACATGTCGAATGCGCGGAAGGCGAATGGTGGCCACTGAAATACTCCTAGTTTGGGCCCACGCTGCTCCTTTAGTGAGGGTCCATGAAGACCTCCGGACATAGGTATGCCCGGGCTCCCCGCCTGCATATTTCGCACAAACACAGGCGTTATCGCATGCCTTATTGGGTGGCCCAGAGGTTCGCCTCGAGTCAGTATCAATAGATACACGAAGCTAACCCCCCGCTGCCCTCAGACACTAGAGCGGTAATTATTGATGGACTGCCTACTTCGGCTGAGACTTCACTCCGGGTGTGCACTTTCGGTGGACCCTCAGCAGCCTTAGGGCTTCCATGTAGGAACTAGAGAAAGTTGTGGACTTGCCGCGCCAAATTTTGGCCGCCTCAAATCGCTACTGTTTCCCCACAACAGCGACATCCAGACAATTCGTACCCCGGCAAGAAAGCCTAAAGGTCTACTTGCACGAGCCCGACAAGTCGGACACAGATGGTCTACAACTATCCTCTGTTCAAACAAAGTCCCACGGACTGTGAAATCCACTTCTACTCTTGCGCTGCGCGCGACATACGCTCCAGGGTGCGTTTTACAACCCGCGGTTCCGTATGCCCCGATCACGTCTTCGTTGCACTGAGCACTGTGAGAACTGCTCTACGGGTTCTGGCGGACCTCGCCGCGGCGCCAACTGGAGTCCAAAAGGTCTAACCTTTTGAGCACTACCGAGCCGTCGAGGGCAAGCAGCCACAAACCATGAACAGGCCACACGAGGCTGACCCTTGTGGAGTGATTCGGTGTTCCCGGACCCTATCCCTATGGACCTCTCCGTACGCACCTTCTGTAACAACAGGCTTTCAGCCTTAGCCATATAAAGGTTCGCACCAAAATTTCCACACGGTGGAGTTCTAATGAACCCGTCTCACCTCATAAACGGAAGGTGGGTTGATGTGTAATTTTTCGAACATTGTAATCGCTCAAGTTCTTTGCCTGCGTCCCAATCGTTATCGAAAGGTCCCGGTTCATTGACTTCCAAGAACGGCCACTCGACGTAATAACTTTCGCTCGAGGCGTGCTTCCCCACATACCCGTGCGAGTTCTCTCGTGACAGTCAAGGCTAAGCCCATGAACCCAGGAAGCAAGAAATGTCTCCTGAGTCGACAACCGAACCTTACGTCACGACACGCCCGTTTCGCACAATTTTCCCGCAATTCACGTGAGTCAAGTTAATTCACATGACTCAACATGTGCACCTAACCTGCAATGATTTTGTTACCATCCCGTTATTGTGACTTTAATCACTATCTAACCAGAGTTCCATACGCCCTACCGACCCCCAACTCGACCACAACTAGAGCTATAGAACCACTCCCCCACCGGAAGTCAACCCCTAAGGGTTTACTTTGACCCCTCCCCCGCCCTTCTTACGATCCCCGCTTAGGCACCCGGTCCGCTAGAGGGTCAGACTGGATCCCTGTCGCCCAAGTTAGTAGCCGAGCCTCTCGCCACGCCGCGAATGAACGAAACCGCGCCACCCCGGTTCAACCGGCCCCCTCGGCACACACCCTCGGGACAGTTGCCCGAAATTGTTGCTCCTCAAAAGATCGCAAATGTTCCACCATTTAACGCGATACTTTCTCGAACAAATTCAATTTTTCAGAAGGCATTTGCCAGATTTAAGGATTCGAAGTTCATCGTTGCTCGTCCGGTTTTCTTGGCCCGGCCGACACTCGCGCCCGATTTCCGCAGAACCTCTTTAGGGTTCTAAACCTTGCCACGGCCAGCCGCCAGGAAAGAGCTGACCAAAACGATCACGGCAATTACAGCAACGGCCCCCACTACCGCGCCCACCGGGAAGCTGATTTGGTCTACTCCCCCATAGTACTCAGACAGAAGGTCCACTTGGTCAGTTCCAGGCGCGATCTGCGCCTGCACCGACTCAATGTCGGCACGGCTATAAGTGTCACTGACGGAAGAAACATGGCGCGGAGTTTGAACAATGACGGTGTTCAACCCTGTCGCATCCTGGAGCTCTTGGGCGATGTCCCGGACGTCAGGCGCCCGATCCGCCACTACGTCAACCACGGCTATGCCATCACCGTCTCGCAAGCCTTGAGCCACATCAGTATTGAGTTGCGCATCTTCACGGAGCTCTGGGGTCGTGTAGGCCACGCCATCCTCTTCGAGCTGGCCTGCCAAATCGGCTATATCTACGCCCGCGGGAACCATGTGTATCTCTTCCTTATATATAGGGCTCCTAAATTTCTTCTCCCCCAAGATACGGGCGGGCCGCAGACGTCTATCTCCTCAACTCGCCGAATTTCTAGAAAAGGTGAAAACAGAACGCTTGTACTGTTACAATGGCAGCGACCGAAGGTTTTAGCCTCTACAATATCTAGGTGAACCATCGCGTTCTTTGTCGCCTTCAACACAGCGGGCCCCATGGTCGCGTCGAGTCACACTCGTGACCGTTGACGCTGAGCACTGCCCCGCGGTGACGATTGGCGGCGAGTACCAAACAGAACACACTGTTTACTAACAAGGAATGGAGCTCCCTGTGACTGAAAGCTTGAACTCCTTCGAGGCCAAGAAGACCCTTGATGTCAACGGTAAGTCTTATGACTACTTTGACATCAACACCGTCTCCGGCTTGGAGAAGTTGCCTTACTCCCTCAAGGTGCTGGCAGAAAACCTGCTGCGTAACGAGGACGGCAAGAACGTAACCAAGGATCACATTAACGCCTTGGCAAACTGGGATCCGGAGGCAGAGCCGGACACCGAAATCCAGTTCACCCCAGCGCGCGTCCTCATGCAGGACTTTACCGGTGTTCCTTGCGTTGTTGACCTCGCCACCATGCGTGAGGCCGTCTCCGCACTGGGTGGTACCCCAGATCAGGTTAACCCTCTCAACCCGGCCGAAATGGTCATTGACCACTCCGTCATCGTTGAGGCTTTCGGCTCTACCGATGCACTGGAAAAGAACGTTGAAATCGAGTACCAGCGCAACGAAGAGCGCTACCAGTTCCTTCGCTGGGGTGCTGAGAACTTCTCCAACTTCCGCGTAGTTCCTCCGGGAACCGGCATCGTCCACCAGGTAAATATCGAGTACCTGTCCCGCGTTGTATTCGACAACGAGGGCCTTGCTTACCCGGATACCTGTATCGGTACCGACTCCCACACGACCATGGAAAACGGCCTGGGCATTCTGGGCTGGGGCGTCGGCGGCATCGAGGCAGAGGCTGCCATGCTCGGCCAGCCGGTATCCATGCTCATCCCGAAGGTCGTAGGCTTCAAGCTGACCGGTGAGATTCCTACCGGCGTTACTGCAACCGACGTCGTTCTTACCATCACCGAAATGCTGCGCGAGCACGGCGTTGTTCAGAAGTTCGTTGAGTTCTATGGCAACGGCGTTAAGTCTGTCCCGCTGGCAAACCGCGCCACCATCGGCAACATGTCCCCTGAGTTCGGTTCCACCGCTGCGATCTTCCCGATTGACGAGGAGACCACCAAGTACCTCGAGCTCACCGGCCGCCCACAGGAGCAGATCGACCGCGTCGAGGCCTACGCCAAGGCACAGGGAATGTGGCTGGAGGAGGACGCTCCAGAGGCAAAGTACTCCGAGTACCTCGAGCTGGACCTGTCCACCGTTGTTCCTTCCATCGCTGGCCCGAAGCGCCCGCAGGACCGCATCCTGCTGACCGAGGCCAAGGAGCAGTTCCGCAAGGATCTGGCTAACTACACCACCGACGAGGTTTGCGTTGACGAATCCTCTGTCGAGGCAAAGCGCATGTCCGCAGAAGGCGGCGCCCCAGCTATGGAGGACGTCACCGGCGGCTTGAACAAGGCTCGTGAGGGTCACGGCGAGTCCTCGGCTACTGGCGCTAAGGGCCGTCACTCCAACCCAATTACCGTTGAGTCCCAAAACGGTGGCGAGTTCACCCTGGACCACGGCATGGTTGCCATTGCCTCCATCACTTCCTGCACCAACACCTCTAACCCATCCGTTATGGTGGGCGCAGGTCTTATCGCACGTAAGGCAGCAGAAAAGGGCCTCCAGTCCAAGCCATGGGTTAAGACCATCTGCGCTCCTGGCTCCCAGGTTGTTGATGGCTACTTCCAGCGTGCAGACCTGTGGAAGGATCTCGAAGCCATGGGCTTCTACCTCTCCGGCTTTGGTTGCACCACCTGTATTGGTAACTCCGGCCCACTGCCGGACGAGGTTTCCGCAGCCATCAACGAGAATGACCTCGCTGCCACCGCGGTACTTTCCGGTAACCGCAACTTCGAGGGTCGTATCTCCCCGGATGTCAAGATGAACTACTTGGCTTCTCCAATCATGGTCATCGCCTACGCCATCGCCGGCACCATGGACTTTGACTTTGATGCACAGCCGCTGGGCCAGGATAAGGAAGGCAACGATGTCTTCTTGAAGGACATCTGGCCATCCCCGCAGGAAATTGAGGACACCATCCAGTCCGCTATCTCCCGCGAGATGTACGAAGCTGACTACGCCGACGTCTTCAAGGGCGACGACGCTTGGCGCAACCTCGATGTGCCGGAGGGCGAGACCTTTAAGTGGGATGAGGATTCCACCTACATCCGCAAGGCTCCTTACTTCGATGGCATGCCTACCGAGCCGAACCCGGTTGAAGACATCAAGGGTGCACGCGTTCTGGCAAAGCTGGGCGATTCCGTCACCACTGACCACATCTCCCCTGCTTCCGCTATTAAGCCGGGCACCCCGGCTGCGCAGTACCTCGATGAAAACGGCGTTGCCCGCCAGGACTACAACTCCTTGGGCTCCCGTCGCGGTAACCACGAGGTTATGATGCGCGGTACCTTCGCGAATATTCGCCTGGCTAACCAGCTGGTCGACGTCACCGGTGGCTACACCCGTGACTTCACCCAGGAAGGCGGCCCGCAGGCCTTCATCTTCGATGCTTGCCAGAACTATAGGGAAGCCGGCATCCCGCTCGTTGTCATCGCCGGCAAGGAGTACGGCACTGGCTCTTCCCGTGACTGGGCAGCCAAGGGCACCAACCTGCTTGGCGTGAAGGCTGTTATTACTGAGTCCTTCGAGCGCATCCACCGCTCCAACCTGATTGGTATGGGCGTTATCCCACTGCAGTTCCCACAGGGCGAGTCCCACGAGTCCTTGGGCCTGGATGGTACGGAAACCTTCGACATCGAGGGCATCTCCGCATTCAACGATGGCTCCATCCCGAAGACCGTCCACGTCACCGCTACCAAGGAGTCCGGCGAGACCGTCGAGTTCGATGCCGACGTCCGCATCGACACCCCGGGTGAGGCTGACTACTTCCGCCACGGCGGCATCTTGCAGTACGTTCTGCGTCAGATGGTCAAGAACTAAGCGTCTTCGCGCAGTCCTTTAGCCCAACCGATGGGTTAAAGGACTAAGTTCAGTCGACAACGCGGGGTTGCACCGCCCTCTCTCAGGAAGGGCAATGCGGCCCCGCGTTTCGTCACGTCGATTTTATTTCTTATTTAAAATTACTGATTAAACAACCTTTAGATATCCCCCATTAAGGAGAGTTCCCTACTATGCCCATCGTGAGCGAATCTGAACTTAGCCGCCGCCGGCACGACATTCTCGTAGGTGCCCGCCGCTGCTTTGCAGAGCACGGGTACGAGGGAGCTACTGTTCGGCTACTCGAACAAGCGACGGGTAAGTCACGAGGTGCAATTTTTCACCACTTCGGTGACAAAGAGTCTCTATTTCTTGCCTTGGCGCAAGAAGATGCCGCACGCCAGGCCGAAGTCGTGGCTCAAAATGGCTTGGTAGAAGTCATGCGCGAAATGCTCCAACATCCTGAGCGCCACGATTGGCTAGCCACTCGCTTGGAAATCACCTCCCTGCTACGCACTGACCCCTCCTTCGCCGCTCGGTGGAAAGAGAATCAGTCGGTTCGTGATGAAGCCGTTCGCGCACGATTGGCATCTAATGCGGATAAGGGCCGTCTACGAGATGATGTAGAAATCGATACCTTGGCCATTTATCTTGAAGTGTTCATGGACGGATTTATTAATCGGCTTGCCTTGGGCGATACCGCGGAACTGGAAAAGGTTCTTGACTTAGTAGAGCAATCCATCCGCGGTGCTCAGGCGAGCCCACAGTAATCCCCCGTACATCCAATCCTGCTCCCGGCTGCTTCTTAACTGATCTTGGAAAGAGCCGGGAGCAGTTTTGTATGCGCTTATAGCTTCGGCGCCGGCAGTGTCTTTTCCGTTACTTGGGCATAGGTTTCTATTTCTGCCACAAACTTAGGATCGTGGCAGGTAACTGCGAGGGCGCTGCCGGACTGCAGTGCGTGGTGGATAAGTTGGTGCATGAGCCAGCGGTCGGCAGCTGAAAGCAAGGTGTCTGGTTCGTCGAGCAGGACCACCGGGTGCTGCTGTCCAATCACATGGGCAACTTGCGCAAGCCGCAGGCGAGACGATGATAGATCGAGAGGATGGTCTGCCGGATTTAGTCCCAGCAGGTTGCGCAAGGTGTCATTAGGGACGAGTTCGTCCACCGTTGGAAATATCGCCTGATCAAACGGCGATTGCAAGGCAAGAGCGGGTGGATTCGGGACAGCTCCGGCGCCATCGAGCCCAGCAGCAGCGCGCAGGAGCGTGGTCTTGCCACTGCCATTATCGCCTCGCAGCCACGTAACCGCAGATTTCGCGATAGGGATTTCTACCGGTCCGACGCTGAAGGAAGTGCCACGGGGCTGAGAAAAGTGCCACCATTTTTTCTTTGCTGCACCCCGGCGAGCCGTTAGCGGACCGATACTCCCCGTCCGGAGGCTCACAGAAACCCGCGGTAAGTCGACGGCCGCTACGAGTGGGTCTGTGCCAATGATGTCGCCACCCAATTCTGGCCAGGAGGAACTAGAAACGGAAATGACGCAAGTCTCCGGCATTGCCTGCAAGAGGCGAACCACTTGCGTGCGCGAGTTAGCGTCCAGCCCGGCTGCAGGCTCGCACACAATCATGACTTCCGGCTCGCGAATGGCAACACAAGCAGCCGCAAGCCTGCGTGTTTGGCCACCGGATAGCTGTGTTGGGTCATGTTCACAGTAGTCAGACAGTCCTACAGCGCGAAGCATTCGCTCCCCGCGCCGCTGCATCTCTGCGGCAGGCACGCCGGCATTTTCGAGCCCTAGAACCACTTCTTCGATGCACGTTTCCCGCAGGAAGCTAATCTGTGCTGAGGCATCCGTACCGATGATGGCTTCGGTAGATAGGTGCTCGGCTAGGTGCGCGGCAATGTCTTCGACGGCTGTGTCAGGTTCGACGAGTACTTGATAAATGGCCCCAAGGGTGGGCTTAATGCGGGCTAGATCCATGCAGCAATCACCACCACAAGGCTAACTAGCGGAATGAACAGGCGGACGACGCGGGAGACCATGGAATCGGAAACGGGACGCAGTAGGGTGCGTTGCCCTTCTTGGTCGAATCCGACGGCGGCGAGGGCCTGGCCACGTTGGGTTCCTTGGGTAAGGAGGCGAGCGATGACGGGAATAATGACGCGCGAGATGGTATTGCGCCAAGTCACGGTGATGCCGGCGAGCTGGTTGGCTTCACGGACGCAACGCCATGCGTGCGCGCCTTGGGGCAGGGTTTGTAGGGACGCTCCAACGATATACGCGACCTTGTGGCCTGCGCGCGAAACTTGCAGCCACTTGGCGATATCAGCAATGCGCAGCACTGCCATGGCCGCGATGAAGCAGGCCATGAGGGCGCAGAACCGCAGGGTGAGGGTGGCGGCGAGCACCAGGCCGTCGCTTGTTACCAGCGGCAGCACTGGGTCATCACCGTAGGGGGCGTGAATGACCAGCATGGAAAGGGCCGCTGGGGCGCTTAGCGCCACAGTTGTCAAAATTACGGAGGCGTTGCGGGTAGCGGCAGTACCGCAGGCTAGGGCGATGAGCACTACGCTTGCCGACGCCACCGGGGTATTCAGCGCCAAAGTAAGAATCCAGCCGCAGGCCGCGATCGTGACAACGGTGGCGGGATGAAGGCCTTGCATTAACGTGGCTGGAGGGATTCTCGGGTGCGCTGCGGCAGTGCTTTGACCGCTGCCCAGACAATGAGGAAGACCAGTGCCTTATCCAGGGGATCAGAAATAAAGGACTGCAGCGTGACCGAGGCGATGAGGGAATTGCCCAGTTCTCGGAAGAGCGAAACAACCGCGCCCGTACCAAGACCTGCGGTACCGCCATAAACAAAGGCAGCTACTGGTGCGGCGAGCATGCCGGAAATGATTCCGATGATGGCGCCGCTGAGAATGACCCACCACGCCTTAGTGAAAGCGCCCTTCTTGATTACCAGTCCGGAGAGGAACCCCGTAGCGGCGGACACGGCGGCGAAGGGCAGAGCGGCAGGGTTCAACAGCCCCCATACGACGGAGGACAATGTACCGGTAGCCAAGCCAGCGATGGGTCCGGCGAGCGCGGCTACCAGGATTGTTCCTACGGAGTCGATATACAGCGGAACGCCGATAGAACCGATGATTTCGCCGACAACAATATTGAGCACTAGCGCTACCGGGATGATGGCGATGGTTCGCGCCGGTAGTGCCGGAACGGTGCCGGCTAGAAGAAGAGCGGCGCCAACGAGGTAGCCGGCGAGGGTAATGAGCGCCTCTGTCGAGCCGGCAACGGATTCCCAATCAGTAGGACGCAGAAGAACTAGATAAATCCAGGTTGCGGCGACGATGAGTGCACCCGCGATGACCATAGCCTTGCGGGCGGGGGTGAGAGAAAGCTGTGACACAGTAAAAGTCCAAATCCACATACCGAAAAAATGGGCAAAGTAAGCGCCGACCGCGGATGGTGCTGCTTTCCTATGTCACCTCGGAAAGCGATCTCGCACGGCACGTGCGCCGCGGATAATAGTAGAGGCTCTGCGTGTTAAAAGCCACTAATGCGAAGCCAATAGCGTCAATCCCCGCGCGCATTCGTGGTGTGCGGCCTCCATGTCTGCGCTTGTTACCAGCCGCGCGTTGTGGGCGCGATCCCAGTGATTACGCAAATCTGCAACACTCGTGCCACGCAGCAGTGGCGATTCCGCCTCGACGTCCACGGTGGTTTCTATCGCGTCGACATTGATGCGTCCGAGAGCAATCATGCAGGTCAAGAGATCGTGGATTTGAGCTTGATATCCCTCGCCCTGTGCCTGGTGGAATTCAAAATAAAATCGCAACACGTCAGGCAGGATTTGTGCCGTGGGGTGCTCCCCCAACAATTCCATGGCCGCGTCTAGGCGCTGCGGGGTGATGAGAAACTGTTCCGTTACTTCGAGGGAACACAGCGTGGTGAGAACGCGTGGGGTAGTTGAATGAAAATGTTGGGCAGCTGCGTGGGGATCCACCCAAAAGTTCCACTCGGCAGTTGGCGTGGTGTTTCCGCGGTAATTGACCGCGCCGCCCATGATTGTGATGGCACCGAAGCGCGCGGCAACCTCGCGATGGGTTGCCTCAAAAGCAGCAAGGTTGGTGACCGGTCCAGTAACGATTAGCTGCAGATCGTCGTGGGTGGCTAATGCCTCTTCCCATACCTGCTGCCAATCGCGCTGTTGCAGCCTGGCGGCGGCAGCGGGGGCATGTGCGTAGCCCAACCCTGTCGGGCCATGAGTCTCAGGGGTGGTGGTGAGATCCACCTTGAGGGGTTGGGGTACGCCGGGGGCTACGGGGACGTCGGCAAGCGAGCAAAGATCCATAATCCAGCGAGCATTAGCCGCGGTCTGGTGGACCTCGACGTTGCCGGCCGTGGTGGTAACGCCCACCAGCTCGATCTCACCGGCATGATGCAGGCCCGCCAAGTACATGAGGGCGAGGCAATCATCGATGCCGGGATCGCAATCAATAAGGACAGCTGGTGGCTTAACAGTCATAATGCCAGCCAGTCTAGCGCCTTATTTGATGGAGCTTACGGGATTGTCGCCATCAACGAAGGCAAGCGGGGATTCCGGCAGGTTTTCGCGGCCAAGGGCCTCGACGATGACGTCCGCAACCAGCTCGCGGGAAGAAGTCAAAGACTCCTTCAGCATCTTATCCTCAATCTGCTCAATGCCCTTTGCTGGCTCCTCGGTCAGCATCGCTGGCTTGAGGATGAGGTGCGGGTAGCTGGCCTGTACAAGGCGGTTGTCTACCTCCTTCTTCGACTCCACATAGGCATACCACTTCTCATCGGCAGGATCCGTGGTTGCTACCTGGGAGCCGACGTAAGAGATCATCACATAGGCAGGCACCTTCTTGCCCTCCTGCTGCAACTTGTCCATCGCGTCGAGGGTAGCGAGGGCGCCATCGCGGTCGACGGCCCAGGTGAGGTCTGCCCCACCTCGGCCGCCATTGCCGGCGCCCCAGACTACAGCGTCATAAACGGCGAAAAGCTCTGCCCACTGACCCACGGTTTGTTCAGTAATATCCGCCATAACCGGGGTCGCGCCGAGCTTTTCAATCTCGGCCTTCTGCTCTGGGTTGCGGATGAGGGAGTGGACGTCGTGGCCGGCATCAACAAGCTTAGGGGTGGTGAGCTGTCCGACCTTGCCGTGTCCACCGATGTACAGAATTTTCTTCTTATCAGTCATACCTCCCCACCGTAACAACGGCGCGGCCGGGGTGAAGACGCCCTCACCTATCTGACACGCACAAACCATCGCGGCGGGCCCGGCAAGAAGATAGAATTGCATGCATGTATGCCATTATGACCGTCACCGGTGCCGATAGCACCGGCATCATCGCCGCGGTGACCACTACCCTTGCAGAACTCGATATCAACGTCATCGACGTCTCCCAGACGCTCATGGGCGGATACTTCACCATGATCCTGCGCGTCGGATTCGATGCGGACAAAGTCACGATCCAGACCATCAAGGAGCGCATGCGCCCCGTGGCGGAGGAAAAGCACCAGTCCATCCGCATTCAGTCCGAAGACCTTTTCACCGCCATGAACGAAATTTAATATGAGTACGCGATTTAATACCACCAATATCTTGGACACCATCGAGATGATTGAGAACTATCGTCTCGATATCCGCACCGTGACCATGGGCATCTCCCTCCTCGGATGCACCCGCTCCACCATGGAGGCTACCTGCCAGGCCATCTATGACCGCGTCACCCAGCAGGCAGGGCGCCTCGTCGAGGTTTGCGAAGGCATCGAGGGCGAGCTCGGTATCCCCATCGTCAATAAGCGCATCTCCGTAACCCCCATCTCGTTGGTGGTGGCCGGCGTAGAGGGAAACCCCGTTGATGCGGCAAAGGCGCTGGACAAGGCAGCAAAAGAGGTTGGCGTCAACTTCGTGGGCGGCTATTCCGCCTTGGTAGAAAAGGGTGCTACCACCGCGGAACAGAAACTCATCAGCTCCATTCCGGAGGCGCTGGCTACTACGGACGTCGTGTGTTCCTCCGTAAACATCGCCAGCTCTCGCGCTGGCATCAACATGGATGCAGCCAAGAAGATGGGCGAGGTCATCAAGGAAGCAGCCGAGCTAACTAAGGATGATTCCGCCATTGCGTGCGCCAAGCTCGTGGTCTTTGCTAACTCCGTTGGAGATAACCCCTTCATGGCCGGCGCCTTCCACGGCATTGAAGAGCCCGATTGTGTGGTCTCCGTGGGCGTTTCTGGCCCGGGTGTGGTCGACCGTGCCTTAGGCTCGCTCGAGGGAGCCAGCTTGGACCAGGTTGCAGAAGAGGTGAAGAAGGCTGCTTTCAAGATCACTCGCGCCGGGCAGCTAGTAGGCACCATGGCCTCGGAGCGCCTGGGCGTTCCTTTCGGCATCATCGACCTTTCGCTTGCCCCCACCGCCGAATTAGGCGATTCGGTTGCGCACATCTTGGAGCACATGGGCCTAGACCAAGTGGGCACCCACGGCACCACAGCAGCGTTGGCTCTGCTTAACGACGCCGTTAAGAAGGGCGGCATGATGGCTTGTTCCCGCGTGGGCGGATTGTCTGGTTCCTTCATCCCCGTTTCCGAGGACAAAGGCATGATCGATGCGGTCAAGTCCGGCTCCATTTCCATGGACAAGCTGGAGGCCATGACCGCTATTTGCTCGGTTGGCTTCGACATGATTGCCCTGCCGGGCGATACCTCTGCCGCGACGATCTCGGGCATGATCGCTGATGAGGCCGCCATTGGGGTGATGAACCATAAAACCACCGCCGTACGCGTCATTCCGGTACCTGGCGCCCAGGTAGGCGACGAGGTCAGCTTCGGTGGGCTTCTTGGCTACGCCCCTGTCATCCCGGTCAATCAAGTGGGAAATACGCAGTTCATTAACCGCGGCGGTTTCATCCCCGCGCCGGTGCATGGATTCCGCAACTAGCGCCAACGACAACCGCGCCGCGGGCTACTCCGCGGCGTGCTCTTCGCCCGGCTTATCGGATTCCGCCCACGCAGCTAGGTTGGCCTGGAAGTGCTGGTAGGAATCCTCTAACTGTTGCAGCTCCACCTCGCCGCCTACCTGGCGGCGGGCATCGGAGTAGATGGCCTGGGCGGCGTCGTCAAGCACGCGCCGGCGTTCGGCTGTGCGAAGAAGGGCAACCACCTTAGCGAGGTTATCCAGCATGCTGAGGTAAATCTCCGCATTATCGGCCGCGTCGCGCCGAATCTGAGTAAACATCGCCTCGACGATTTCGGCATAGCTAAAGGTCTGATAATCCAGCCGAAACTCGCCGCCCACATGCACAATGCCCTGCGGAAGCCGCTTATCCCCAATCACGGTGAGGATCTGGGTAAAGCGGTCAATGATATCAATCACAGTAAATGGATCATTAACGCCGGTGCTCAAAGCGCGGGCAGCAATTTCTGCAAGGTGCCGGGCGGTAAACCGAGGGTCGTGGGCAGAGGCGTTTTCGCGGTGCTGGGTGAGCACGATGTGACGCTCCATATCTTCCGGCAAACGCGGCACGCCGTGGGCAATGACCTCGCCTTCCAGCACTAGATCTCCCGGTGCCACGCCCAGATGCACCGCGCAATTCTCCCGCGCCGCAGCCTGAGCAATGGCGTCATAGTCCACGAACTTGAGATAGCCAGTCCCACTACTGCGGCGCTCTTGCGCGTTCGTGTAGAACTCTGGACCTGGCGCTTTTACTTTCTCTTCCTCCTCGCCGCGGCGGATGAGCCGGCGCATGTGGCTTTCTACGTCTTGGGCAACGACGTGTACCACGTGGGACATGCTGATCGATTGCGCAATGTGCACGATGAAGTAGATAAGGAAGACAACGCAGGCGATGGCCAGCAGCACCGTGACGGCTACATTGAGGGAAGGAACATATTCTTCTTCCCCTCCGCCGCCGGTTCGGACCGCGCGCAAGGATAGGAGCGCAAAAATAAAGGTTGCCAGGTAGATCGCCAACGTGGATTGAATGGAGCGATCCTTTAAAAACTCGTGCAGTAGGCGCGGGCCCATCACCGTGACGACACCGGATAGCGCGGTCAGCGTGATGAAAAAGACGGTGCCGGCCAAGGAGAGTGACGAAGTTGCTACCGCGCTTAAAATCCCTTGCGCACTATCGGCGCTGCCGTCATAAAAGGGCGTGGCCGTCACATCAAAATTGCTACCAACCGCAATGAGCAATTCCGCGCCTATCGCGGCCATGGCCACCGCCACGGCGGGGATGAGCCAAAACTTCTCCCGCCAGGCGGGCATCCTCTCCAGCAGTGTCTTCATAAATCCCTAAGCTAGCTCCACGATCTCCATATAGTCATCGGACCACAGGTCCTCATCACCGTCGGGCATGATGATCACGCGTTCCGGATCCAGTGCCTTAACCGCACCCGGATCGTGCGTCACCAGCACCACAGCGCCCGTATACGTTTTCAGTGCATCAAGCACCTGCTCGCGCGAAATTGGGTCCAAGTTATTGGTCGGCTCGTCTAGCAACAGGACATTCGCGCGGCTGGAGACCAAGGCGGCCAGTGCAAGGCGCGTCTTCTCGCCGCCGGAGAGGGTGCCCGCAGGTTGCTCCAACTTCTCGCCGGAAAACATAAAGGCGCCAAGCAGGCCGCGCAACTCCTGCTGATCCGCGTCAGGACAGGCATCGATGGTGTTTTGCCACACGGACTTATCCGGGTCGATGGTGTCATGTTCCTGCGCGAAGTAGCCGATACGCAGGCCGTGGCCGCTGACGATGCCACCTTCACCATCGGTGCGCTCCACACCGGCCAGCAATTTCAACAGGGTGGTCTTACCTGCACCGTTATAGCCGAGAACGACCACCCTAGAACCTTTGTCGATAGCGAGGTCTACGCCCACGAAGACCTCCAGCGAGCCATACATCTTGGTCAGGCCCTTGGCATTCATTGGCGTCTTGCCGCACGGCGCCGGCTCGGGGAACTTGATATTGGCCACCTTATCGGCCACGCGGACCTCATCGAGCTCGCTCATCATGCGTTCAGCACGGTGGAGCATCTGCTTTGCCGCGGCGGCCTTGGTTGCCTTGGCACCGAGTTTGGCCGCCTGCTTTTGCAGTGCAGAGGCCTTCTTCTCCGCATTGGCGCGCTCTCGGCGACGCCGCGCTTCATCGGTCGCGCGCGCATCAAGGTACTTCTTATAGCCCATGTTGTATACATCGGCCTCGCCGCGGACCGCATCGAGGAACCATACTTTATTGCACACGGCCTCAAGCAGTTCGACGTCGTGGGAAATCATAATGAGCCCGCCCTCGTGCTTGGACAGGAATTGGCGCAACCACGTAATGGAGTCCGCATCCAGATGGTTGGTCGGCTCATCCAAGAGCAGAGTGGTCTGGGACTTGCCAGATCCTTCGGTAGCGGCAAAGAGGATCTGTGCCAGCTCCACGCGGCGGCGCTGGCCGCCCGAAAGAGTCTTAAGCCTCTGATCTAAAACACGCTGCGGCAAGCCCAAATTATCGCAAATCTGCGCACACTCGGAATCAGCCTCATAGCCACCGAGCGACTCGAACTGCTCCTCTAAGCGGGAATACTTACGGATAGCCTTATCCCGAAACTTTTCGTCCGTGGCCGATTCCATGAGCTCTTGTTGCTTCGCCATTCGGCGCTTGAGGTCATCTAGACCGCGTGCGGAAAGAACACGCTCGCGCGCCGTTTGCTCGATATTTCCCTCACGGGAATCCTGGGGCAAATAACCAATGGGCCCCGAGCGGGTCACAGAACCACCATAAGGCTCCGTCTCCCCTGCCAAAATGCGCATGGTCGTCGTCTTGCCCGCGCCGTTGCGGCCGATGAGGCCGATGCGGTCGCCGGGCTGCACGCGGAGGTGCTGCCCAGGGGCGTCGAGAAGCGTGCGCGCTCCTACCCTGACTTCGAAATCATTGGTTACAATCACGAAAAAATAGTCTAGCAATTGACGCGGCCAACGCTAAGACGCACTAACGCCCCCAACAGCCACTTCCCTAATCCGAGAAATGCCCTGCTGGGGGCGTGTGATCAATACGCGATTTTAGACCGCGAAGCCGAGGGCCTGAAGCTGCTCGCGGCCCTCCTCAGTGATCATCTGCGGGCCCCATGGCGGCATCCATACCCAGTTGATGCGGACGGCGTCAGCCAGCTTATTGGCCTTGACGATGTCCTCGACCTGCTCTGCAATGACATCGGTCAACGGGCACGCCGGCGAGGTCAACGTCATATTGATCATGACGATTTCCTTGCCATTGTCCTCTTCGAACCAAAGGTCATAGACGAGGCCCAGGTCAACGACGTTAATGCCGAGCTCGGGATCAATGACGTCACGCATGAATTCGGTGACATCAAAGGCCTTAGAAATCTGCTCTTCGGTCTGCTCCGGGCGCTCGCCGCTGCCGGAGAATGAAGAGTTCTCGTTCTGATAAGGATCTACGGGTTCGGTCATCTAGTTCTCCACTTCAGTTAGTGCATCGGCGGATGCAGCCTGGAAAGCCTTCCATCCGAGGAGCGCACACTTTACGCGCGCTGGGTACTGGGACACACCGGCGAAGGCGACGCCGTCACCGATGAGGTCTTCATCGCCCTCTTCTTGGCCACGAGAGGTAATCATCTTTTCGAACTCGGCCAGCTTCTCATTGGCTTCCGCAAGCGGCAGCCCCACGATCTCTTCAGCCATAACCGAGGTGGAAGCCTGCGAAATGGAGCAGCCTTCCGCGTCATAGGAGACGTCCTCTACGGTCTTGCCGTCGTCCGAAAGGCGCACGCGCAGGGTGAGCTCATCGCCGCAGGACGGGTTCACGTGGTGGACCTCGGCCTGATATGGCTCCCTCAGGCCGGCGTGTTGGGGGTTCTTATAGTGATCCAGGATGACGTCCTGGTACATGGAATCTAGGTTCATGAGGCAACTCCAAAGAATTCGCGGGCAGCCTTGATTGCGTCCACCAGCTTATCTACTTCTTCCTCGGTGTTATAAAGGTAGAAGCTAGCGCGGGCGGTGGACTGTGCGCCGCAGGCACGGTGCAGTGGCCACGCACAGTGGTGGCCAACGCGAATGGACACACCATGGTCATCGAGGACCTGGCCCAAGTCGTGCGGGTGAACGCCTTCCACAGTGAAGGAAATGGCGCCACCGCGATTTTCGGTGGTCTCTGGACCAATGATGCGCAGACCAGGGATTTCCTTGAGCTGGCGCAATGCGCGGTCGGTGAGCTTCTTTTCGTGGGCGTGGATATTGTCCATGCCCACTTCTTCCAAGAACTTCACCGCTGCGCCAAGGCCAACCACCTGGCTGGTCATCTGCGTGCCCGCTTCAAAGCGCGTCGGGGGCTCGGCAAAGGTGGTCTCTTCCATCTTGACGATCTCAATCATGGAGCCACCGGTCAGGAAGGGCGGCAGCTTTTTAAGCAGTTCATCCTTGCCGTACAGCACACCCACGCCGCTGGGCCCGCACATCTTATGGCCGGAAAAGGCCGCGAAATCCACATCCAAGGCGTGGAAATCCACCGCCATATGTGGCACCGACTGGCAGGCGTCGAGGACGACCATGGCGTCCACCGCGCGGGCTCGGCGCACCAGTTCAACCACGTCCGCCACGGTACCCGTGACATTGGATTGGTGAGTAAACGCAACTACCTTGACGGAATCATCGAGCTCGAGCGAGTCAAGATCGATACGGCCGTCTTCGGTCATGGAATACCACTTCAACGTAGCGCCAGTGCGAGCGCAGAGCTCCTGCCACGGCACCAAGTTGGCGTGGTGCTCCAATTCGGTGATCACGACGGTGTCGCCCTCGCCCACGTAGAGGTCTCCCGCACGCTCGTCGCTCAGCACATAGGCAACTTCGTTCAGGGCCTCGGTGGCGTTCTTGGTAAAGGCGATTTCGTCGCGGTCCGCACCCACGAATGCGGCGATAGCTTGCCGCGCCGATTCGTAGGCATCATCGGCCTCTTCTGCCAGTTGATAGGAACCGCGGTGAACAGGGGCGTTCGTGTGCAGCACAAACTCCTCTTCCGCCTTCCATACCGGCAGCGGGCGCTGGGAGGTAGCACCCGAATCCAGGTACACCAGTGGCTTATCGCCGCGCACGGTGCGCTGGAGGATCGGGAACTGTTCCCTAATTGCGTTTACATCAAATCCAGTCATGAATCTTCTTTAGATAGTCGCGGTTGACCGGCCCGTGGTCGGTCCTTACTTCAGGAACTGGTCGTAGCCGTCAGACTCGAGCTGATCTGCCAATTCAGCGCCACCGGTCTTGATGACTTGACCGTCTGCAAAGACGTGCACAAAGTCCGGCTTAACGTAGTTCAGGATGCGCTTGTAGTGGGTAATCATCAAGATGCCACCATTGGTTTCCTTCTGGTAGCTATTGATGCCCTCAGACACGATGCGCAGAGCGTCGACGTCTAGGCCGGAGTCGGTCTCGTCCATAACTGCGAACTTCGGCTTCAGGATATCCAGCTGCATGACTTCGTGGCGCTTCTTCTCACCGCCGGAGAAGCCTTCGTTGACGGAGCGGGAGATGAAGGACTTATCAATCTTCAAATTCTCGCGGGCCTGGGTAAGCTCCTTGTTCCATTCACGCAGCTTCGGTGCTTCACCGCGAATGGAGGTGACTGCAGAGCGCATGAACTGAGAAACCTTTACGCCTGGTACCTCAGTTGGGTACTGCATCGCCAAGAAGAGGCCGGCGCGAGCGCGCTCGTCGACGGGCATCTCCAGCAGATTTTCGCCGTCGAGAAGCACCTCGCCCTCGGTGACCTCATACTTTGGGTGGCCGGCGATGGTGTAAGACAAGGTGGACTTGCCGGAACCGTTCGGACCCATGATCGCATGGATCTCGCCGGAGTTGATAGTCAGGTTAACGCCCTTGAGGATTTCCTTCGGCTCGCCGCCTTCTTCCGTCGGCAGCACCTGGGCGTGGAGGTTCTTAATTTCCAGAGTAGACATAATGTGTGTGGTTTTCCTTCTATGAAAGATTTAGGCGGAGATCTTTTCCAGTTCTTCGGAAATACGGTTTTCCAATTCCTCGGACAGGGACTGCACCGGAATACGGTGGATGACCTCATTGAAGAAGCCACGGATGATGAGGCGGCGGGCTTCAGCCTCTGGAATGCCGCGAGACATCAGGTAGAACAACTCGATGTCATCGAAGCGACCAACGGTGGCCGCGTGGCCTGCACCGGTAATTTCACCGGTCTCAATCTCCAAGTTAGGGATTGCGTCCGCGCGAGCGCCCTCGGTCAGAATCAGGTTGTTGTTGGTCTCGTAGGTATCGGTGCCCTGTGCATTGGAGCGGATAAGGACATCGCCCACCCAGCAGGTGCGGGCCTCATTGTCCTTGGTGCCCTGCAGTGCGCCCTTGTAAAGGACGTGGGAGCGGCAATTAGGGACGGAGTGATCCACCAGCATCCGGTTTTCAAAGTACTGGCCTTCGTCAGCGAAGTAGACGCCCAGCAGCTCTGCGTCGCCGCCTTGCTCGGTGAAGTTCACGCGAGGCACGATGCGTACCACCTCGCCGCCAAAGATGGCGGAGTTGTGGCGCAGCACAGAATCGCGGCCGAGCTGTGCCACGTGGTTAGACAGGTGTACGGCATCGTCTTCCCAATCAACGTCAACAACGACGGTCAGGTGAGCGCCATCGCCCACGATAAACTCGACGTTATCCGCGTGGGTGCCAGAACCGACGTACTTCAAGATAACGGTGGCTTCCGCATGGTGGCCTACCTCGATGGAGGTGGCACCAAAGGAAGTTACGCCCTCGCCCTTGCCGGTGTAGGTAATGACCACGGGCTCTTCCACCTGAGCCTCGGCGTCAATGGTGACAACCTGGCCTTCAGGCATAGAAGTCCACGCCTGTGCCGCAACGCGGTCAGACGGGGTACCAACGCGGCCCAAGCGCTCGTCATCGCGAGCGACGGTCTCGGAGCTTACGCCGGGATGTTCGCTCACGGTGACGTCCTGTGCCACTGCCTCAGCGAACTCGCCATTGTGCAGTCCACGGAGCTTGCGCAGGGAGACAAAGCGCCACACCTCATCGCGGCCGTGCGGCACCGGGAAGTCCTCCACGTTGGTGGAGGTAAAGACATCACCCTTGGTAATCTTATCCGGATTGAATTCGTTCGAAGCGACCATTTTCTTTAGCCGACCGATCCTTCCATTTGCAGTTCGATGAGGCGGTTGAGCTCGAGGGCGTACTCCATCGGCAGCTCCTTAGCAATCGGCTCAACGAAGCCACGCACGATCATCGCCATTGCTTCTTCTTCCGCGATACCGCGGGACATCAGGTAGAACAGCTGCTCCTCAGAAACCTGGGAAACGGTTGCCTCATGGCCCAGCGTGACGTGGTCATTGCGGATGTCGTTATACGGGTATGTATCCGAACGCGAGATATTGTCCACCAGCAACGCGTCGCACTCGACGTTAGAGGTGGAATGGTGCGCGTTCTGATTAACCTGCACCAGGCCGCGGTACGCGGCGCGACCGCCGGCACGGGCAACCGACTTAGACACGATATTGGAAGAGGTGTGTGGAGCCATGTGAGTCATCTTGGCGCCCGTGTCCTGGAACTGGTTCTCACCAGCAAAGGCAACGGAGAGAACCTCACCCTTGGCGTAAGGACCGGTCATCCATACGGCCGGGTACTTCATGGTGACCTTGGAGCCAATGTTGCCGTCGACCCATTCCATGGTGCCGCCTTCTTCTACCTTGGTGCGCTTGGTCACCAAGTTGTAGACGTTGCTGGACCAGTTCTGAATGGTGGTGTAGCGGCAGCGGCCGCCCTTCTTCACGATGATCTCCACTACTGCGGAGTGCAGGGAATCAGACTTGTAGATAGGAGCGGTACAGCCCTCGACGTAGTGAACATAAGCGTCCTCGTCGACGATGATGAGGGTGCGCTCGAACTGGCCCATATTTTCCGTGTTGATGCGGAAATAAGCCTGCAGTGGAATGTCTACGTGCACACCCTTGGGCACGTAGATAAAGGAGCCACCGGACCACACAGCGGAGTTCAGCGCGGAAAACTTATTGTCACCGGCCGGGATTACGGTGCCGAAGTACTCCTTGAAAAGTTCAGGGTAGTCACGCAGTGCGGTATCAGTATCGACGAAGATGACGCCCTGGCTTTCCAGGTCCTCACGGATCTGGTGGTAGACAACCTCGGACTCGTACTGGGCTGCCACACCGGCAACGAGGCGCTGCTTCTCAGCCTCTGGAATGCCCAACTTATCGTAGGTGGCCTTGATGTCGTCCGGGAGGTCTTCCCAGGTCTGGGCCTGCTCCTCAGTGGACTTCACGTAGTACTTAATCTGGTCGAAGTCGATGCCAGACAGATCCGCACCCCAGGTGGGAACGGGCTTCTTATCAAAGATGTTGAGTGCCTTCAGGCGCTGGTTAAGCATCCATTCCGGCTCGCCCTTCTTGGCGGAAATATCGCGTACTACATCTTCGTTCAAGCCGCGGCGAGCAGAAGCACCAGCCGCGTCCGAGTCGTGCCAGCCGTACTCATATGCACCAATGGAATCAATAATTTCATCATCGGTCATCTTGTTCTCGGGTGCCGATTGTGCCTGGGTCATGACTCGCTCCTTTCAGTATTTGTATTAACGGGTGTCAAGGGGATGTTCGTGGTACAGATCCCGTGACCGCCAGCAATGGAGGCCAAAGGCTGTACGTGTTTGCCTAATAGAGCAGAAAAGACTTCTTGTTCCGCCTCACACAGCTCCGGATGCTCGGCCGCCACATGGGAGACCGGACAATGATGCTGACAGATTTGCACTCCCTGACCAGCGCGGTCCACCGTGGCGGCATACCCGTGCCCGTCCAAGACCTCAGCCAGCTTACGGGCCACGCCCTCTACAGATTCGCCCTCTTCTATCAAGGGACGCACGTCTGCAACGAGTCGCTCGAAGCGGACCTTGGCAAAGCGCTTAACAGCCTCAGACCCGCCGACGGCGCGTAGCGCCGTCAAGGCATCAGAGGCCAAATCATCGTAGGCGTGGCCGAATTGCGCTCGGCCACGATCAGTGAGGCGGAAGTGTTTGGCTGGTCGCCCGCGACCAGAGCCGCTACCCGCTGAATTGCGGGTAACTGGGCGGCGGCGCACAACCTCAGTCAGTTCCTCTTCCACCAAATTGTCTAAGTGCCGGCGGATTCCGGCAGCAGAAAGGCCAAGGCGTTCACCCAAGTGGGAAGCGGTAACGGGCCCGTCCTTCAGCAGCAACAGCATCACTTGCCGGCGGGTATCGCCATCCGTAGTGCGGGATTCCTTAGCCGCCTTGTGCGTAGTTTCTACGCGCTGAGGTGTGCTCATGCCGGGACCTCCCTTCGTACTTCGCTCACTTACAGCCGCCCTGCAACCGACTCCCGTAATTCCGCGAGTCGCACCGCAGTCCAACTGTGCCTCCTTTATTAGACAACACTAGTGTTCCTTAATTCATTCCGGAATGCCACCATTGGCCATTCTTCGGCGTGGCACGGGGGTGGCTAGCTCCCCTCATCGCCGCAACCGGCAGTGCTGCGCGCGCTAAAAGGGCGGGCCTGCTGGGGTTGGGGCGGAGGATTCGCGTAAGGTCTTATCCCATGACAGGCAAATTCCGCGGCTTTCTTTCCGGCGTCAAGGCCGAGCTGCCGCAGCTGGGCACCGCTGGTTCTCGGTCTGCGCAACTACACGCCGAGGACACCGGAGCCGCGGAACCTGATTCTCGTTTTGATTTTGTCCCTGCCAATGCGGATGGCCTAAAGCGCACCACCACCGCACAATGGCGGACATTTTTTATCCTGCGCTGGGTGGGCACAGTGGGTTCTCTGCTTATCGCCTTCGGCGCGTTGGGAGCCGGCGCTCTCCCAGTAGTGGGAAACCCTTATGACAACGTACCTTTTGGCTCCCTCATGTCTCGCATGCTGCAGACCTCTTCTGCCATAGTCATGGTGGGAGTGGGCCTGTTGGTGGCCGCCTGGGTTTTCCTGGCCCCTTTTGTAGGCACTCCGCTGCGCCAACCCCAGGAAGGTGCCCTCACCCCAACGCGCGCCCGCCGGCTCGTCACCACACACCAGCTGTGGCGCACGTGGGCCGGCTGGGTCATCCCGCTGATATTTACCGCCCCGCTCTTTACCCAGGACATCTACTCCTACTTGGCCAACGGTTCCATCGTGATGCAGGGCATGGATCCGTATTCTGCAGGACCAGTGCAATTGCTTGGCGCGGGTGATGAGCTCGCCCGATCCGTACCGTTCATCTGGGCTAACTCCCCCTCCCCTTATGGCCCCGTAGCGCTCGGGCTCGCTGGAGTGGTGAGCGCAGTTACCTCAAATTCCATCCTCTTGGGAGTAATCGCCCACCGGCTCTTATCCATCGCCGGCATAATGGTTGCTGGGTGGGCAATTAGCTGTCTCGCGCGGCGCTGCCGGGTATCTCCAGAATCTGCCCTATGGCTCGGCATTCTCAACCCACTCACTATCTTGCATCTGGTGGGCGGAATCCATAATGAGTCCATCATGTTGGGCCTGCTCCTAGTGGGTATGGAGCTGGGCCTGCGGGGCGTCGACAAGCTGGAAAAGTCTACGCGCGGTGCCTACCTAGCACTAATAGCTTCTGGATTTTGTCTGTCCTGCGCCGGAATGGTCAAGGTAACCGGCTTTATTGGACTAGGTTTTGTAGGGATGGCCTATGCCCGCCACCTGATAGACAAGGACGGTGCACCACGCTGGAAGGCCTTGGCCTACGCCATTGCCCTGCAGCTAGTTATTTTAATTGCAACCATTGCCCTCATTAGCGCCTTGACCGGCATTGGCCTGGGGTGGATCACGGGACAAGGCGGCGCGGCCTCCATCCGCTCGTGGCTTTCTACCTCCACCGCCGTAGGCGTGGGCACCGGATTCATCGGAATGCTGCTGGGTCTAGGTGACCACACCGAAGCTATTCTCACCGTAACCCGTACCTTTGGCGTGCTGGTGGCAGTAGCTTTCATGGCCCGCATGCTCTTTGCAACGTTGCGCGGCCGCATTCACCCTGTGGGAGGACTCGGCACCGCCTCCTTAGTGCTGGTTATCTTCTTTCCCGTCGTCCATCCGTGGTACATCCTGTGGGCGGTACTGCCTTTGGCCGCATGGGCCAACCGGCTTATATTCCGTTTCTGCGTCGTGGCTTATTCGGCAGCTATGAGCTTCTTTGTACTGCCGCGCGGCCTCGGGTTGCCGCCCAGCACTATCATCGTCATCTACGTGTCGGCAGCCTGCACTTTCGCCGTCATCGCCACCCTGTGGTGGGTTGCAGTGCGGCGCAGCGGAATCCGTGTCCTAAACTAATCCCACGTGAATTCCATTTCAGCCGATCGCCCAGCCCTCACCGTGGACAACGTGGTGAAAAAATATGGCTCCACCACCGCCGTTAACGGTCTAAGCCTTAGCGTTGCCACAGGTGAGGTCTTTTGCCTCCTTGGCCCCAATGGCGCCGGAAAGTCCACGACGATTGAGATGTCAGAGGGTTTTATCCACCCCACCAGCGGCACAATCGACGTCCTCGGGCTAGACCCGAGTTCCGCACCGGACAAGGTGCGCGAAAAGGTCGGCATCATGTTGCAAGGTGGTGGTTCCTACTCCGGCATCCGTGTTCTGGAAATGCTAGAACTTTCCGCTAGCTACAGCACCCATCCCCTCTCCCCGCACTGGCTACTGGAAACGCTCGGGCTTGAAGGAGTAGCCCGGACTCCCTATCGCAGACTCTCCGGCGGGCAGCAGCAGCGGCTTTCCCTCGCCCTAGCAATCATCGGTCGACCCGAGCTAGTTTTTCTCGATGAGCCCACCGCTGGCATGGATGCACAATCCCGTTTGGCGGTCTGGGACCTTGTTCGAGCCCTGAAGCGCGATGGCGTCACCATTGTTCTTACCACCCACCTCATGGATGAAGCGGAGTCACTAGCGGACCGAGTGGCAATCATGGATCATGGCGAGCTGGTAGCCCACGGCTCCCCCGCGGAACTTACCGCCCAGTCGGATTCGGCAGGGCTTAGTTTCAGCACCGATATCGATGTTGATGTGGAAGCTTTGGCTGAGGCTGGAATTCGAGCGACCAAATCCCGGCCCCTGCATTACCGCTTGACCCAGGCCGGCACACCGGAGACGATTGCCGCGCTGAGCACCGAACTTGCCCGCCAAGGAGTCCTGCTGCGGCGTTTAGACGCAGCCCACCGCAACTTAGAGGAGGTCTTCCTTGACCTTACCGGGCGCCATTTGCGCAGCTAGCTGCGCCCTCCGCCAGGATCGAATTCAATCAACTGCGTTGCGGAAAGAAGCCACCACATGAGCACTACCTTTAACCCTGGAACCTTTACCCCCGCCCCCAAACGGGCTAGCGCCGGCGCCATGTTGCTCGCGCAAGGAAAGATGGAAGCAAAACTCATGCTGCGCCACGGCGAACAGCAATTGCTCAGCGTCATCATTCCGCTGGCCCTGCTCATTGGCGCGGCCCACCTAGAGTCGCTCACTGGACATGGCTTGCACGAGGTTTTTCCCATGGTGCTTGCAGTAGCGGCCACCTCCGCAGGCTTTACCGGTCAGGCCATTTCACTTGCCTTTGACCGGCGCTACGGGGCCCTTAAACGTACCGGCGCGTCCGGTGTGCCCGCATGGGCCATTATTGGCGGCAAGATCCTCGGCGTGCTCACCATGGTGGTATTCCAAATCCTCGTTTTGGGCATAGCTGCCTATATCCTGGGGCTCCGTATCAGCCTGGGCGGGGTGCTGCTCATGTTGCTTTCGTTATTTTTTGGCGTTGCGGCTTTTACCGCCATGGGGCTGCTGCTCGGCGGCACCCTCAGCTCTGAGGTGGTACTCGCACTGGCCAATCTCATCTGGTTCCTGCTCCTCGGCGTAGTCGGATGGACCCTCTACTCCCAGGGCCTGGGCGATAATGGCATCCTCAACGCGGTGCCGACCGTCGCCCTAGCAGGCGCGCTTACCGACGCCTCTAATTCCGTCTTCCCCGGCCTCGAGCTCCTATCCTTGTTGGCGTGGCTTGCGGTGGCGTCGTTCGCTGCGGTCCGTTGGTTCCGCTTCGATGGCTAAATGTGACTTTTGTCCGGTTCCTTTCGAAACGAGAGGAATTTTTATGCCCGAAATCTCCCGACTAGTAGGATGCTATGCGTGAATTACTGGACGAAGATCAAGCGCTTCTTTAAGGAAGCCGCCCCTACACTGCAACAACAGCGCCTCATCGCGCTCATCCTCCTCTTGTGCCAGGGTGGCATCACCGTGTCTGGTTCCATTGTCCGCGTGACCGGCTCGGGATTGGGTTGTCCCACCTGGCCGGAATGCCAACCAGGCTCCCTTGTCCCTATGGAAGGCGCTGCGCCTGCTCTCCACCAGGCCATCGAGTTTGGTAACCGCCTGCTTACTTTCGTCGTAACCGCAGCGGCTATCGCCGCCGTCGTTGCCATGCGCATGGCGCGTCGCCGCGCAGAGCTCAAGGTGTACGCATGGCTCAACGTCGCTGGCATCGTACTGCAAGCGGTCATCGGCGGTATCTCTGTCCACCTAGACCTCCGCTGGTGGTCCGTGGCGTTGCACTTCCTACCTTCGATGCTCTTGGTATGGCTGGCGGCAATGCTTTATTCCCGCATTGTGGAACCCGATGACGGAACGCCACGCGCTCGCTTCCCTCAAGCGATTCGCGTCCTCGCAGCGGTCGCTACCGTTGCCTTGAGCATTGTGCTCATCACCGGCACGATGGTTACCGGTTCGGGCGTCCACTCTGGCGATTCCGGGGTGGGAATGGAAGGCCGCCTGCAGGTAGATACCGAAGCCATGGCCGTCACCCACGCCATGTGCATGTACGTCTACCTGGCGCTTACGGTTATTACCGTCTTCCTGCTTTACAAGAACCGCGCTCCTCAAGACGCTAAGAAGGCTGGCTGGGTCCTCGTTGTATGCATCCTCATTCAGTGGGCTGTAGGCGTTTACCAGTTCTACATGAGCATTCCGCGCTGGACTGTCCCCTTCCATATTGGCCTCTCCTCCTTCGTCACCGCGTATACCGCCCTGCTATGGGCACACGGTGTACGCCGCACCGACGGCACCGCGGATCTCATCACCGGCTCTCCCCGCGGCGATGAAAAGTACGCGGCGCGCCAAACCTCTCTTGAACAAGAGCGAGCGACTGCTTAGCCCATAATGCTTACGGCCGGCCGAGGTACTGCACTCGGCCGGCTTTTTGCGCTAGCCTGGCTATATGCACGCAATTCAGGTCACAGAAACCGGCGGGCCAGAAGTACTTCGCTATACCGAAGTTCCCGCCCCCACCCCTAATGACGACGAGGTTTTGGTGGACGTCATTATGGCGGGCGTCAACTACATCGATACCTATTATCGTGAGGGTATCTATAACGCGGCCACCCCGTTCATTCCCGGATTCGAAGGCACCGGACGCGTTGTCCACGACCCCCAGGGGGAAATTGCCGAGGGCACGATGGTGGCCTGGAACCAGGCTTTTGGCTCCTACGCCGAGCAGGTCTGCGTCCCACGCGAGGGACTAGTGGCGGTCCCGGATGATTTCCAGCCAGAAGTCGCTGCCTCTATGTTGCTGCAGGGCATTACCGCACACTATTTGGCGCATGGCGTTTATCAACTGGGTGAAGGCGCTTCCTGCCTGATTACTGCCGGCGCCGGCGGTGTAGGCCAGATCCTCACCCAAATGGCATCGTCGCTCGGCGCTACCGTTTATACGGTGGTCTCCACGGACGAAAAGGAGGAACTCTCCTACGCAGCCGGTGCGGATAAGGTATTTCGCTATAGCGACGGACTCGCCGAGCAGGTCCGTCGCTACAACGGTGATAGGGGTGTTGACGTGGTTTACGACGGCGTCGGCAAGGCTACTTTCCACGAGTCACTCGAAGCAGTACGCCCGCGTGGCACCGTCGCACTATTCGGCGCCGCCTCTGGCCCAGTTGAGCCTATCGACCCGCAGCTGCTAAACAAGCATGGGTCTATCTTTCTCACCCGGCCTTCCATCGGCGCATGGACAGCCCAAGAAGGCGAGTTCCAGATGCGTGCCCAGGCGGTCGTCCAAGCTGTTATCGACGGCGACTTGAGCTTCAACGTCACGGCATCTTATCCACTGGAAGATGCCGCTGCGGCGCACCGCGACCTCCAGGAGCGCAAGACTACCGGTTCCATCGTGCTGCGCGTTCAAGCTGGCGATAAAGCCTAAACCCACCCACAAACGCCGAAAGCGCGGGAACGCATTTGCCTTCCCGCGCTTTCGCCTTCTTATCCTTGGGTATCCGGGCGCAGTTAGAATAACGTGGCCGACCAGCCGAGCATCCGGCCTAGTGGCTCCCAGCCCAATACTGCGTCGATGGACAACCCGATAAAGAGCACCGATAGATAGTTATTGGAGTAAATGAACAGGCGCATCGGCTTAACCTTGGCGCCGTTTTTGACTCCCTTATGCAGGCGGATAGCCATCCACAGGAACACCGCGCCGGAGGCAAGAGCTGCGACCAAGTAAATCCACGATGCAGCGGGGACGATAAGTAGGGTCACGATAACCGTGCCCACGGTATACCACACGATCTGTCGAGTGACTTCCTTCTCATCAGCCACTACGGGCAGCATCGGCACGCCGGCCTTGCGGTAGTCTTCCTTGTACTTCATGGCCAGCGCCCACGTGTGTGGCGGAGTCCAGAAGAAAATGATGAGGAAGAGCACGATTGCCTGCCACCAGCGGTCAGGCTCTGCAGCAGGAGCGTTATCCCGGATAACCGCCCAGCCGACCATCGCCGGCATGCAGCCGGCCAAACCGCCCCAGACGATATTTTGAGCATTGCGCATCTTCAAAAACTTGGTGTAGACGAAGACATAGAAAAAGTTCGTCAAAATCACGAAGAAGGCCGCCAGCCAGGAATGAGCTAGGACGCCCAACCACAGCACGGAAAGGATGAGCATTACCCAAGCGAAAATTGCTGCGTTTCGCTTAGAAATCTTGGCCCTTACCAACGGGCGGGCTCTCGTGCGCTGCATTTTTTGATCCAGCTCGTAGTCCACGACGTTATTAAACGTGTGGGCGGCAGCAGCGCCCATCCAACCGCCGAAAATAGTCGACACGATAAGCCAGATATTGTCTGAAACGGCCTCCACGCCGCGTTGCGCTTGGAGCATCGCCGGGATTGCGGCCACGAGGAGGAGTTCAATGATCCTCGGTTTCGTTAGCGCAAAATAGGCCTTGATGGTCTCCAAGGGATTCCTCCACTATCTGAACGTTGGTGAACTGTGTCCCGCGCACTTCCTGCGCGCGGTCACCCCTAGCGGTCGCACATGCCCTTGAAAAAGTTCCAGTTCTCTCACTCACAGTTTCGGCGCCGGGGCGAAAGACAACAGGCCTATGGCCGCTAGATTCAGTGCGCGCTCTAGCGCCTACGCGCACTCCACTTAGCCATGCCAGCATACCGTTTATGCCTAGCTTTCTATAATTGCGCACCGCCGGTTAAAAAATTACTAGACTAAATGAAGTTAAGTACTTTTTGCCTAGACGTAAGCGAGGCTTTCCAGTGTCGAAAGATAAGTTGTCCCCAGAACTCCAAACTATGGTCGAGCGCCGTTACCCGGAGGATTGGTCGGAGTTTGACACCCGCGCCGTCGACACCGTGCGAGTACTAGCCGCTGATGCTGTACAAAAATGCGGTTCCGGCCACCCAGGCACCGCAATGTCCCTCGCCCCCCTCGCCTACACCTTGTATCAACGCGTCATTAACCACGATCCCGCCGATGTGCACTGGGCCGGCCGCGACCGCTTCGTTCTATCGGTTGGTCACTCTTCCCTCACCCAGTACATCCAGCTCTACCTGGGCGGCTTTGGCTTGGAGATGGACGATCTCCAGCAGCTGCGCACGTGGGGATCGCGCACGCCTGGCCACCCTGAGGTGCACCACACCGATGGCGTGGAAATCACCACTGGCCCCCTTGGCCAAGGCCTTGCTTCCTCCGTTGGCATGGCCATGGCGGCACGGAAAGAGCGCGGCCTTTTCGATCCAGAGGCACCGGCCGGCGAGTCTCCCTTCGACCACTACGTCTACACCATTGCTTCCGATGGTGACCTGCAGGAGGGCGTTACCGCTGAGGCTTCTTCCCTGGCGGGTACGCAAAAGCTGGGCAACTTGATTGTCTTCTGGGACGATAACCGCATCTCTATTGAGGACGATACGAATATTGCTTTCAACGAAGACGTCGTCGCCCGCTACAAGGCCTACGGCTGGCACGTCCAAACGGTCGAATCCGGCGAAGACGTCGTAGCCATTGAGGAAGCCGTCAAGGCGGCCCAGGCAGAGACCGAGCGCCCGTCCTTCATCCGCGTGAAGACCGTCATTGGCTACCCGGCCCCGAATAAGATGAATACCGGCGGCGTTCATGGCGCTGCACTGGGCGACGACGAGGTAGCTGCCACTAAGGAGGTCTTAGGATTCGATGCGGAACGCAGCTTCCACATCGACGACGAGGTCATCGCGCACACCCGCAAGCTGCGCGAGCGCGGCGCCGAGAAGCACGCCGCGTGGCAGAAGAAGTTCGACGAATGGGCTGCAGCTAATCCGGAGAATAAGGCACTCTTTGACCGCATGCAGGCGCGCGAACTACCTCAAGATTTCGACGCTGAATTGCCAGTGTGGGAACCAGGCGAGTCTTTGGCCACCCGCAAGGCTTCTGAGGCCACCATCCAAGCATTGGCCGCTTCCCTTCCTGAGATGTGGGGTGGCTCTGCTGACCTTGCCGGCTCCAATAACACCGTGATTAAGGGCGCGGACTCCTTCGGCCCCGCAGCCATTACCACCAATATGTGGTCGGCTCAGCCATATGGCCGCAACCTCCACTTTGGCATTCGCGAGCACGCGATGTCTGCGATCATGAACGGTATTGCTCTGCACGGCAATACCCGCGTTTACGGCGGCACCTTCCTTATTTTCTCCGAGTACCAGTACCCGGCTGTCCGCCTGGGCTCGTTAATGTCTACCGATACCTACTATGTCTGGACCCACGACTCCATCGGCCTAGGCGAGGATGGCCCAACCCACCAGCCGGTAGAAACCCTTTCTGCCCTTCGCGCTATCCCGAACCTGTCCGTTATTCGCCCGGCCGATGCCAACGAAACCGCACAGGCTTGGGCCGCAGCTCTCGAGTACAAGGCCGCACCAAAGGGCCTGGCACTGAGTCGCCAGGGGCTTCCGGTACTGGAAGGCACCAAGGAAAAGGCTCATGATGGTGTGCGCCGCGGCGCTTATGTTCTCGTGGAAGAGTCCAAGGAAACGCCGGACGTGATCCTCCTCGCTACCGGCTCTGAGGTGCAGCTTGCCGTCGCCGCCGCTAAGGAACTGGAGGCCGCCGGAACAGCCACCCGCGTTGTCTCCGCACCGTGCCTTGAGTGGTTTGATGAGCAGGATGACGCATACCGCGAGTCCGTGCTGCCTAGCGAAGTGCAGGCCCGCGTCTCCATCGAAGCCGGCATCGCTATGCCGTGGCACAAGTACACCGGTTCTTTCGGCCGGACCATTTCCATCGAGCACTACGGCGCCTCTGCTCCTGCGGGCGAACTCTTTGAGAAATTTGGCTTCACCACTGCAGCGGTTGTTGAAGCGGCGCAGGAATCGCTGGCTGCCGCGAAGAAGTAAACCTCCAACACTGGATAAGGAGTAATCATGAACCACATTTCCGAACTTGGCCAGCTGGGAACCTCAACCTGGCTCGATGACCTTTCTCGCGAGCGCCTAGTTTCGGGCAATCTCAAGGAGATAATTTCTGCTAAGTCCATCGTGGGAGTTACCACCAACCCGGCAATTTTCGCCGCGGCGATGACCAACGGCACCGCCTACGATGCCGAGCTTTCCACGTTGAAAGAGACCAAGGCCACCGCCGATGAAGCGGTGTACGCATTGGCCATCGAGGACGTCAAGAATGCCTGCGACCTCTTTGCGGATATCTACTCCTCTACTAATGGTGCAGATGGCCGCGTGTCCATCGAGGTCGACCCACGCATTTCTGATGATGCTACTGCCACCCTTAAACAAGCGCGTGAGTTGTGGTCCAAGGTTGATCGTCCCAACGTGATGATCAAGATTCCGGCCACCACCGGTTCCCTTCCTGCCATCGAAGATGCCTTGGCGGAGGGAATCAGCGTCAACGTCACTCTTATTTTCTCCGTGGATCGCTACCGCGATGTCATTGAGGCTTTCCGTACCGGTCTCAAGCGTGCCGCCGAGGCAGGCAAGGACGTCTCCACCATTCACTCCGTGGCTTCCTTCTTTGTTTCCCGGTTGGACACCGAAGTGGATAAGCGCTTGGAAGCTATTGGCAGCGAGAGTGCTCTGGCGCTGCGCGGTAAGGCGGGCGTCGCCAATGCACAGCGCGCCTATGCTCTCTTCCAGGATGCCTTGCTTAACGACGCCGACTTGCCCGAAGGCGCCCACCTCCAGCGTCCACTGTGGGCTTCTACCGGTGTAAAGAATCCGGAGTACCCAGCCACCTTGTACGTATCGGAGCTGGCTGGCCCGCACACGGTCAACACCATGCCGGAAAAGACCATCGATGCGGTTCTCTCCGAGGGCAACCTCCACGGCGACGCCCTGTCTGATAGCCGCGAGGCTGCAGAAGGCGTCTTTGCCCAGCTAGAAGAGGTCGGCATTGATTTCGATGATGTCTTTGCAGTGCTGGAGCGCGAGGGCGTTGATAAGTTTGTCGCTGCGTGGGAGGAACTGCTTGCTTCCATTAAAGAGCGACTCGCGTAAACTAGCCGTGTGACTTGTGCCCCGCCGAGAATTCGGCGGGGCATTCTGCCGCTAGAATATTAGCGAGCTTAAAGCCCATAAACTCAGGAAGGACTCTTCGTGACCGACTCAGCCGCTTGGGTCAACCCCTTGCGCAATGCCAGCGACAAGCGATTACCGCGAATCGCAGGACCCGCGGGCATGGTCATCTTCGGCGTTACCGGTGACCTAGCATATAAAAAACTACTGCCCGCAATCTACGACCTAGCGAGCCGTGGCCTCCTGCCCGCTGGCTTTACCCTTGTGGGTTATGGTCGCCGTGACTGGGACAAGGTCGCATTCTGCGACTACGTTCGCTCAGCCGTCATCGCTAGCTCACGTACCGAGTTCAATGAAGATGTCTGGCAGCATTTATCCCAGGGAATCGAATTTGTGCAAGGCTCTTTCGACGATGCTGGATTCGATCGCCTCTCGGCGCGTTTGGGCGAGCTAGATCGCGAGCGCGGCACCGGCAGCAACTGGGCATACTACCTTTCGGTTCCCCCGGAATTCTTCTCCAATATCTGCCACCAGCTGGAGCGGGTGGGCATGGCCAACTCCGTCGAGGACTCGTGGCGCCGAGTAATCATTGAGAAGCCCTTCGGCCACGATCAAGAGTCTGCCCGCAAGCTCAATGAGATTGTCAACGCCGTCTTCCCCGAGTCCGCGGTCTTCCGCATTGACCATTATTTGGGCAAAGAAACGGTGCAAAACATCATGGCTTTGCGCTTTGCGAATCAAATTTTTGAGCCCATGTGGAACGCCCACTACATCGATCACGTCCAAATCACCATGGCCGAAGATATTGGTCTGGGCGGCCGCGCTGGCTATTATGACGGCATCGGTGCGGCTCGAGACGTCATCCAGAACCACCTGCTGCAGCTTTTGGCTCTAGTTGCGATGGAAGAACCGTCCTCCTTCGAGCCTGAGGCCCTGCAGGCAGAAAAGGTCAAGGTGCTGCGCGCTACCCAAGCCGTGCATCCACTCAATAAAACGACTGCTCGCGGCCAGTACTCCGCGGGTTGGCAAGGCTCCGAGTTTGTCAAGGGCCTGCGCGAAGAAGAAGGCTTTGATCCGGAGTCCACGACGGAGACCTATGCAGCCTGCACCTTGGAAGTGAACTCTCGCCGCTGGGGAGGAGTACCCTTCTACCTGCGCACCGGCAAACGCTTGGGCCGCCGCGTGACCGAGATTGCGCTGGTATTCAAGGCTGCGCCAAATCAACCATTCGTTGACGGCCAGACCGATGCGCTGGGCCGAAACGCCGTCGTCATCCGCGTACAGCCGGATGAAGGTGTCACCATGCGCTTTGGTTCCAAGGTGCCCGGCTCCACCATGGAGGTCCGCGACGTCAATATGGACTTTGCTTATGCCGAGGCCTTTACCGAGGAATCTCCGGAAGCATACGAGCGCTTGATTTTGGATGCCCTCCTCGATGAATCCTCGCTCTTCCCCACCAACGAAGAGGTGGAACTTTCCTGGTCGATTTTGGATCCCATCATCGATTACTGGGCCGAAGCAGGTCAGCCGGAGGAATACCGCGCTGGCACATGGGGCCCAGAATCCGCCGATAGAATGTTGCGCCGCCGGGGCCACTCCTGGCGCCGCCCATAGGAGGGACGCAGACAATGATTATTCCATTGCCCAACACCACTACGCGTGAAATCTCCAAGAAGCTAGTAGAGGCCCAGGAGCATTACACCCTTACTACCGGCCGAGTACTTACCCTAATCGTGGCTGCCCGCGAGGACGATGATCTGGAAAACATTCTGGCCTCCGTGCGCGATGCCTCCCACGAGCACCCGTCGCGCGTTCTGGTCGTCGTGACGGGCGACCCGCAGGCAGATACCCACCTTGACGCGCAGCTTCGCGTGGGCGGTGAAGCGGGTGCTTCTGAGATGGTCATCATGAAGTTGCACGGCGCTTTGGCAAACCAGGACGAGGCAGTCGTTACTCCACTGCTGCTTCCCGACACCCCTTTGGTCGCCTGGTGGCCTACCTTGTGCCCGCCTGACCCAGCTTCCAGCTCGGTGGGTAAACTGGCTCAACGCCGCATCACCAACGTTGCCTATGACGGACGCGTCACTGGCGAAGATCTGCGCACCTTATCCGCCGGTTACACGCCGGGCGATTCCGATATGTCCTGGGCCGCCATCACTTTGTGGCGCGGCGTCGTGGCCTCCGCATTGGACCGCCATCCTCACGAGCCCGTGCAGTCCGTCGAGGTGGCGGGCCCTGCGGGCCACCCAGCTCCAGACTTCGCGGCTGGATGGCTCCTCGATCGTTTGGCAGTCCCCGTCCACCGCACTGTGACCGACTCTCAGGAGCCGCACTTCCCAGTGACCCACTTGCGGTTTAATCGGGAAACGAGCCACGTCGACGTTGATGTCGTCGACGAGCGCACGGTGCGTGTGTGCGTTCCAGGTTCCCCGGATTCGTTGGTGAGCCTTAGCAAGCGCTCCCAAGCTGAGGTTCTCTCTGAAGAATTGCGCCATCTGGATGCCGATAAGACTTATGCGCAAGCGCTCCGTGCGCTCGCCCAAGTAGACTACAGTAAGCTCTAAAACGGCTTAACTCCGATTCTTTGCAAAGGATAGCGATACCTCATGGTAACTCTTCACCGCGTAAGCGATGTGGATGAACTTATCTCCCAGGCGGCGCTGAAATTCGTGGATACCGTAGCCCGTATCCAGGCCGCCGGTGGCGGGCTCCACCACGATGGGGTCGCGCGAGTTGTCCTAACCGGCGGTGGCGCTGGAATTGGCGTTCTCCACGAGCTAGCTCGTTTGGATTTCGCGGCACAGCAGCAAGGCGAGAATTTTCCAGCCCAGCGCATCGATTGGTCGCGTGTTCACGTCTTTTTCGGCGACGAGCGTAATGTGCCCGTCTCTGACGCAGATTCTAACGAGGGTCAAGCACGCAGTGCCCTGCTCAATCACGTAGATATTCCGGACCAGAATATTCACGGTTTTGATCTGGGCGCGGTGTCCATGGAAGCCGCGGCGAGTGCGTATGAGCCAGAACTGAAGGAATTTGCCCCGAACGGATTCGACCTCCATCTGCTGGGCATGGGAGAAGAGGGCCATATCAATTCCTTGTTCCCCCATTCTGAGGCGGTTCGGGAGCAAGAAGAGCTAGCTGTTCCCGTTCACGACTCTCCCAAGCCGCCGAGCGAGCGCATCACCCTTACTCTTCCTGCAGTCAACAAGTCTGATCGTATCTGGCTTCTTGTTGCAGGCGAGGCCAAGGCGGAAGCTGCCAAGCACGTCGTTGAAGGCGCTGAGCCCGAAGAATGGCCGGCTGCAGGCGTGCACGGGAAGGAAGAAACCATCCTCTTCCTTGCCGATGACGCTGCCTCCGAGCTGTAGTCACGTCAGCCTAGTGCGCAGCCGAGCTGAACTTGTGGCTCGGCGCCACGCAAAAAGCGCCGGTACCGCTTCCCCACCACCAGTTCCCACAGGGAACCAGGAGGTTGGAAGCCGATACCGGCGCTTTCGCTATTCCAGCTGGTGGCTTAAGCGAATGCCTGGATGAGGTTGAGGCCTACGATGCACGCAAGCCAGATAATTACCATGACCACGGTGTAACGATCCAGGTTCTTTTCCACGACGGTCGAGCCGGAAAGGTTCGACTGCACACCACCACCGAAGAGGCTGGACAGGCCGCCACCTTTACCCTTGTGCAGCAGCACGAAGATGGACATCAAAATAGCTGCGATGACCAAGATGATTTCCAGTGCCAAGACCATGAGGATAATCCTTATTTCTAACGTGCGCCCTGCGGGTAGCGCTCGCCACCCGCTAGCGCGGAATCGTACTTTTAGGCTTCGCGTACAGCAAAGCAATCACATCGGCTCACTCTACACGATGGCGCGGGCTGGAACCATTCCAACCCGCGCCTTAGCGCGAACCTGTGACAGGTGATAACTCCTGTTAGCTCAAGGCATTAGCTGCGTTGGCAGCCAACTTGGCAAACTCCTCGCCGACCAAGGAGGCGCCACCGATCAGGCCGCCGTCGACGTCAGGCTTGCTGACGATCTCTGCAACGGAATCAACCTTGACGGAACCACCGTAGAGAATGCGGATACCTGCAGCAACCTCCTCACCTGCGAGCTCCTTTACGAGCTCGCGGATGGCGGCGCAGACTTCCTGGGCATCGTCTGCGGAGGCAACCTTGCCGGTGCCAATCGCCCACACTGGCTCGTAGGCGATAACAGTCTTGGCAAGCTGGTCTGCGCTCAGGCCAGCCAAAGAATTGCGGGTCTGGTTAACCACGTAGTCCACGTGGGTACCGGCCTCGCGTACAGCCAACGGCTCGCCTACGCACACGATAGGGCTGATGCCATTGTCCAATGCTGCGGCTGCTTTCTCTGCAACGAGCTTATCGGTCTCGCCGTGGTACTGACGGCGCTCCGAGTGGCCCACGACCACCCAGCTGCAGCCGAGCTTGGCCAGCATCTTGCCAGATACTTCACCAGTGAATGCACCGGACTCGTGCTTAGAGATGTCTTGCGCACCGTAGGTGACCTGCAGCTTGTCGCCCTCTACCAACGTTTGGATCGTGCGAATGTCAGTAAACGGGACCATATAGGCCACGTCGACCTTCTCGTAGTAGTCCTTTGGCAGGGAGAAGGCGAACTTTTGAACGGAGCCGATGGCCTCGACGTGGTCAAGGTTCATCTTCCAGTTACCTGCAATAAGTGGGGTACGTGCCATGAATTTTTCCTCTCTTTTTGGCAAGTTGATCAGGCAGTTTTAGGCTTCCAGGACAGATACGCCCGGAAGCTCCTTGCCCTCGAGGTACTCGAGGGAGGCACCGCCACCGGTGGAGATGTGGCTGAAGCCGTCCTCGTCCAAGCCAAGCATGCGCACGGAGGCAGCGGAGTCGCCGCCACCGACGACGGAGAAGGAACCGTTGTTTGCGGTGGCGTCGATAATAGCCTGCGCTACACCAGCAGTGCCCTTGGAGAAAGCTTCCATTTCGAATACGCCCATCGGGCCATTCCAGAAGACGGTCTTGGAAGAAGCAAGAACCTCTGCAAACTTTTCCACGGACTTTGGTCCAATATCCAGGGACATCCAGCCTTCAGGAATGCCATCGAGCTCGACCACCTGGGTCTCTGCATCCGCTGCGAACTTGCTTGCAGCAATGAGATCAACCGGAAGCACCAGCTTGTCGCCAAAGCGCTCGAGCAGGTCCTTGCAGTTTTCGATCTGGTCTTCTTGCAGCAGGGACTCTTGGACGTTATAGCCCTTGGCGGCCAGCAGGGTGTAGCACATGCCGCCACCAATGATGACCTTGTCAGCCTTGCCAGCCAGTGCTTCAATCACACCGAGCTTATCCGAAACCTTGGCGCCGCCGAGGACAACTACGTACGGGTGCTCCGGCTCCTTAGCTACAGTGGAAAGAACCGACAGCTCTTTTTCTACGAGCTTGCCTGCGTAAGCCGGTAGGCGCTTAGCGACGTCATACACAGATGCCTGCGCACGGTGGACAACGCCAAAGCCATCAGAAACAAAAGCGCCGTTATCGGCTGCCAGAGCAGCGATCTCGTCGGCGAACTGGCCGCGCTCAGCCTCCTCCTTGGAGGTCTCACGGGGGTCGAAGCGGACGTTTTCAACCAACATCACGTCACCGTCGTTGAGGCCGTTGGCGCGCTCATGAGCGTCTTCTCCGGTGACGTCGCCGGCTAGGGCAACGTACTGGTCAAGCGCCTCAGACAGCGCTTCAGCTACTGGAGCCAAGGAGAACTTAGAGTTTACCTCACCCTTTGGACGACCCAGGTGTGCGGAAAGAATGACCTTTGCGCCACCTTCTACCAGTGCCTTGATGGTCGGAAGAGAAGCGTTAATACGTCCGGGATCGGTAATGTTTCCCTCTTCATCAAGTGGAACATTGAAGTCAGAGCGGACGAGGACGTGGCGGGACTCGACGCCCTCCTTGAGAAGATCGTCAAGTGTCTGGAAAGCCATTAATTACTCCTTAAATAATTCGGACGGGTTAAAAGGCTATAGATATAAGAATACCGGCCGCGACGCAGCGCCGTTAAGGCTTGCATCTGGCCGGTTCCTCATTGCTAGAACTCTAGTTTAGAGCTTGTCTGCCACCAGGTTGGTCAGGCGAACGAGCTGGGAGGTGTAGCCCCACTCGTTGTCGTACCAGCCCAGAACCTTGACCAGGTTGCCATTGGAAACCTTGGTCATTCCGGAGTCGAAGATGCAGCCGTGCGGGGAGGTAACAATGTCGGTGGAAACCAGCGGATCCTCGGTGTATGCGAGGGTGTCCTTGAGCTCGCCCTCAGCAGCTTCCTTCAGGGCGGCGTTGATTTCCTCAGCGGTGACATCGCGGGAAGCGGTGAAGGTCAGGTCGGTAGCGGAACCGGTAATAACCGGAACGCGCATTGCGTAACCATCCAGCTTGCCGTCCAGCTCAGGCAGAACCAGAGATACGGCCTTAGCAGCGCCAGTGGAGGTAGGCACCATGTTTACTGCAGCGGCACGGGCGCGGCGCGGATCCTTGTGCGGAGCGTCCTGGATGCGCTGGTCACCGGTGTAAGCGTGAACGGTGGTCATCAGGCCCTTCTCAATGCCGAACTTGTCATTGAGAACCTTTGCCATCGGCGCCAGGCAGTTAGTGGTGCAGGATGCTGCGGAGATGACGTTGTGGTTTGCCGGATCATAGGTGTCAGAGTTGACGCCGTAGACGAAGGTGGCGTCTACTTCCTTGCCCGGAGCGGAGATAATGACCTTCTTGGCGCCAGCCTCGAGGTGAGCCTTAGCATCGTTGCCGTTAGTGAAGCGGCCGGTGGACTCGATGACGAGGTCTACGTTGTACTCACCCCACTTGAGCTGCTTCGGGTCCTTCTCTGCGGTTACCACGATGCGGTGGCCGTTAACAGTAATGGACTCATCGTCGTGAGTAATTTCGCCATCGAAGCGGCCCAGTACGGAGTCGTACTTCAGCAGGTTAGCCAGCGAGCCGTTGTCAGTCAGATCGTTTACTGCAACAACTTCGAGGTTGTTGTCACCCTGAGCGACTGCACGGAAAAAGTTACGGCCGATGCGGCCAAAGCCATTGATACCTACGCGGATAGTCACTGTATTTCTCCTCAAAGAGTCGAGTAAATGTGTGTACGGGCATGTGCGCGGGTTCTTCAATGAAGTCTGTGTTTGAGAAGCGCCCGAGCGTTTTCCCTTACATTGCCGATACTACCGAGCGTTTTTTGTCAGCGCAGGCTCCCAGCGGCCGTATGAACTAGTGGATGACAGACTATCCAAAAGCGCGTACACTTTTTCCGATCCTTTTTATTTCCCACATACAAACCCGCTGGATAGGCCCGAACACGTGGGGTTGTGTTGGGTTTACCCCGTTAACGTGAGATATATCACTGTTGAGCTTCAGGGGTTGCGTCCGACTCTGTCCGATCGGACATTGAGAAATGCTGCCGCTAACCCCTATCAAGACGACCGTATTGTTTCCGTGACGCCCACCGCACGATATGCTTTCCTTACTCACTGGCCCACAAAGCGTTTAAGGCAACCCTGCCTGCTCTAGCGCCACCGTTGGTCACCGTGAGAATGCTTCATGTGCCCGTAATTTCCTACGGGCAAGACCACCGTAGAAATCAAGGACTTCTCTTGTTCGAAATAAATACCTCTGCTGTGGGTGACAGCCTCGGGCTTACCGCCCTGGTGGCGATTCTCCCGCTCATTGCATTCTTTATCATGCTGCTAGGCGTTAAGGCACGCGCGCATACTTCTGGCGCCGTTGCCCTGGCAGTATCTCTCATTATTGCCATCGTCGGCTTCTCCATGCCGGTAGATATGGCCTTGTCCTCCGCCGTACGTGGCGGTCTATTCGGACTCCTGCCCATCGTCTGGGTCATCATTACTGCAATTTGGTTCTATGAAATCACCGTAGCTTCCGGGCGCTTCGAGGATCTGCGCAAGACCTTTGATCTTCTGGGTGATGGCGATATTCGCATTCAGGCTATCCTCATTGCCTTCTGTTTTGGCGGTTTGTTGGAGGCCCTCGCTGGCTTCGGCGCCCCCGTAGCCATTACCGCGACCATGATCATGGCCCTTGGTGTGAAGCCACTGCGCGCGGCAACAGTAGTTCTGATTGCTAATACCGCTCCGGTTGCTTTTGGCGCGGTTGGTATCCCGGTAACCACTGCTGGCGAGGTAGCCGGTCGCAGCGCCGAGCAAACCCACGACATCGCAGCGCTTATTTCCTTGCAGGTGCTGCTCATCGCCGCCATCGTGCCATTTCTTATCGCCTTCATCTTGGACGGCTTCCGAGGTGTCAAGGAAACTGCCCCAGCCGCTGCCGTGATTGGCATTTCCTTCGCGTTCGCTCAGTGGTTGGCCGCGACTTTCTTTGCGTACCAGCTCACCAACGTCATCGCCTGCATCGTCTCCTTGGGCTGTGCTTTCGCCTTCCTCCGGGTATGGAAGCCGAAGGGCGTCAAGGAGTTGCGCGAGCGTCTCGAGCTGCCTGCCGCCGAGTCCACCACCGACCTCAACGGACGCCGTATCTGGATGGCGCTGCTTCCCTACGCCGTAGTGACCGTTGTCTTTGCCGTGGCAACCGCTGCCCCCGCTATCTTCGGATTCCTCAAGCTCCACTTTGCCTGGCCTCTGCTCGATGACGCAATTGTCGACGCCGACGGCAACCTCATGGATACCAGCTTCAGCTTCAATGTCTTTGGCAACCCAGGTACGCTCCTGCTGCTCTCGGGCATTATCGTTGCGGTTGTCTACCACTTCTTCAATGAAAATGGCCGCTACAGCCTAAGCTTTGGGCAACCAGTGAGCGCTTTTGGGAACGTCGTCAGCCGCATGAAGTTCTCGGCTCTTACCATCATCCTGGTGCTGGCCTTGGCCTATACGATGAACTACTCCGGCCAGACTATTGCTATTGGTGAGTTCGTCTCTTCTGCCGGCAGCATCTTTGCGCTCTTCGCCCCAGTCCTGGGCTGGATTGGTACCGCGGTTACTGGCTCCGATACATCTGCTAATGCCCTCTTTGCCAACCTGCAGGTAGCAGCGGCAGAACGAATCAGCGTAAACCCTGACCTCATGCTCGCGGCCAATACCGCAGGCGGCGTCGTGGGCAAGATGATCTCCCCGCAGTCCCTTGCAATTGCGGCTACCGCCGTCAATATGGAGGGCAAGGAATCTGTCATCCTGAAGAACGTAGTGGGCTACTCCGTGGCCTTCCTGGCTTTTGTCTGTGTCATCGTGTTCTTGATGACCAACGTCCTAGGGTTCCTGGTTCCCTAGTTCTTTAACGCTTCTGGCTAGCCGGTTGCGTACCTGCTAGCTGCCAGGAAGGCAGTAAAAATCTCCCCGCAGCTGCGCCTACCGCTTTGGTATCCGCACTGCGGGGAGTTCTTTTAATGTAGGTGATTCCGAGCGTCAGGATTCGTTGAAGAGGTCATCTGTAATCGCTTGGTTGGTATCGGGGATATCGAGCTCCTCGGCTCGTTTATCGGCCATCGACAGCAAGCGGCGAATACGCCCGGCTACTGCGTCCTTGGTCATAGGAGGCTCAGCCAAGCGGCCCAACTCTTCGAGCGAAGCCTCGCGGTGCTGAACTCGCAAGCGGCCCGCGTCTGCCAAGTGCTCAGGAACATCGTCACCTAATATCTCCATGGCGCGGTCAACGCGCGCTGCCGCGGTAACCGCGGCGCGGGCAGAACGCCGAAGATTGGCGTCATCAAAATTGTCCAAACGCCGAGACGTATCGTGCGCCTCCCGCTTAACTCGCTTCTTTTCCCAGCTCAATCGAGTCTCCTGAGCGCCCATACGCGTAAGAAGCGCCCCGATAGCATCACCATCGCGTACAACGACGCGATCTTCACCGCGAGTCTCCTTAGTCTTCGCAGAGATACCAAGGCGGCGGGCGCAGCCCACCAGTGCCAACGCTGCCTCCTGGCACGGGCAGGTAACTTCCAGCGCCGAAGAGCGGCCTGGCTCCGTGAGGCTGCCATGGGCAAGGAAGGCCCCGCGCCATGCTGCTTCGCTATCGGCCACGGTGCCGGAGATGACCTGCGGCGGCAGCCCCACTACCGCATGGCCGGAGCGGGTGATAAGGCCCAGCCGACGGGTCAGCTCTTTCGCGCCGGTGGAGATGCGAACCGTTACGCGAGTCTTCTTGGTGGTTCCTGCCGGGCCGACGACATGGCTATCGGCAGTGATCCCATAGAGGTCATCAAGAGCGTTGATGAAGCGCCGTGCAATGGCGTGGCTTTCTAGCTCTAACTCATAGGACATGCTGTCACCGGAAATATCTAGCTCGCCGGCGAATCGCAACATCGCCGCGAGTTCGGCAGCACGAGCGGACTGGCGTGGCACAACGACAGCCGTCAATTCTTCTTTGACCTGGTCGGTCAATGGTGTGGTCACCTAGTTCGCCCCATTTCTATTCTCACAGTCACAAAATACGCATAGCGGCTAGAGCCATTGCTCCCAGCCCAGTGCGGTGAAAGGATTTCTGACATCATACCGCGCACGCTTGGTCGCCGTGCAGTCGGTCGAGCGCGAGCGGCTGCACGATAGCCTGAAGAGTAGGTGCCAGTTCTAATCACTAGTGCTGCGATAGTCCGAATATAGGTCCAGAAGTGCTGTAGACAGCTTTTCAGGGTCGTGCTTATTGATGCTGCGACCATTGGCATCAACTTGGCTCACGTCCGCGAAGGTAGCGCGAGCGCCTAGGGACTGCGCGGCGCGCTGAATATAGACGCGCTCACTATCGGTAGGCAAAGCCGTCTCGTCCACCAAAATGCGGTCAATTCGCAGATCAGGGGCGTGTTGAGCGAGCACATGCAAATGACGCTCTGCGGAGAAGCCATGAGTTTCGCCCGGCTCGGGCGAAAGGTTCAATACGACGACGCGCAGCGCATCGGAAGCAGAAATCGCATCCACTACCTGCGGCACGAGAGTATGCGGCAAAACCGAACTAAACCATGAGCCTGGTCCGATAGTAATGAGATCCGCGTGCTGGATGGCATCGAGGGCATCAGGATTCGCTTTGGGCCGTTCGGGCACGATGCGCACGCGACGCACCTGGCCCGGCGTGGAAGCGACGGCAACCTGGCCGCGGACCTGGCGCATGACACGGGGGTCGTCGTCAAGCCCGGCTACGTCCGCTTCAATCTCTAAGGCCTGGTTGACTACTGGGAAGACTCGCCCCTGGGAATTAGTAAGTTCTGCGATGGTATCCAGGGCAGCTTGATAATCGCCGAGCACATCCGTCAAACCCGCAATCATCAGATTGCCCACCGCATGCCCTGCCATCGCGCCATTGCCACCGAAACGGTGTTGCAAGGTTCGTGCCCACAAGTCCCCCACTGGGTCACTATTAGCCAAGGCGGCCAGCGCCATGCGCAAGTCACCCGGTGGAATGATTTCTAGCTCGCGGCGCAAACGACCAGAGGAGCCGCCATCATCCGCGACCGTAACAATGGCAGAAATATCGGCCGCCTCGCTAAAGCGTGCGGACAGAAGGGTTTGATAGAGTCCATGGCCGCCGCCAAGGCAAACCATGTGTGAAGGATTGGTCATAAAAGCGTTAAAACTCCTGTGCTCTAGCCTCGAGCGATATCCCTATGCAAGGTGCTGACGTCTAATGTGTCATTGTCCCGCAGGCGCGCCGCAATAGCCTCTGCGACGGCAACGGACCGGTGGTGACCGCCCGTGCAACCGACGCCAACCGTGATGAAGTTCTTGCCCTCATGACGGTAGCCATCCAGCATGGTAGAAAACATCTGCAAGAAATTGTCCACGAATTCCTGCGCCGCTGGCTGCGAGAGCACATAGTGGGCAACCGGTTCATCCGTGCCGCGATATCCTCGCAGTTCTGGAACCCAATAGGGGTTGGGCAGGAACCGCACGTCTACCACTAAGTCGGCATCGCGGGGCGAGCCATTTTTAAATCCAAAGGATTCAACAGTGACATGCTGCTTTTCATTTTGCATCTCACCAAAGGCGGCCTCAATGGCACGGCGGAGATCATGAATAGATAGGTTCGTCGTATCGATAATGATATCCGCATGGGAACGCACATCTGCCACTGCCCGGCGCTCGCGTTGGATTCCGACTTTGAGCGTGTCCCCCTCCTGCAGCGGGTGGGTGCGCCGCACCGAATCGAACCGGCGGATAAGCACATCATCGCGAGCATCCAAAAAGAGCACGGTGGGCTTCATATTTAGTTCCGTAAGCTCATTCATAATCTCCAACAGAGACCCTGGGAACATGCGCGAGCGCACATCCGTTACGGCTGCTACCTTGCCCACTGGAGTTTCCTCTTGGTTGCACAGCTTGAGCAGGTCAACAATGGCGCGAGGCGGAATATTGTGGGCCACGTAGTAGCCCTTGTCCTCAAATACTTTGGCAGCGGAACTCAACCCGCCGCCGGACATACCGGTTATCAAAATGGGTGGAGTTTCGAAATGCGTCATGCTCTTCAGTCTAGCGCTTCAAGATTCGCTACCTCTAGGAGAATGCCACTTAAGTGCCCGCAGAATCATGCAAACTCTCGTACACGGTCTGGGCCAGTTTGGGACCAAAACCGTTTACCTCACAGATCTCTTCCACAGTGGCGGCCTTGAGCTTTTTCACCGAACCGAAATGCTTGACCAGATCGGTGCGCCGTTGCGGACCCAATCCCGGAACGGAATCGAGTACCGAGGAACGCATCCGCTTTGAGCGCTGCTGCCGGTGGTAAGTAATGGCGAAGCGGTGGGCTTCATCCCGAACTTGCTGCAGGAGGAAGAGCGCTTGCGAGTTTCGCGGCAAAATCACCGGCTCATCATCGCCGGGAACCCAGATCTCCTCGAGGCGCTTGGCCAAGCCCACCAGGGTTACATCCACGATGCCTAACTCATCAAATACCTCTTGAGCCGCGGCCACCTGGGGCGCACCGCCATCCACGATAAAAAGCTGCGGTGGATACGCAAAGCGACGCCCCGCTTCGGCAGATTCTTCCGCCACCTTCTCCTCTGCAAAGGAAGACTCTTCTACTTCCTCATCCGGATGGGCCAGCTTATCTTGCTTATGGCGCTTAAACCGACGGCGTGTGATCTCTGCGATAGAACCGACGTCATCCGAGCGGCCATCACCTGCCGCTTCCTTGATGCGGTAGCGCCTATAGTCCGACTTCTTGGGCAAACCATCTTCAAAGACCACCAGGGAAGCAACCACATCTGTGCCTTGAATATGCGAGATATCGGTACATTCAATGCGCAATGGGGCTTGCTCCATGCCTAGGGCTTCTTGAATATCCTGCAATGCCGCCGAACGTGCGGTGAGGTCTCCTACCCGCTTGAGCTTATGCTGACGCAACTGCTCCTTGGCGTTTTTCTCCACCGTGGCCATAAGCTGCTTTTTATCGCCGCGCTGGGGAACACGCAGGTCCACCTGGGCACCGCGCAGCTCCTCCAACAACTCGATGACCTGCTCCGGTTCATCCGGCAGGGCCTGAACCAAAATTTGGCGCGGAATAACCTGCACGCGGCGAGATTTCATGTGCGATTCTTGGTCCACCCCGCGCCGCTTCACGTCCGCGGCAAGCGCAGCATCTTCGCGCGCCTCTTGTTTCTCGCGCTCTACTGCATCGGAATAGAACTGGATGAGGAAGTTTTGTACCAACGCGGGCAGCGCGGGATCAGGTTTTCCTTCGTCCAAGGGCTCTGAACTCGCCTGATCGCCGGCGCGTTCGACTACCCAACCGCGCTGACCGCGAATGCGCCCATCGCGAACATGGAAAATCTGTACCGCTGCCTCAAGTTCATCGGAGTTAAAAGCAATGAGATCAGCATCCGTGCCGTCTGTGAAGACCACGGCCTGCTGTTCCATAATCTTGTCAATAGCGCCCAAATCATCGCGCAGGCGCGCCGCGCGCTCGAACTCTAGGTTCTCGGCGGCCTGCTCCATGTCCTGCGTTAGTTTGCGGCGTACTGAACCGGTGTTGCCATTCATGAAGGACACGAGATCGTTGACCGTCTCGCGGTGGTCTTCCTTGCTTACTCGGCCAATGCAGGGTGCATCGCATTTGCCGATGTATCCCAAAAGGCACGGACGCCCTAGCCGCTCATGCCGGTTATATACTCCCTTGGAGCAGGTACGCATGGGAAAGACACGGGTAAGCAAGTCCAAGCTTTCGCGCACGGCCCAAGCATGGGAATAGGGGCCGAAATAGCGTACGCCCTTGCGCCGCGGTCCACGGTAGAAGAAGGCGCGAGGGACCGTCTCTCCGACCGAAACCGCGAGCATAGGATAGGTCTTATCGTCGCGGTACATGACGTTGAAGTGTGGATCAAAGCGCTTGATCCACGTGTACTCCAACTGCAAGGCTTCCACCTCGCTGGCAACTACCGTCCACTCCACCGAGTTGGCGGTGAGGACCATTTGGCGAGTGCGCGGGTGCAGTTGCGTGATGTCCTGGAAATAGTTAGACAGCCGAGCGCGCAGGTTCTTGGCTTTGCCCACGTAGATAACGCGGCGGTTTTCATCGCGGAACTTATAAACGCCTGGGTCGGTGGGAATGGTTCCCGGAGCCGGGCGGTAGGTGGTGGGGTCAGCCAATTGTTAATCCTGGGGCATGTACTTGGCTTCCACGTCGCGGAAGCGGCGGACGTTGTCAATGACGGTGTCCTTATCGCCGGACTGCAACGCCCAGACGGGAACGAACTCGAACTCGGGCAGCTCAAGGCGTGCCATACGTTGGCCTACGGGGAAGGAAAGTCCGTAGACCACCTGCCACGGATAAAAGCGGGTGCCCACGATATTGCGGACTTCTACCCCATCCTCATTGGCGCGCAAGCGGGGACGGTTAAGAGCGATCCAGGAGAGAACGGAAATGAGAACACCAACGCCAGGGAAAGCGAATTTGTCGATGGTGGTCACGTGCGCACCGGTAAAAGACACATCCAAGGTGACTCCCATAAAGATATGGATGGCCAGAACGAGAATCACCCAGGCGATAGCCACCTTGCGCAGGAAGGGCGAGGTCGCCGTGAACTCCCATGGTTTAGACGTGGTCTGTGCGAAGGGATCGGCGCTGGTATAGGCCAATACTTCGGCGTCGCTAAGCTGGCGGCTGTGCTGCGGATTCTTTGGGGCCTGCGCCTCGTTCATGTGCATACTCCTTTGGGGCGCGCCCCGCCGGCCACCTTGGTGGTCAAGCGTTGGGCGCTGACGCATTGCTAGAGGTTATTTTTGTGCTGCGTTTAGTGTACGCAACTGCAGCGCGGTGTCTAAAGCCGCGATCATAGCTTCGGCGCCCTTGTTTTCTACCGAATCTGCAAAACCGGCGCGGTCAATTGCCTGCTGCTGGTCGTTAACGGTCAAAACGCCATTACCTACCGGGGTGGATTCATCGAGTGAGATACGGGTCAGCGCCTGGGTGACGGAGTCGCATACGTAGTCAAAGTGGGGGGTGCCGCCACGGATAACGCAGCCTAGTGCCACCACGGCATCGTAGGAGCGGGCTGCTGCTTGGACCATAACGCCAAGTTCCAGGGCACCTACCACTCGGTATTCGGCAACCTCAGCACCATTATCGGTAGCAGTCTGCACCGCCTGGGCATGGAGCTGGTCGCAGATTTCTGCGTTCCACGTAGCAGTAACCACAGCAACGCGCAGTCCACTGCCATCAACCTGGGCAATATCAGGCAGGCCTTCTTTACTCATCGCAATCCTTTCAATCGCACGTTAAAGTTCTACTTATGTTCGGCGTCCCACTGGGCGACCTGCGGAAGGTCGTGGCCCATGCGGTCGCGCTTAGTACGCAAGTAGTCAATATTATCCGCGTGGGCAGGGGTTGCCAGCGGCGTGTGGTGGCTGGCGTCCAACCCAAAGCCACCTAGCCCCTCGCCCTTATGCGGATTATTGGTTAAGAGGTTTGCGGATTCTATGCCGAGATCGCGAAGGATCTGCCCGGCCACGGAATACTCGCGGGCGTCCTCGGGCAGTCCCTGCTCCAGGTTGGCATCGACGGTGTCCATGCCCGAATCCTGCAGGCGGTAGGCCTCCAACTTATGCAAAAGGCCGATGCCACGGCCTTCCTGACCGCGCAGGTAAATGACCACACCGCGGCCCTCCTGGCTGATAAGGCGCATGGACTCATGCAGTTGGGGCCCGCAATCGCAGCGCCGTGAGCCAAAGGCATCACCGGTTAGGCATTCGGAATGGACACGCACCATGACGTCGCGTGCGCCGCGCAGTTCGGAAGGTTCCCCTGCGACCAACGCAACGTGTTCCTGCCCGTCTACCTCATGGCGGTAACCGATGGCGGTGAAGTGACCATATTCGGTGGGTAGCTCAGTGGTAACTTGGCGGGTGACCTGCGTTTCATTATGGCGGCGCCACTCGATGAGCTGCGCGATAGAGATCATGGAGAGCCCATGCGTATCGGCAAAGCGACGCAACTCTGGCGAGCGCGCCATATCCGTGGGGTCATCCTCAGAGACGATCTCGCACAGCACACCGGCCGGACGCAGGCCCGCCAATCGGGCGAGATCAATGGATGCCTCCGTATGACCGTCACGCTCCAGTACGCCGCCCGGGCGAGCACACAGCGGTACCACGTGGCCAGGGCGGGTGAACTCTCCTGGAGTGGTGCTCGGGTCTGCCAGGCGGCGGATGGTTTCTGCGCGCGAGGTGGCAGAAATACCGGTACTACCTGTTGCTGCATCCACGGTCACCGTGTAGGCGGTGCCGCGTACATCTTGGTTGACCGCCAGCATCGGCGGTAGGTTCAGCCGATTGCAATCGTCTGGCAATAAGGGTGCGCAGATATATCCAGAGGAATAGCGCACCATGAAGGCCACGAGTTCCGGGGTGGCTAGCTCCGCGGCGAAAATCAGATCGCCTTCGTTTTCGCGATCCTCATCATCGATGACAACAACCGGCTTACCAGCGGCGATATCCGCGATGGCCTGGTCGATGGAATCTAGACGGATGGAATTATCACTCGCGCTCATAAGGTAGCAGTCTAGTCCTTAGCCTCAGGGGGTTGAGCTTCGGGGTGAAGCATCTTTTCTACATACTTGGCCAGCACATCCACCTCGAGATTTACCTCTCCTCCCACCGGCAAGGCGCCATGAATGGTATCGCGCAAAGTGGTGGGGATAAGAGATACCTCGAACCAGTCTGGGCCCACGGCGCTCACGGTCAGCGAGGTGCCGCTCACGGCAATGGAGCCCTTTTCCACGACGTATCGGGAAAGCTCCGACGGCAAGCTAAACCGCAGCACATCCCAGTTCTCGGAGTTAGTTCGGCTCTGCAGCGTAGCGGTGCCGTCCACGTGGCCTTGCATAATGTGCCCGCCCAGCCGGGTGGTGGGAAGCAGTGCCGGTTCGACGTTGACCGGATCGCCCTCGGCAAGGCGCCCCAGTGCGGTGCGATCGAGGGACTCCTGCATCACATCCGCACAAAAAGTATCCGCTGACAGATCCGCCACGGTAAGGCATACGCCGTTAATGGCAATGGAATCACCCAGTGCGGCCCCCGCAACGGTACGCGGGGCGCGAATGCTCAGGCGCAGCGCGTCTGCGTGCGGCTCCATTGCATCCACGGTGCCCAACTCTTGTACTAGCCCAGTAAACACTTCCAACCTTTCTCGCTCACTACTATGTCCAGCGTCTAGCGCACGTACTCAATAAGAACGTCGTCACCTAGCGCCTTCATTCCCACCCTGTGGAAACGGGTGGCCTCTGCCAGTGTCTGGGTCACGGGGTGCGCGAGCACGCCACGGCCCTCGCCCAGCAACAGTGGTGCAATATAGGCGGAGATGGCATCCACCAAGTCGGCCTTGAGGAAGCTGCTGGCTAGGCCTGCGCCTCCTTCCACGAGGATGTCGCGGGCACCGGTGGCGTAAAGCTCGTAGAGAGCTTCTTCGATGCTGTCGTACTGCTCGTGCCCCAACTCGCGCAGGTGGCTTGCTGCATCGCCCGCCGATGCCAAATCACGCTTGCCAATGACCACCCGGCGTGGCTGGTGCGCGCGCAAGCTGCCGTCGCTAAAGCGCGCGGTGAGCGAGGGATTATCAGCCAGCGCCGTGCCGGTACCTACCACGATGGCATCGCGGTGCGCCCTATCGGCATGCACCCAGTCGCGCGCTGCCTCGCCCGTAATCCATTGGCTGGTTCCATCGGCCGCGGCCGTGAAACCGTCCAGCGTTTGCGCGAATTTCAAGGTGACGTGGGGCCGTTGGGTGCGCACGGCGAATAGCCATGGCACCAAAGCATCCTCGACGTGCGGGGGCTTTTCTAGCTTGGCGACGTCCACTCCAGCCTGCGCCAACACTTCTGCGCCACCCGCTGCCTGCGGGGTGGGATCGGCGTGGAGGTAGTACACGCGAACCACGCCGGCATCGATAAGCGCCTGCGCGCAGGGACCCGTGCGGCCGGTATGCGCGCAGGGTTCCAAGGTGACCACGGCTGTAGCGCCGCGTGCCTTATCTCCGGCCTCCTGCAACGCCATGACCTCGGCATGTGCGCCTCCCACGGGCTGGGTGGCGCCAACACCCACAATTTCCCCAGCTGGGGACACAATGACCGCGCCTACCGGTGGGTTAGGGCTCGTGGTTCCACGGACTTCAGCACCCGCGGCCATCGCGCGCAACAGCGCTGCGGAGATGGTTCTGTCTTGTAGCTCCGCACCCATTAGGCACCAGCCGCTAGATCACGCAGCTGCTGCACGATGCCGGCGGGATCGTCCGATTTGAATACGGCTGAGCCTGCCACGAAAGCGTCGCAGCCCGCCTCGGCGGCTGCCTCGATGGTCTCTGGTGAAATGCCGCCATCAATCTCGATGATGGTGTCAAGGCCCTGCTCATCAATGCTGCGGCGCAGCTTATGGACCTTCTCTAGCATTTCTGGCATGAACTTTTGCCCGCCGAAGCCAGGCTCCACAGACATCACGAGCACCTCATCGAAATGGTGCAGCTTATCCAACCACGGCTCGATGGCGGTGCCTGGCTTGATGGAAAAGGCCGCACGCACGCCCAACTCGCGGATGCGCTGGGCCAAGTCCACTGCCGCCTGGTCATCGGCGACGGCCTCCACGTGGAAGATAATCGTATGCGCGCCCGCCTTGGCATAGGTCTCGACCCACTTTTCGGGTTCCTCAATCATGAGGTGGACATCTAGTGGCTTATCGGTGCTGCTATGGACCGTGGCCGTGATATCTGGGCCGAAAGACAGGTTGGGCACAAAGTGCCCATCCATAATGTCCACATGGACCCAGTCTGCGGTATCAATCGCCGCTAGCTCCTCGCCCAAGCGAGAAAAATCAGCGGCCAAGATGGAAGGGGAAATAATCGGTGCGGACATGCCCACCAGTCTATCGCGATTAGTTGGCTGCGCGGCGAAGGGCCGCAAAGAACATGGCGTCGGTACCGTGGCGATGCGGCCACATCTGCACGGATTTCTCGTGGCCTACATCGCCCATATCAGGAATGAGAGCATGTGCGTCGAGTTCTTCGGCGCCGAGTTCGCGCACGGCGCGGTCAACGATGCCCCGGGTTTCGCGCAGATCTGGCGAACAGGTGGAGTAGATGACCACGCCACCTGGACGCACCAGGTTTAATGCGGAAGACAAGAGCTCGAATTGCAGCTGGTTGAGCTCGGTGATGTCAGACTCGGCCTTGCGCCACCGCGCCTCGGGGCGGCGACGGAGGGCGCCGAGACCGGAACAGGGGGCATCGACAAGCACGCGATCAAAGCCCTCTCCCACGCCGGGATTGCGGCCATCTGCCACATGAACGTCCACGGGCAAATCGCTAACTGTCTTTTCAATCAGCGCCGCTCGGTGTGGGGATACCTCCACTGCATCGACGTGCGCGGAGTCGATGCGGGCAAGCGCCCCCATCAAGGCCGCCTTACCGCCGGGGCCGGCGCAGAGATCCAGCCACCGGCCGGTGTCCTCGCCCTCGAGGGTCGCCTCGCATACCGCGCGAGCAATCAGCTGCGAGCCCTCGTCCTGCACGGCCGCCAATCCTTGGCGCACGGGTTCCAATTGTCCGGGGTCACCGGATTCCATGTACACCGCATAAGGGGAATAACGCCCCTCCTCATTGCCGGTCATCAGGGCCAATTCCTCGGCTGAGATTTCGCCGGGGCGCGCCACTAGATGCACCGAAGGTCGATCCGAATCCGCCGCCAGGGCAGCCTCCAACTCCCCTAGGCCCAACACGCGGCTAAACGATTCCGCAATCCAGGTGGGGTGGGCATGCTTAAAGGCGATGCCGGCGATTTCTCCCTGTGGGGCGAGCTTGTCCAGCCAGACCTTAGCCGGCGTCCGCGTAATGGTGCGCATGATGCCATTAGCAAAGCCCTTGGCCTTGACTTCACCAGAGGCTTCTACCAAACGAACGGTGGTATCAACCGCCGCGTGTGGCTCCACGCGGGTATAAAGAACTTGATAGGTGCCCAGGCGCAAGGCATCAACCACGGCTGGGGAAATATCCTCAAGGCCGCGCGAAGAGCACTCTGCGATGACGGCATCGCCTACGCCAAGGGTGCGCAACGTGCCGTAGGTGATTTCGGTGGCGAAGGCGGCATCGCGCCCCTTGAGCTTTTGCTTGCGCAGCGCCTTGGGCAAAATGAGGTTGGCAAAAGCATCATCCTCGCTTACCCTGCGCACCACGTCGAAGGCGACCGCACGCGGCGCATCCACGCCCGCGGCCAGCACGGCCTGAATCAGTCCGTTTTCCTGGCGCTTTCCGGGACGTTGGCCCTTAGCAGCAGCCTGCCTGCCCCTGTGCTGCCCACCGCGGCTACCACGCTGCTGCCGTTGCGGGCGGCCACCTCGGCTCTTCGCACCAGTGGATTTGTGGGAGTTCTGCGGCTTACCCGCCGGCGACTTATCCCCGGACTTGCTGCGGGAACGGAAACCACCACTCATTGAAACTTCACCTCGGCATCCTTGCCTAGTCCGCGGGCCCAATCGGCCGCATTCATCATCTTCTTTCCCGGAGGCTGGATTTTACCCAGTTGGACTGGCTGCGTACCGGTACCGATGAATACGGCGTTCTTGGCAATGTGCAGCTGCCCTGGTTCTAGTTCCTGTGGAACCGCCACCTCTTCTATGAGGCTGACTGGTCCAATCTTCACGCGGGCCTCGTCCCACATGGTCCATGCACCCGGCCCAGGCGTGTGTGCGCGAATATGCCGATCGATGGCAAAGTCCGGTTGGGACCACTCCACGCGAGCCTGCGCGGTAGAGATTTTCGGCGCATAGGTAGCCTCCCCCTGCTGCGGTTGCGCCTCCAGCTGCCCCGCCGCTAAGCCATCCATGGTGGCCACGAGCAGATCGCCACCGGAATAGGCAAGGCGCGTCAACAGGTCATCAGCAGTATCGGTGCCTTTAATTTCCTCCGTCACGGTGCCGAGCACTGGGCCGGTATCAAGGCCCTCCTCAATGCGGAAGGTTGATGCGCCGGTAACATCATCGCCTGCAGCAATGGCAGCCTGCACCGGTGCCGCACCGCGCCATGCCGGAAGCAAAGAAAAGTGCAGGTTTACCCAACCATGCTGTGGTAATTCCAGCAGGTCCTTAGTCACCAGATTGCCGTAGGCCACCACCGGAATCGCTTCAGGCTGCAATTCCTTTAAGCGTGCACGCAGCGCCTGACCGTCCTCCGAATCAGGGCGCAGGGTGGTAGGAGTCAATACTTCAATGCCATGTGCTTGGGCGAGCGCCTTCACTGGGCTCGGATGAAGAGTGCGGCCGCGGCCCTTCTTCGCGTCTGGGCGAGTGATTACCGCCACCACCTCGTGCGACGAGGCAAGCAGCTTTTCCAAGGCTACAACAGCTGGCTCAGGGGTACCGGCAAAAATAATCCGCATGCGGGGAAACTCTCCTCTTAATATCGTTCAAAATACTAGGCTACAACGCCGCAACGCTGCCGCCACAGCGAGTGGGCTACGAGGCGTTAAACCACCCGGATTCACGGATGGCGCGCATGGCCTCCTTGCGCACTGGCGCCTCCAGGCGTTGTAGGAAGAGCACCCCATCGAGGTGGTCCGTCTCATGCTGAATGCACCGAGCCATCAGTCCTGAGGCCACCATGGACACAGGGCGCCCCTCTATATCCTGGCCAGACACAAAAACCTGGTTGAACCTCGTGGTTTGCGCGCTAATTCCCGGAATGGATAAGCATCCTTCCGGGCCTGTTTGCTGCTGCTCTCCCACCGGAGTCCAGACCGGATTGACAAGTGCCCCGCGCAGCCCAGATTGAGTATGCGAGCAGTCGTAGACGAAGATTCGCTTCAAAATTCCCACCTGATTAGCCGCTAGCCCTACTCCCCCGGCTTTATCCATGGTCTCGAGCATATCGCTCGCCAGAGCGCGCAGGCCAGCATCAAATCTACTAATTTCCTCCGCGCGGCTGCCCAAGACTGGGTCGCCGTAGATACGCAGCTCTCGAAGGGACATGGCAATCACACCTTTCTCATGGCACCGAGCCCAAGCCGGCCGGCGGTGGCGGCTTCCTTCGTCGAGATTAGCGCATGAGCGCCTATGGCCCCGATATGGCTAACCCACGTGGATAGGGTCAACCACAATGCGCAAAGGAAGGTCATCCTTGCGGGCGCTGCGTGCGGCGTTGGCGCTGCGCAAAGCCCGCCCCAATTGGGAACGCGGCCCCAGCGGGGTGCGCACGACCAACCGCTGCGGTGGGCCAAAGCGCTGGCTATCGTAGTCACCAGGCAGGCTTTGCCCCGGCGGAAGGGGAACTGGTCCTAATACCTCCGCGTGGTCTGGAAGATCCACAAGCTCGGCAAAGCCATCCAGGGATGCATCCGCACCGTCGATGGCAGCAAAATGCACCGCGGGTGGGAAGCGCACCTCGCGCCGGGCAGCAAGCTCTGCCGCGGCCGCGCCCACCATATCCCAACGCAGGAAATGCTGGACTACGGTAAGCGACTCATCGGCGGCTAGGATTACTCGACCCCCCTTGAAATGTGGCTGCACCAAGGTAGCCGCCTGTGCCCACTTCGCTAGGGTGTCCTCCGTGGCGCGTAGGTCTTGCCGGTTGAGTAATGCTCCGGCATCCAAGAGCAACGCCGCGCCATAGGCACCATCGTTTACTCTTGGTTCCGCACCAGGGGTGGCAATGACCAACGCCGGCGCATTGTCCACCGCATCGAGCACCTTGTTTCCGCCCGAGACCACCACCCGCGTATTGGGAAAGGCCCGGCCCATTTCTTCCGCAATACGCTCCGAGCCCAACACGATGGCCCGCAGGCGCGGAGACCCGCATTCGGTGCACCGATGCCGTGCCTCAAGGCGACCACACCAGCGGCAGGTAGGCATTCCCGCTTCCTCGGAGCCTGCGCTTGCCGACGCCCCCTTGGGCGGCAGCCCCAATGGCCCATTGCAATGCCGGCAGCGAGCCGGCGCTCGGCACTGGCCACAGGCCAAAATGGGCGCATAACCCTTGCGCGGTACCTGCACCAGCACCGGCTCTCCCCTATCCAGCGCTTGGTGGGCAGCTTGGAAGGCCTGCGCCTGTACTTTTGTCGTACCGCCCTGGAGGTCGCGGGCGATAGATAGACCGAACGACCCCACCGCCTCGATAGCCGGGCACCGCGCCGTTATGGTTTGCTCTTTGGCCACCACGTCGTGCGCCCATCCTGATTCCACGAGGAGCTGTGTCTCCGCCGTCCGCGAATGGTTGGCCAAAACCATGCTGCAGCCTTCGAAAGCGGAGCGGGTGGTAAGTACTTCCCTCGCATGAACATAGGGCTTGAGGTTGTCGACCAAATTATCATTGCCATCATCGAGGATCACCGCCAGTTGCAGGTCTTTGACCGGGGCAAAGGCGGCGGACCTGGTGCCAACGACCACCCGCGCTTGGCCTACTAGTGCAGAAAGATAGCGGCGATAGCGCGCCTGCGGGCCCATGCTATTAGTCAGCACTGTTATCTGCTTTGCCCCAAGTACCTGGCGAAGCGCGGCGTCTAAAGCATCAACGCTCTTCTGGTCTGGGGCAACGAGGAGAACCCCTCCTCCGCCAAGCGCCACTTTGGCAGCGAGTGCAGCCAGCGCATGTGCCCAATCATCGCCCGGGGCGATATGCCAGGCGGCACGGGCGAGCTTGCCGGCCAGAATCGAATCAACGAAAGCCTCACCATGTTGATAGGCCGACCATCCTGATAGGTCGGGCTCGCTCGTGGTGCCGAGCTCCTCCCACGGGGTCTCTAAATCGGATTCTTCCGCCTTGGCGTGCCGCGGCGGGATGGCGGAGCGGATAATGTCTGAGCGCACGCCGCCGTAGCGGTCTGCCAGGGCGTCGACCAGCCGGGCCAGCTGCGGCGGATAAACCTGGAAGGGTGAGATGATGCGCTCGATAAAGCGCAGGTTGCCGCCAAATTCAGAATCATGCCGGCGTTCTAAGACAATCGCGTCCACCAAGCGCCCGTTGAAGCGGATGCGCACCTTAATCCCCGGTTGGACTTCTTCCGAGTCTGCCTCTTCTACGAGGTAATCAAATCCTCGGTCTAGGTGCGCAACCCCTAAAAGAGGCAACACCCGCGCAACCGGCTTCCGGGTGGCGGGTGTTTTCTTAGGCATAGGCCTCGATTCTACAGACCAGCGGCAGCACGCAATGCTTCTACTCGGTTCAACTGCTCCCACGGCAGCTCAATGTCGGTGCGGCCAAAGTGTCCGTAGGCCGCAGTTTGCGCATAGATGGGGCGCAACAGGTCGAGCTCGCGGATAATAGCGGCCGGTCGCAAGTCAAATACCTGATTCACCGCAGCCTGGATATTTGCATCGTTCAGGCTTTCCTTAGCGGTACCAAAGGTCTCCACGTACAAGCCGACCGGCTTGGCACGGCCGATTGCGTAAGCCACCTGGACTTCAGCGCGATCTGCCAAGCCCGCGGCGACGATATTCTTAGCCACCCAGCGCATGGCATAAGCAGCGGAACGGTCCACCTTGCTCGGGTCCTTGCCAGAGAAAGCGCCGCCGCCGTGGCGAGCCATGCCGCCGTAAGTATCGACGATGATCTTGCGGCCGGTAAGGCCCGCGTCGCCCATTGGTCCGCCGAGGATGAAGGAACCGGAAGGGTTGACCAACAAGGTCGTGTCTTCGGTGTAGTACTTCTCCAAGCCGGCGTCCTTGATAACCCATTCAAGGACCTCGCTACGCAAGGGACCTTCCAACCAAGCACTATCGACCTCGGCATCGTGCTGCGTGGAAATCACCACGGTATCCAGGTGGGACGGCTCATTGTCGTCGGTGTAGGCAAAGGTCACCTGAGTCTTGCCATCCGGGCGGAGGTGATCGACGATTCCTTCCTTACGTACCTGCGTCAGGCGGCGGGACAGGCGGTGCGCCAAGGCGATGGGCAGCGGCATGTACTCAGCGGTCTCATTGGAGGCATAGCCGAACATCAGACCCTGGTCGCCTGCGCCAGCGGTATCGTTTTCGGCGTCATAGTCCTCGTCATGGGCGCGGGCTTCAGTAGAGTTGTCTACTCCGGCGCCAATTTCCTGGGACTGCTCGCCGATGGCGATATTCACACCGCAAGTGTTGCCATCAAAGCCGACTTCGGAAGAAGTAAAGCCGATGGACTTAAGGGTGTCACGCACCAGCGCCGGAATTTCTACGTATGCCTCGGTGCGAACCTCGCCCACCACGTGGACCTGGCCGGTGGTTACCAACGTCTCAACGGCCACGCGGGATGCCGGATCCTTTTCCAGCAGGGCATCAAGGATGGCGTCAGAAATGGCGTCACAAATCTTATCGGGATGGCCTTCCGTAACGGACTCGCTGGTAAAAAGACGAGTTGCCACTGCAGCGTTATCAGTCACAAAAACTTCCTTTGTTCTCACTGTTGATTCGATGCTGTGGGTTTTCTACGCCCAAGCCTAATATGTCGCAAGCCTAGACCAAGCGGTCTATAAACGCAATTTTAGTTGTCTACCCCTGAAATATTTCATTCACGGCCGAAAGGATCTGAGCGGCGACAACCTGCTTCGAGCCATGCTCCACGCGTTGCGGCGCGGAATCCGGACGCAAGATCCACCCCTCATTGGACTTTTGGCCAAAAGTCTTTCCGCGCCCGACCTCATTGGCCATGAGCACGTCGCAGCCCTTACGCGCGAACTTTTCCTGGGCATAGTCCAAGGCGGACTTCTGAGCATCACCAGTTTCGGCGGCGAAGCCCACAATTACGCACTCGGCAGGGATTTCCGAGCGCTCGCGCGCAGCAACGAGCCCTTTGAGCACATCCGGGTTTTCCACTAGATGGAGCGTCGAGAGTGCATCGTCTGCCTGCCCCTTCTTCATCTTTGTTTCGGCGACCTCCGCCGGACGGTAGTCAGAGACTGCAGCGGCCATGATAACCACGTCCGCATCGCGGGACTCCTCGCGCATGGCGTCTTCCAACTCACGGGTGGAGACAATGTGCCGGAGCTTCGCGCCGCTCGGCACAGGAAGCTGGGCGGTATTACCCGCAACGAGGGCGACCTCGGCCCCCATCTGGGCGGCCCATTCCGCGAGCGCGAATCCCTGCCTACCTGAAGAGCGATTGCCCAAGTATCGGACCGGATCCAGCTCTTCCTGGGTACCGCCGGCTGATATGACGACCTTCTTGCCCTGCCAGGTGTGCTGCACTCGATAGCCTGCCAGTTCAGTACGAATAATCTCCGCAATCTGCTCCGGCTCCGGCAAACGACCTGGACCAGAATCCTTGCCAGTAAGGCGGCCGTGGGCGGGCTCAATGACGGTGATACCGCGGCGTCGCAAAGTAGCCACGTTGTCCTGCGTAGCGGGATTATGCCACATCTCAGTGTGCATGGCCGGGGCCACAATAACCGGGCACGTCGCGACCAACACGGTGGCGGAGAGCAAATCGTCTGCCCGGCCTGCAGCCAAGCGCGCGATAAGGTCTGCGGTGGCGGGCGCAATGACCACTGCATCCGCACGCTGTCCTACGTTGACGTGCTGCACCTCATCCACGGCCTCAAACACGCTCGTGGAGACGGGGTGGCCGGATAGAGCCTCAAACGTAGCCGCGCCCACGAAGTTCAGTGCACTTTCCGTGGGGACAACACGGACGTCATCGCCCGCCTCTTTGAGATTGCGCACGAGGTGGCACGCCTTGTAGGCGGCAATGCCGCCGGCGACGCCCAGAACAATATTGCGAGAGGAATCTTTATCAGTCACACCGCACGATGGTACCTGCCGACATAGAGAAAGGCTCCACCCGCCGCGACCAAGAAGTACACCCCAATTCGGGAATGCACTTCCGTGGCGGCGCGTAGAGCCTTAAAGCTATTACACGCTTAGTGCTAGCTACTTGCCTTCCTCGTGGTCAAGCAGGCCAGCATCAATCTCGCGCAATGCGATGGACAAAGGCTTTTCGCCTGGCTCTGGGGTAACCAGCGGGCCTACGAACTCGAAGACACCTTCATCCTGCTCTTGGTAGTAGCTATTGATCTGGCGTGCGCGCTTAGCGGCAAAGATGACCAAAGCGTACTTAGAGGAAACCTTGTCCAGAAGCTCATCGATCGGGGGATCAGTAATACCGATCGGATCATCAAATACTGGTTCCGCCTTTGCGGCTTCAGTGTTAGAAGGGGTGGTCACGTTAGTCACATGCACCTTTACTTTGATTGAAGATGGTCAAAAAGGAGGTCTATGCCCGCAGGATAGCACTAATGGCAGATACTGCCTCGTCCAGATCCTCGTTCACAACGACGTGATCGAACTCGTCCTGTGCGGCTAGTTCCTCATGCGCAGTTTGCAACCTACGGTCAATGACGTCTTGCGGCTCGGTACCACGGCCGGTGAGCCGCTCCACAAGTACCTCCCATGACGGGGGTGCCAAAAAGACCAGGTCTGCCTCCGGCAGCGCTTTCTTAACACTCCGAGCACCCGCGAGGTCAACCTCAACGAGTACCGGCCGGCCAGCGGCCAAAGCTTCCTCTACCGGCTGGGCGGGCGTTCCAGAGCGCTGCAATCCGCCGTGGATATCAGCCCATTCGAGCATCTCCCCGGCATCGATTCGCTGCTGGAAGGTTTCTGGGGTGACGAAGAAGTAGTCGACACCGTCCTGCTCCCCGGGGCGGGGCTGGCGCGTGGTCATAGACACGCTGAAGTACAGCCCCTCGACGTCACTGCGCAGACGCGAAACTACGGTGGATTTTCCCACTGCGGAAGGCCCCGCCAGAACGACGAGGCGCCCGCGTGCAGTTGCGTCAGCCATGGTTGTGACTATTCGCCGTAACCGAAACGCTCGAGGAGAGCACGACGCTGACGCTCACCCAGGCCGCGCAGACGACGGGTCTGAGCAATCTCCAGGTCCTCCATGATTTCCTTAGCCTTGACCTTGCCAACCTTCGGCAGAGCCTCGAGGAGTGCAGAAACCTTGGTCTTGCCGATGATCTCATCGGTCTCGGCCTTTTCGAGCACGTCCTTCAGGTCGGTCTCGCCGCGCTTGAGCGCAGCCTTGAGCTCGGCGCGAGCCTTGCGGGCCTCAGCGGCCTTTGCGAGAGCTTCCTTGCGCTGCTCATCAGTCAACTTTGGAAGGGCCACGGGTTTCCTCCGATTCATTAGATTGATTCTGTTACGTCTAGTACTTGGTACCAGATTACGGCTGCCTAACGCAGTTAATACACCGCGGAAAGTTATTAATAACCTTCGAGCAAACCGACTTCTGGCAATCCTAGCACTACTCATTGAACGGCGACGATTAGCGGGTCCAAAAGCACGCCTATTTTAGCACGTCACCGCACATACCTTAAACAAAGTACCAGGTAAACGGCGCGGCCGATAATCAGCCACGCCGCCCCTATTAGTCCCGAAACTCTGCCGCCACCTGATCAACCACTTTGCGCAGGTCAGCAACGCCAGGACCCTGCTCCAGCACTGCTCGGGACACATTGGCGAATCCCAGCGATGGATGCGCAGAAACAATGCCGTGCACCTGCTCTGGACCAGCGCCCTGGGCGCCAACGCCGGGCAGAAGAACCGGACCATTGAGCGCATCGAGGCGCGGCGGGTGGTCCAACGTAGCGCCGACGACTACGCCGACATCGCCAGGCTTGCCAGCCTTGTGCGCCTCGACATTGAACGCGGCGCATTCATCGACGACGCCTTGAGCGATGGTGCTCTCCTCGCCCACCGGGACCGACTGGATGGCACGTGCCTCCGGGTTGGAAGTAGCCGCCAGGACGAATACCCCGCGGCCGGTTTCTTCGGCCTTGGTGAAAACGGGCCCCAGTGCGCCAACGCCTAGATAGGGCGACACGGTCACGGAATCTGCGCGCAGCGGCGAACTATCGCCGAGCCACGCATCTGCATAGCCGGCCATGGTGGAGCCAATATCACCGCGCTTGGCATCGGCAACAGTAAGGCACCCCGCGTCCCGCAGGGAAGCCAGGACTTCTTCGAGGACCGCAAAGCCCTGGGAGCCAAAGCGCTCAAAGAAAGCAACCTGTGGCTTTACCAAGGCGGCGGTATCGCTAAAGGCTTCAACGCAGCGCATGCTAAAGGTTCGCAGACCATCAGCGGTGGGCTCCAACCCCCACTTTTCTAAGAGATATGGGTGTGGGTCGATGCCAACGCACAGGCGCCCGCGTTCCTGACCGGCTTCTTCTAGCCGCTCGCCAAATCCTTTAGTGTTGTGGGCCATGCTCAAGCTCCTGGAGTGCGCGTACCTGCAGGTTTCCAATGCGCATCGCTTCGATGCCCTGGACAGCTGCGGTTACGCCTTGCACGGTGGTCACCAGTGGGATTTCCATGTGCACGGCGGCGGCGCGGATATCGTAGCCATCGTGGCGTGCACCGGCAGAGCCAGCAGGCGTGTTGAGAATCCAGTCGATCTCGCCATTGAAGATCTTATCCACGATGGACTCTTCGCCGTCCTTGGCCTCAGAGACCTTGGCAGCAACCTCGCACTCGATACCGTTGCGGCGCAGCATCTGCGCCGTACCGGCGGTGGCGACAATATTGTAGCCCATGTGAGCCAAGCGCTGGATCGGGAAAATCAGGGTGCGCTTGTCGCGGTTCGCAACGGAAACGAAGACGGTACCCTCCGTGGGCGGCACGGCAAAAGCCGCGATTTCGCCCTTGGCGTAGGCCGCGCCAAAGTTGGTAGCCAAGCCCATGACCTCACCGGTGGACTTCATTTCCGGCGACAGCAGCGTATCGAGCAGGCTGCCATCGGGGCGGCGGAAGCGGTTGAATGGCAAGACTGCTTCCTTGACGGCAATCGGGTGCTCGAGTGGCAGAGAACCACCGTCATATTCGGAAGGAATCATGCCTTCGGCGCGCAGATCCGCGATGCTCGAGCCCATCATGACGCGAGAGGCTGCCTTAGCCAGTGGTACGCCGGTGGCCTTGGAGACAAACGGCACGGTGCGGGAAGCACGTGGGTTGGCCTCAATGACGTAGAGGATGTCATCCTTCAGTGCGAACTGAACGTTCATCAGACCCTTAACGCCAATGCCTTCCGCCAGCAGACGGGTGGAGGTGCGGACCTTTTCAATATCCTCTGGTCCCAGCGTCATCGGCGGCAGAGCACAGGAAGAGTCACCCGAGTGGATGCCGGCTTCCTCGATGTGCTCCATGACGCCGCCCAGGTAGACCTCGTTGCCGTCGCACAGGGCATCAACATCAATCTCGATGGCAGAATCCAGGAAGCGGTCCACCAGAACCGGGTGGTCCGGAGACAGCTCGGTGGCACGCTCGATGTAGTCTTCCAACGCCTTTTCGTCGTAAACGATTTCCATACCGCGGCCGCCCAGCACGTAGGACGGACGAACCAGTACTGGGTAGCCGATGGAGGAAGCAACCTCGCGGGCCTCCGCGAAGGAAGTGGCGGTGCCGTACTCCGGTGCTGCCAATTCTGCCTCGTCGAGGACCTTGCCAAATTCGCCGCGGTCCTCGGCGGAATCAATCGCTGCCGGGCTGGTGCCCACAACCGGAACGCCTGCCTCCTCCAAGCGGGCAGCAAGGCCCAGCGGAGTCTGGCCACCCAGCTGGACAATCACGCCAGCAACGTCACCAGAAGCGGCCTCCGCGTGGTAAACCTCCATGACGTCCTCGAAGGTCAGCGGCTCGAAGTAGAGGCGGTCTGCGGTGTCATAGTCGGTGGAGACGGTCTCCGGGTTGCAGTTGACCATGACGGTCTCGTAGCCCTGCTCCGAAAGCTCAAGGGCCGCGTGAACGCAGGAATAGTCAAACTCGATACCCTGACCAATGCGGTTCGGGCCAGAGCCCAAAATGATGACCTTGCCCTTGGAGCCTTCCGGTGCCGGACGAACCTCGGTCTCGGCATCCGGGTCAAGCTCATAGGAGCTGTAGTGGTACGGGGTCTGTGCTTCGAATTCGCCGGCACAGGTATCTACGGTCTTGTACACGGGGCGGATACCCATGCGCCAGCGCAGGCTACGTACGCCATCCTCGCCGTTGAATTCGGGGCGAAGGGCGGCAATCTGGGCGTCGGAAAGCCCAAAGACCTTGGCCTCGCGCAAAAGCTCCTCGGTGAGCACTGGGGCGTCGATAAGCTCCTGGCGGAAGGCCACCAACGTAGCCAGCTCAGCGATGAACCAGGGATCAACGCCAGAGGCCTCATGTACCTCATCTACAGAAGCGCCGAGGCGAAGGGCCAGGTCGATGTCATACATGCGGCCCTCGGTTGGGCGCTCCAGGTCCTTGAGCACCGCCTGCAGGTCGGTAGCCCGCTCTCCGGCGAAGTACTGATCCGGCTTGGTCCAGAAACCATTCGGCTTGTTTTCCAAAGAACGCATGACCTTATTGAGGCCCGCGATGTAGTTACGGCCGATGCCCATGGCCTCGCCCACAGACTTCATGGTGGTAGTCAAGGTGTCATCGGCACCCGGGAACTTCTCAAAAGCAAAGCGCGGGGCCTTGACAATGACGTAGTCCAAGGTGGGCTCGAAGGCGGCCTTGGTCTCGCCGGTGATGTCGTTTTGCACCTCGTCCAAGGTGTAGCCGATGGCGAGCTTGGCCGCCAGCTTAGCAATTGGGAAACCGGTGGCCTTGGATGCCAGCGCGGAGGAACGGGACACGCGCGGGTTCATCTCGATGACGATGATGCGGCCGTCATCCGGGTTGACCGCAAACTGGATATTACAGCCGCCAGTATCGACGCCGACCTCGCGGATGATGGCAATGCCCAAGTCACGCATCTTCTGGAACTCACGGTCAGTGAGGGTCAGCGCCGGGGCGACGGTGACGGAATCGCCGGTGTGCACGCCGAGGGCGTCGACATTTTCGATGGAGGCAACAACTACGACGTTGTCGTCGCCATCGCGCATGAGCTCGAGCTCGTATTCCTTCCAGCCCAGGATGGATTCCTCAATGAGCACGTTGGCCTCAGGGGATGCGGCCAAGCCGCCGCCGGCAATGCGATCCAAGTCCTCATTATTGAAGGCCAGACCGGAGCCCAAACCACCCATGGTGAAGGACGGGCGGACTACGACAGGCAGGCCAAGCTTGTCGACGGTCTCGTGGACCTCATCCATGTTGTGGCACACAGCGGAGCGGGCGGACTCACCGCCGATGGAGGCGACGATGTCCTTGAACTTCTGACGGTCCTCGCCGCGCTCGATGGCGTCAATATCGGCACCGATGAGCTCAATGCCGTACTTGTCCAAAATTCCTTGGCGGTCCAGCTGAACTGCGGCGTTCAGCGCAGTCTGGCCGCCCAGGGTAGCCAACACGGCGTCGATGGGATTGCCCTCTTCGCGCTCCTTAACCAGGATCTTTTCGATGTATTCCGGCTCGATAGGCTCGACGTAGGTGTGGTCCGCAAACTCGGGGTCGGTCATGATGGTGGCCGGATTGGAGTTGACCAGCGTTACGCGCAGGCCCTCTTCCTTGAGCACGCGGCAGGCCTGGGTGCCGGAGTAGTCGAACTCGCAAGCCTGGCCGATGACGATTGGGCCGGAGCCGATGACCAGGACGTGGTTGATGTCGTTGCGCTTTGGCATAGTTATTCTTCCTTTTCCTGGTTGTCTACTTATTTGGGGTGTGGTTAGCCATCAGTTCTTCAAACTGATCGAATAGAGGGTTGGCATCGTGCGGGCCCGCAGCGGATTCTGGGTGATACTGCACGGAGTAGGCCATGCCGTTGCGCAATGCCACGCCCTCCACGGTGTTGTCGTTGAGGCAGATGTGAGTGACCTGCGCGGGGCCGAAGTCGGTGGCGAACTCGGCGTCGTTGCTGTTTAGGTCATAGCCTTCCGGCGCCTTCAGCGCGAAGCCGTGGTTCTGGGAGGTGATGTCGATCTTGCCGGTCACGTTATTGCGCACCGGCACGTTGATGCCACGGTGGCCGAACTTCATCTTGTAGGTGTCCAGACCAAGCGCGCGGCCCAGGAGCTGGTTGCCAAAGCAGATGCCGAAGAACGGGATCTTGGCTTCGAGCACCTGCTTGATGATGCCCACCATTTCGTCGGCGGTAGCCGGGTCGCCCGGGCCGTTGGAGACGAAGACGCCATCCGGGTTATAGGACTTCACCTTGTCAAAGGAGGTATTTGCGGGCACGACGATAGTTTCGATGCCGCGCTGAGAAAAGTGGCGCGGGGTTGCGGTTTTCACACCCATGTCGAAGGCAACGACGGTGTACTTCTTCTCCCCTACGGCTTCAACCGTGTACGGCTCGTCGGTAGAAACCTCCGCGGCGAGATCGGCGCCTTCCATAGAGTCCTGGGACTTAACTTCCTTGAGCAGCTCCTCTACTGGGCGTTGAGCATCTTCGCCGGAGAACAGGCCGGCGGCAATGGAGCCGTAGTTGCGCAGGTGGCGAACCAAGGTGCGGGTATCGATGCCGCGAATGCCGATGACCCCCTGCTTTTCCATCTCTTCGCTCAAGCTGCGCTCTGCGCGCCAGTTGGATACGCGCTGTGCAAGGTCGCGGATAACGAGGCCAGCAACCCAGATGCGGTTTCCGTGGGACTCGTTGTCCTCATCATTCCAACCGGTATTGCCAATGTGCGGCGCGGCGGATACCACGATCTGGCGGTGGTAGGACGGGTCCGTCATGGTTTCCTGGTAGCCGGTCATCGCCGTGGTGAATACGGCCTCGCCCAAGGTGGTGCCGGTGGCGCCAAAGCCATAACCACGGAAGGTGCGCCCGTCCGCGAGAACGAGGATTGCTGGGGTTCTATCAGTCACGTCGTGGCCTTTCTCTGCCATATAGGTGGTTTCAGTGTGCAAGGTTAGTCTTCTTCGGAGGCTGCCAAGTCAAAAGTGACGGCGCCTCGCAAAATGGTGTGGGTAACGCGGGCACCAAATTCTTCGCCAGCGTACGGGTTGTTTTCGGACTTGGAGGCCAGCGTGGAGGAATCAGAAACCCAGTGGTGATCTGGGTCCACAATGGTCAAGTTAGCTGGCTCGCCTTCTGCGATGGGACGGCCGTGGCCCGGCAGGCGGGTGATTTCTGCAGGGCGCTCGGACATGATGCGGGCAACAAAACGCCAATCGGCCAGGCCAGTCTCGACGAAGATCTTGGCGATGACGGCCAAAGAAGATTCCAGGCCCAACATGCCAGGGCGGGCATTTTCAAACTCGACGCACTTGTCTTCGGAGCCGTGCGGGGCGTGGTCGGTGGCAACGCAGTCGATGGTGCCATTGAGCAGCGCCTCGCGCAGGGCCTCGGTATCGCGCTGTTCGCGCAGCGGCGGGTTGACGCGGAAGAGGCCATCGTAGGTGCGCAGCTTGTCATCGGTCATCAACAGGTGGTGCGGGGTTACCTCGGCAGTGAGAGGAATATCCTGCTCCTTTGCCCACTTCAGTAGCTCCACGGTGCCCTGGGTCGAGGCGTGGCAGATGTGTACGCGGTTGCCGTAGTCGCGCGCCAATAGGGCGTCGCGGGCCACGATGGACTCCTCCGCCACGCGCGGCCAACCGCGCAGGCCTAACTTGGCTGCGGTCTCGCCTTCATGGGCGGAAGCACCGCCGGTCATGCGGTCATCCTCGGCGTGCTGAGCCAACAGCACGTCCATGCCCTTGGCGTACTCCAAAGCACGACGCATTAGCTGCGGATCCTGGACGCACTTGCCGTCATCGGAGAACATGCGCACCTTGGCGTCCGAACGAGCCATCATGCCGAACTCTGTAAGGGTCTTGCCTTCCAGGCCCTTGGTAATGGAGCCCACTGGATGGACGTCGCACAGCGCCAGTGCTTGGGACTTGGCCCATACGGACTCAGCGATGATCGGCTGGTCGGTCACTGGGTTGGTATTAGCCATGGTAAACACTGCGGTGAAACCGCCTTTGGCGGCAGCCTTGGAGCCGGTCTCGATAGTCTCGGTATCCTCGCGACCGGGCTCGCGCAGGTGCACGTGCATATCCACCAAACCTGGCAAGAGCACGTTGCCCTCGCCGTCGATGACCTGTGCATCCTCGGCTTCTGCCGTAGCACCGATGGTAGCGATGATGCCGTCCTTGACCACGACATTGGTGGGCTCGCCTTCGCCGTACAGGCGCACATTCTTAATCACCAGTGGGGATTCCGCCGGCGCGGAAAGGCGACCGGTTTCCGGGTAAGTAGTCATTGTCTCTCCCTAAAGTTGAGTGTGGGTCGCGGTTTTAGATGCCGGCGTTTTCGCCATTGGTCAGCAGGGTAAACAGCACCGCCATGCGGGCGTGCACACCGTTGTGTACCTGCTGTAGGACCGCAGTTTTGTCCAAATCTGCGACGCCGTAGTTGATCTCCATGCCGCGCAGCATCGGACCTGGGTGCATGACGATGGCGTCCTTGTGCATGGCCGCCGCGCGCTCCTTGGATAGGCCAAAGAGGTTGGCGTATTCGCGGTGGGAGGGGAAGAACCCGCCGTTCATGCGCTCTTGCTGTACGCGTAACATCATGATGACGTCGGCGTCTGCGACTTCCGCATCAAAGTCATACGACACACGCACCGGCCAATTTTCTACCCCAAAGGGCATGAGGGTGGCTGGGCCTACGAGGGTTACCTCAGCGCCGAGAGTGGTGAGCAAATCTACGTTGGAGCGCACGACGCGCGAGTGCAGGCAATCGCCCACAATCTTTACCTTCAGGCCGGCAAAGCCTTCCTCGCTGTGCAGTCCAAGGCGTTGGCGCATCGTGACGGCGTCGAGCAGCGCCTGGGTTGGGTGCTGGTGCGCGCCGTCGCCCGCGTTGATCACCGAAGGTCCCTTACCGTTAGGGGCTACCCACTGGGCCAACTGCTGCGGCGCACCAGAGGAAGGGTGGCGCATGATGATCGCATCGGCGCCGATGGCGGCCAAGGTAAGACCCGTATCCTTCAGAGACTCGCCCTTCTTTACCGAGGAGCTGGAGGCTGACAGATTAATGACGTCCGCGGACATCCACTTGCCGGCGGTTTCAAAGGAAGAGCGGGTGCGGGTGGAGTTTTCATAAAAGAGGGTATAGATGGTCCGGCCCCGCAGGGTCGGCAGCTTTTTTACCTCGCGGCCTTCCAGGGCCTCGCGGAAGCGATCCGCTTCATCCATCAGACCGATAATCTCGCTTCGGTCTAGCTCTGCCATATCGATGAGGTGCTTCATGGCTATGCCTCCCCCGCTTCGGAGCCAGCTCCACTAGTAGTAGCGGCGGCTCGGGTCAATACGACCGCATCTCGGCCGTCAATCTCGCTGTTGTATACGGTGACATCTTCTTCTCGCGCGGTGGGCAGATTCTTACCCACATAATCGGCGCGGATAGGAACCTCGCGGTGGCCGCGATCTACGAGGACGGCCAGCTGAATGATGTCGGGACGGCCCACGTCACTCAACGCGTCCAAGGCGGCGCGGATAGTGCGGCCGGAGTACAGCACATCGTCGACCAAAATAACGGTGGAGTTATCGATGCCGCCGGTGGGAATCGTCGTCGGTTGGAGTGCGCGATGCGGCTTATTCAAAAGGTCATCGCGGTAAAGAGTGATATCGAGGGAGCCCCATGGGACTGCAACCCCGGAAAATTCTTCAATCTTGTGCGCTAGGCGCTGTGCAAGTGGCACGCCACCAGAGGGAATGCCAAGCAGAATGACCCGCGGTGCATCTGCGGAATCGAGCGCCGTTTTTTCAATGATCTGGTGCGCGATGCGTGCAACGGTACGCGAAACGTCATCAGAGCTTAAAAGCTCTAGCTTGTTCGCGGTAGCGTCAGTTCCACTCATCGTGACCTCCTTCCCCGCCTCACGGTGCGGTCTTTAAAGGATGCCGGTTGATGGTCTCAAAAATGTCTATGCTGTTAGACACAAAATACTCTAGCACCTTCCCCACCATTTGGGTGAGGGCGAAAAGAAGGAGGCACATCAAGCAGTGAGTTTTTCCGCCGAACACCTAGTCCCCGCCCCGCGCGAGGAGGGTGTCCGATTCTTTGTGTGCGGAGGCTTGGTTTACAAGTAATCCGCGAATCGGTTGGGGTAAGCCACGGCTAGTTGGTTGATAGCTTGTTTCCACCCGGTGGCTTTCGCTACTTCATTTATGTGCGTCGTCTTCAATCCTCCGCAGACCGACTGAATTAGGCTCCCTCAACGCAATAGTGCCCCCCGGAGGAGCCGTACGTCCTTTTGCTCACATTTCAAAGCTCTTCACAAACTTCAAAGAATTCAAAACCTTCATAAACTTCACAAGACTTCAAAAGCCCTGTGGCTTATAGTGAGAGCATGAAGCCAAAGCACACCAATCCCTTTACAGCCACCCTTGGCGCCACTCCCCCGTTGCTGGTTGGTCGCAGCGATGCCATTGATGATTTCGGTTTTGCACTCGATGAGGGACCCGGCGCCCATGAGAGAATCTCTCTCATCATTGGCCCCCGCGGCATCGGGAAAACCGTCCTGCTCAACGCTTTCGAAGATGAAGCACTCGCGCGCGGCTGGCTTACGCTCAGCGATACTGCAACAACTGGTTTTGTTGAGCGCTTCCGCAGCAGCATTATCCAACGCCTGTCCCAGGACAGGAAGCAACTCAAGGGGCTCAACGTCTCCATCCTCGGCATTGGTGGCGGCCTTAATTGGGATACCCGCGCTATCGCGGAATCAACATACTCGCTACGCAATGCGCTTAAGGATCTGCTGGCTTATAAACGCGAACTGGACCGGAAAGCCCGCCAGGAGCCCGGCGGAGTGCTCGTAACTCTGGATGAGATGCACCACCAACGCAGCCAAGAGCTCATAGAGTTCGGGGCCACAATACAGCACCTCATCCGTGAGGGTGAAGACATTTCCGTAGTCATGGCGGGCATCCCATCTTCAATCAGGCCGCTGCTTTCCGGGAAGCTAAACAGCCACGGCGATGCCAATCCAGTCACTTTCCTTCGCCGCGCAAACCGCATTGAGCTAGGTAGAGTCTCCGATTCGGATGTTCGTGAAGCATTGGAAGAGCCCCTCCACAGCGCCGCAACCTCATGGTCACAGGACGCTCTTAAAACCGCAGTCGAGGCATGTCATGGTTACCCATTCATGATTCAACTCGTTGGCCAATGCTCATTTAGGGAAAAAGAACGCATTTCGGATGACGGCTCCGAAATTTCCATTGACTCTGCTCAGCGAGCAGTCGCAACTGCGCAGCGCAAGCTCGGCCAGCTTGTCCACGAGCCGGCACTATCGGACCTCTCGAACGTCGACCGAAGCTTCTTGGTTTACATGGCCCAAAATGATGGCCCCACCAAAATATCGGATATCAAGGCTCGCTTCAATAAAACAGATTCTTATGTGGGCAACTACCGCCGCCGGCTTCTCGACGCCGAAATGATCACCACCACCGGCCACGGCGAAGTCGACTTCGCTTTGCCATACATGCGCGACTACCTACGCGAGCATGCAGCAAGCCTCATCGCTGAGGACGTTGATTCTCAGTAGCAGGAACGCCCTACTCCCCCGTGCGTTGCACGGCGTACCTACACCCCACACCCCGACCCCTAAAATTCGCGCAGAGACACCATCCCGCCCCAAGTTATGCACCCAGCTCGCTAGCGGGCCGCGATGTCCGCCACCGTTAGAGTCGTCGCAGTGGTGGAGGGACGGGGCGTTGGCAAGCTCCGCCGGGCGATGGGGCGTGTACCGAGCGCGCGCAGGAGCGGCTTACACCGAGCAACCGTAGAGAGCTGCTTTTCGACGATATCCTGTGAGGTGATGAAGCTAAGAGGCACCATGAGGAGCTTGTCGTCAAACTGCACCACTAAGCATCGCTAAGAAATTGATAGCCGCAGTCATAGAAATAGTAGCGATTGGCTCGGACGAGCTCGGTCGCGGCCGGGACTGCAGCCACTGTATGACCCGCTCGATTTCCGCAACGAGGTGGAGTTTTAGAAAGTAGAATCGATGACTACTTCCAAGCCCCACGCAAATGGCACCGGCGATAGTGCTGCCGGGTCGGCGTCGATAAGCAGTGCAGCCACCAAGTCCGAAGGCCCCGCCTGGAGTTGGGTGCTCGCACTGTTTGGGACAGCCATGGGCGCCGGCATCCTCTTCCTGCCTCTACAGGCGCTCATCTGAAAGCGCCAACTTCACCGCAGACAGCTGATAATCCAGCGGGTCCGCCAGCATCTGCGTGGCCACCTCCAGCTGCTTTTGGTACAGCGGCACCGGCGTGCGGCGCAGCGTGGATTCCAGCCACAGGCAGGTGTGGCGAAATTACGGTGACTCATCTGGGCGGACGGTAACTTTCGCTGGGTCAAAGACCTCAATGTCATCGAGTGCGGTAAAGAAAGTGGCGGTGGTATCGCGTACGTAGTCGCTCACGCCGCCGCCCGGATACGGAAGCCGTCGGTGGTGCGCGCGACGTTGCTGACCAGCCAGTGCTCGTCACGGCAGGAAATGATCACGCCGGAGGCGAGCTGAGAGAAATCGGAGAGACTCATGGACTCCGAGGTAGCAGCTGGGGTGGGCTCCACTGTGGTTTGTCTCGCTCAGATGCTCGAGCCTAGTGATTACTAATGCGTTTTACCGCTGCCCGTCCTCAGATGGGCAGTCCACTAACACGTATGTGCACCACTGGACTTGCGGAATGGGAAACTGCGGCCCGGCTCAATCGGCCGTCGGCCACGTCGAGTTGTGAGCCGAGTGACGGACAAGACCCGCGACATTCCTGGACGGGCGGAAAGCATCAGTTCAGTTAGGTAAACTAGCAAAGGTTGACCTTTATCCCCGATTAGTACATGGATTGAGACTACTTAAGTGTCTGAAGAACCAACCCTGTATCCCGATACGCCGGTAGAGCCTGTAACTCTCGAGCGCATCGGCGAGATCTTTGCATCTGAGAACCTGGAATACCGCCTCGAAGAGCAGCCAGTGAGCGAGGAAGAGACCGTGCAGATTCTGCGCACTGGTTTTTCCAACGTCGCCATCGCCATGCAGGTGCGCGATGATGTGCTCGTGGCGGATTCCGTTTGGCGCGGCAATGTGCCTTCTTCTGAGGGACCAACCCTGTTGACGATGCTCAACCAGTGGAACCAGCAGCACTTCGCGCCGACCCTGCGCTTCTTTGAAGCTGCCGAGAATAACCTCGCCGTTTCCGGCGTGCGCGAGATCAACATTGCCCACGGTTTGTCCCGCAACCAGATCGGCGCCTTCGTGATGTCCACGCTGGATTCTATGCTGCAGTCCTTCGCCTTCGTGGAAGAACACTACCCACAGCTCGTGACTTGGGAGGAGCACAACCATGACTAATGCCTCTACCGAAAACAACCTGCCGGAGATTACCCTTGACCGCGTTGTCGAGGCCATGCGCAGCTTCGATATCGAATTGACCAAGATGGACAGCGATATTGAGGCAGCGACCGCCAATCTCAACGGTCTGCCCACTATGTTCGCGGTTCTTGATTCCGTGGTTATTGTCCGTTGCGATGTGCCTACCGACGCCGCCTATTCCAAGGCCGACGCCGGCCTCTTTCTCGCGGCTAACCAGATCAACTCCGTCGCCTTCGGCGCCCGCGCAGTTATCTCGGAGCACGATGACATGCTGGTAGTACGCACCGAGCGCGATATCCCTGCCGCTGCCGGCATGACCGATGAGCAGCTGCAGGCAGCCTTGAAATCTGCAGTAGACGGCGTAATCCGTGGACAGGACGCCATGGTCTCTGCTGCGGAAGAAATGGCCAAGCTTGGCTCCGAAACTGCTGGCAAGGCCGGCGCGGAAGGCAATAGCTCCGGTGCTGGAGATGCCACGAGTTAACTAACGCCGCCTAAGAAGCAAGCTCCCTTAGCCTTCCATTCCTCATGCGGGATTGGGCGGCAGAAAGGGAGCTTTTCTTGTGGACATTCACTCGGAGTCGAGAATGCGCTGGCGTTCTTGCTCAGGATCAAAATCCGGTGCAGGCCAAGAAAGCTCTAGGTGGCGCAACGCGTCCACGATGAGGAATTTCAAGGCCATGCGGGCGTATTTCTTATTGTCCGTGGGGAGGACATACCACGGTGCCCAGATTTCATCTGTTCGGCGAATGGCATCTTCATAAGCGGCCATGTACTCGTCCCAATATCCGCGCTCCTCAATATCGGATGGATCGTATTTCCAATATTTGTCCTCGCGTTCGGTGCGCTCCAGGAGGTTTTCTTTTTGGAACTGCGGAGAGATATGCAGAAATATCTTTAAAATCTTAACGTTGCGGCCGGCAAGGCCCTGCTCATAGTCCCGTATGGCTGCAAAACGGCGATCCACTTCGTCTTCGTCTACCCATTTATGTACCCGCTGGATGAGCACATCTTCATAATGGGAGCGGTCGAACGCCACAACCTGGCCCGGCAGGGGGTCATGTTTGCGAATGCGCCACAAAAAGTCGTGCGCCAATTCCTCGTCCGTCGGTTTGCCAAAGCCCACAGTTTTGGTGCCTTGCGGGTCAAAGACCGAAAAGACATTACGGATGGCGCCGCCCTTGCCGGAGGTATCCATCCCTTGCAAAACCACCAGTAAAGACGGCGCGCTACCTTCATGCGCGCGACCATTAGCAAAAAGACGCTCTTGGAGTTCATAAAGCTCTTCGTCGTAACGTGCAAAGCGAGCAGCAAGGTCGGCCTTAGAGCCACTAAAACCTGGCGTAGCGGCAGGGTCTACATCAGCGAGGCGGAAGTTCTTCCCTGCTCTCAGGCCCAGCGCATCATGAATCTTGAATTTGCCCATGCCTGCCATGGTACAAAATACCGCCCGCCGCCAGCCTGGTGTTTCTACCAAGCCGACCGCAGGCGGAAAATTGGCTCACGATAAAAGGGCGCGAGTACTACTCGACGGTGCTACTCGGCCGAGTCTTCCGCAGATTCAGAATCCTCATCAGTCGCGGTTGCGTTGCTCGCAGTCTCTGCCGATTCGGCTGGTGGAACGGCATCCGTCGTGTCCTTAGCCGCAGCAGCATCGTGTTCTTCTTCCTCTAGGCCCTGGTGCTCTGCAGACATCGGGCTTTCGGCGGAGCGGGACTGCGCCACATCGTCCAATACCGCGTGGATATACGGTGCTGCCTGCTCATTGGAGTACTGAGAGGCGATTTCTACGCCTTCTACTACAGCGGTGGCGGTAGGAATATCGGGATTGAAGAGTAGCTCCCAAACCGAAACGCGCAGGATAGCGCGGTCTACTGCGGGAATACGGTGCAGTTCCCAGTCCTCAGAAAGGTAGCGAGCGATGGTGTCATCGATGACATCCAGCTCTTCAGCGACGCCCTTGACAATCACCTGCGTGTATTCGGCCACAGGTGCTACCGCATTGCGATCCTCACGTGCCAAGGCGATGCGATCCTCCACGATGGCAACGGGGTCAACGTCCCTATTTTCCGCTTCGTAGAGGATATCGGCGGCACGACGACGTGCACGGTACCGCGCGGTGTGCCGCTTGTAGTTGATATCGCGCTTAGGGGTGTTATCAGACACAGTCAGATGCCCTAGTTGTTAACGCGGGAGAGGTACTCGCCGGTGCGGGTATCAATCTTGAGAACGTTGCCGATCTCAATGAACAGCGGAACCTGGATTTCAGCACCGGTTTCCAGGGTGGCAGGCTTGGTGCCGCCGGAAGAACGGTCACCCTGCAGGCCAGGTTCGGTGTGCTCTACCTTGAGGTCTACGGAGATAGGCAGTTCTGCAAAGAGTGCCTCATCCTCGTAGAAGGAAACCTGAACGCGCATGTTCTCCAGCAGGAAGCGAGCGGCATCGCCGAACTTCTCCGGCGGGAGCTCGAACTGCTCGAAGGTCTTTTCATCCATAACAACGTAGCTGGTGCCATCGTTGTACAGGTAGGTCATATCGCGGCGGTCCACGGTTGCGGTCTCTACCTTTACGCCAGCATTCCACGTCTTGTCCACGGTCTTACCGGAGACAACATCCTTGAGCTTGGTACGCACGAAGGCTGGGCCCTTGCCCGGCTTCACGTGCTGGAACTCAACGATCTGCATCAGTTTGTTGTCGATCTTCAGAACGAGGCCGTTCTTGAAATCAGTAGTATCAGCCATTGCGGTTAAACTCCCGAAAATTGTGGACTAAAGGTTGAAAACAATGTTTAAGCCTACCGGACAACTGCCCCTTGGGGTATTACCGGTCCCCCGTTTCTGCCCCACAGTATTCTGCGGAGTGGCTTTCGGGGCCTTTCGCCTGCCCAAAGCGGATAGACGCGCGGACAATCAATGGTTTTTATCCAGCAATAACTCGCTGTACGATAAGACTTTGCTTTATTGATTTTTCACATATCTACCAAGGATTTTTGCGATGTCTCTCAAGAAGCTTTACGCCGCGGCTACCGCTACTGGCGCAACCGTAGCAGCACTCTCCGCGCCGCAGGCCATGGCGGCAGACGCCCAGACTGTGATGTTCGGCGATTCTGTCTTTGCCAACCCAACCTATGGCCAAATTGGTACTACCTCGAGCCTGTCCCCTTCGGCAAGCACTACGCTCTCTTCTGCCACCCACGGCATCGAAGACGCTCCTGGCGCACCGTCCCCACAGGGTTGCCCGCAGGGTCAGAGTAATGTTGGCCGCGAATTGGGGCGCGTTTCAGGTCAGCACGTAGCCAACTATGCATGCTCTGCGGCGAAGGCCGCCGGCCACTCCCACCGCAAGGACTTCCAGGAACAGATCAACGGAGCCATTGCCAATAATGATCTCAACGGTGCCACCAAAAATGTTTTAATTCAGTTCGGCGCCAATGATTTCCAGGAAATCGTGCGCCCATCTCTTTCTTCTTCCAACCCCTACTACGACGGAATGAAGCATTCGATCCAGCGGATTCGCCACGCCGCCCCGAATGCCCGCATCAGCGTTGTAGGCTATCCCGCTATCTCCGCCCGCAATGGCGCGGTATGCCCGCTGCGCACCTCCGCACCGGGTTCCTCTGAAGCCGGGTTCAACATGGACTACGCGGGCCTGGTTCGCACCGGTGAGGACCAAGTCAATAGCGCCATGTACAAGGCAGCACGCGCAAACGGCGTGCAGTACTACAACCTACGTGCCGACTCCATTGATCACGGCATGTGCGCGCCGGACAGCACTCGCTGGATTTCCGGCAAGTGGGAGTACTCCGTACCGCACAACCTCTTTAATCACCTCACGCACCTGGGTAACCGCAACGTCGCCCAGCTGCTTAACTCCAAGGTGCTGGCTCACTAGGCGGGCAGTTCAGTAAATTCCTTCGTCGCGGCAGTAATGATCTTCGGTGCGCCATCGGTAATGATGAGGGTATCTTCGATGCGCACGCCGCCCTTGCCTGGCACATAAATTCCCGGCTCGATGGTCAGAGTCATGCCGGCGACGAGTTCGCCCTTACCCGTCTGTGCCGCGAACGGGGCCTCGTGAACGTCTAGGCCCACGCCGTGGCCTGTCGAGTGCACAAAGTAGTCGCCGTAGCCCGCGGCGGAGATGACATCGCGGCAGGCGGCGTCGACGTCGGCAAGCTTAGCGCCCGGTACCGAGGCTGCCACGCCCGCCTTTTGGGCGCGGAGCGCCACATCATAGATTTCCTTGGCAAAATCATTCGCCGTGCCCACGACGTAGGTGCGGGTGCAATCGGAGTTGAACCCGCGCAGGTGCGCACCGAAATCGATGGTCACAAGGTCGCCGTCCTCGATGACCCGGTCATCGGCACCATGGTGCGGCATCGCCGAATTCGGGCCAGAAGCGACAATGGTATCGAAGCTCACCCGCTCCGAGCCGAGCATGCGCATCCGATATTCCAAATCGGCGGCCACCTGGCGCTCGGTGCGGCCGGCACGCAGCTCACCAGCGGCGAGTAGATCCTCCAGCGCCTGATTAGCCAGCGCGGCAATCTCTTCCAGCTTTTCTAGCTCGAGCGAATCCTTGACCAACCGAATTTTTTCAATGACCCCGGCGATGGGAACCAAGGTAACCGACTCTGGGGCGGACTCTTCCAGGTCCTTCAGCTCAGAGACCGAGAGGTAGTCGGCTTCAAAACCGACTCGAACCGGCCCCTCGACATCGGCAAACTGCTGCAGGAGTACCTTTCCTACCGCGCGGCCTTGGATAGCCTCCAGATCGGGAACCTCTCGGGCGATCTGCGTGGTGTACCGGCCGTCGGTAGCAACCTGCGCGGTAAGGTCTTTGCGCAAAAGTAGCCCGCCATTCGAGCCGGAGAATCCCGAAAGGTAGCGCACGTGCGTGAGGTGGGTAACCAGAACGGCATCGATGCGCTGGCCGGCTAGTTCCGCGGCAAGCTTGCGGCGCCGGTCACTAAAACGGGTATCTGCCAAAGCCATGATTTCATCCTTCTGGGTCGACTGCGGTGTAGAAAGTATCCACCCAGTATATCGACCCTGCCACCGCAGATGGGCGGATTTCTTTCTAGCCGGCTGCCGCCCAGCCCGTTCGTGGGGGCTTATTGGCAGAGATAGTCCACTGCCGCCACGTAGCCGAAGACACCCAACCCCGCGATGACGCCGCTGGCAATAGGGCTGAGATAGGAGTGACGGCGGAAGGACTCGCGCGCATGCACATTAGAAATATGCACCTCTACGAATCCGGCGCCATCGGCTACCTCTGCCAGGGCATCCCGCAGGGCCACTGAGGTATGGGTAAAACCGCCGGGGTTGATAATCACCGGGTGGCCCGCATCCGCGGCGGCATGCACCTTCTCAATGAGCTCACCCTCATGGTTGGACTGGAAGCACTCTACTTCTGCACCGTGCGCGGCGGCGCGCGAGGAGACTATCTTCTCTACATCCGCCAGGGTGGTGGAGCCGTAGACATCCGGTTGCCGTTTTCCCAAGCGGTTCAAGTTCGGGCCATTGAGGACAATAATCTTCATTTCTACTCCGAAATCGCGGCGTAGGCCGCTTCTAGCTCTTCCGTACTGGGGCCTTCGAGACGGGTGGTCTCGCCCACCCCGGTCAAGGCTACAAACCGGATCTGTCCGTCGCGGTTCTTCTTATCGTGGGTCATTGCCTCATACAGGTCCGCGAACTGCCCTGGCCTATACGTAGTCGGCAGCCCAATGCTGTGCAGGATCCGGCGGTGCTTTTCCACCAGTTCCGCGTCAATGAGGCTCCGCGCATGCGCTAGGTGGGCGATAAACATCATACCCACCGCCACCGCGTGGCCATGGCGCCATTCATAATGTTCATGGCGCTCCACCGCATGGCCAAAGGTATGGCCGTAGTTGAGCGTTTCACGCAGGCCCGATTCCTTGAGATCCTCGCCCACCACCGCGGCCTTTACCGCGATGGAGCGCTCAATCAATTCTGGAAGGTAGCCCTGTGGGTCCACACATGCGGCGGGGTCGCTGTCATAGCGTTCAAGGATCACCGGGTCATGGATGAATCCGGTTTTGATGATTTCCGCCGAACCAGCAACAATTTCCGCCGCAGGCAGGGTTTCGAGGCGCTCGAGATCCACGAACACAGAATCCGGCTCATGAAAGGCGCCAACGAGGTTCTTGCCGGCTGCGGTATTGATGCCGGTTTTGCCGCCGACGGCCGCGTCAACCATGGCCAATAGCGTGGTGGGTACCTGAATGACCTTGATGCCGCGCATCCACCCGGCCGCGGCAAACCCAGCCAAATCGGTGGTAGCGCCACCGCCGAGGCCGATGATGACGTCACGGCGATTAAAGCCCTTCTCCCCCAGCTGATCCCACACGCCGCCGATGACGTTGAGCTGCTTGGCGGCCTCGGCATCGGGGACGTCGATAAGCGTAGGCTCCACCCCTTCAGCGGCAACGAGTTCTGCTAAGCGCTCGGCCGCAGCACGCAGCGGCGGCTGGCAGATAATGCCCGCCTGGACTGCACCAATCTGTGCACAGCGCTGCGCGATGTCCCGGTTGAGATCGGTGCCAATGCGAACTTCATAGGGCTGTGGTCCATTAACGGCAATGCTGGGCATGGTGGTCCTTTCCGTTCGTCGCCGAGGCACTGGGGCGAGGAACTAGTGTTAGCGCGGCGGGGAATCTACAGGGTATCGAGGAAGCCGAGGATATCGCCCACCACCTGCTGTGGGGTCCGAGCATCGGTGCGTACCCGGTAATCTGCCACCTCCTGGTAATACGGGCGCCGCACCTCCACGAGGTTGCGGTAGTGCTCGAGTGGATTGTCGGATGCAAGCACCGGCCGATTGCTATCCCCGGATGTACGCCGTGCGCCTTCTTCGGGGGAGATATCCAAAAAGATGACGGTATGGCGCTCCAGCAGCTCACGGGTGGAATCCGTCAACACTGCCCCGCCGCCGAGGCTGACTACTCCACCAGTGCGCAGTGCCGCAGCAACGTGTTCAGCTTCGAGCGCGCGAAAGTCAGGTTCACCTAGCTCGCTAAAAATTTCCCCGCACGGCTTATTCTTAGCCTGTTCAATAAGATGATCCGAATCCACCAGTTCGCAGCTCAAGGCGTGGGAAAGGCGACGGCCAATGGTGGATTTACCCGCACCTGGCGGGCCAACCAAAACAACGCGTGGACGGGGCAGTCCCGTAACGGCGGTTGGGGTGGTCATAACTTACTCCTGGTCAAAAGCAAGGCGGTCCGAAACGTATTTATCATACGCGGCGATGGCCGCAGAGGTTTCTTCGAGGCTATCGCCACCGAATTTTTCTAGCACGGCCCGCGCAAGAACGAGGGCAACCATTGCTTCTGCAACGACGCCTGCCGCCGGAACCGCGCACACATCTGAGCGCTGGTGAATGGCAGTAGCTTCAGCGCCGGACTCCATATCAATAGTGCGCAAGGCACGCGGAACCGTAGAAATCGGCTTCATTGCCGCCCGCACGCGCAGCTGCTGTCCGTTCGTCATGCCGCCTTCGAGTCCCCCTGCACGGTTGCTGAGGCGGGATACGCCTTCTTCGGTTAGCACCATCTCATCGTGGGCAGCGGAACCGCGACGACGGGCCTCGGCAAAACCATCGCCAATTTCCACTCCCTTGATGGCCTGAATGCCCATCAAGGCGCTGGCCAATTGTGCGTCCAAGCGGTCATCGCCGGAAATGTGCGAGCCTAGCCCGATAGGCAGGCCATCGACCACAACTTCAACGATGCCGCCCAAGGTATCACCCTGCTTCTTTGCGGCCTCAATTTCCGCAATCATGGAGGATTCAGCCGCCTTATCGCAGGCGCGGACCGGCGAATCATCAATAGCCTCGATGTCCGCGAACGCTGGTGCAGGCCCCTGATAAGGCTCGGAAGCACCAATAGATATCACGTGGGAGAGAACCTCGACGCCCAAGGTTTCGCGCAGAAAATTGCGCGCAACGGTAGCTGCGGCCACACGGGCCGCCGTCTCACGCGCCGAGGAGCGCTCCAGGATGGGGCGCGCTTCCCTGTGGCGATACTTCACCATTCCGGCAAAGTCAGCGTGCCCGGGGCGCGGCCTAGTCAAGGCGGCACCGCGGCCGGAGTTCATCGCTTTAATAGTGCCCTCATCGTCCATATCCAGAGGATCGGCCGACATGATGGTTGTCCACTTGGGCCACTCCGTATTGCCAATCATGATGGCGATGGGACTACCCAAGGTGAGCCCATGGCGGACTCCACCCAGCACGGTGACCTCATCAGCTTCAAACTTCATACGGGCACCGCGGCCATAACCTAGGCGGCGCCGGGAAAGCTGATGGGAAATATCGGCGCGGGTAATGGGGACCCCAGCGGGCATGTGCTCCAACATCGAAATAAGAGCTTGGCCGTGGGATTCACCTGCAGTAGTCCAACGAAGCATGCGGGTATTATCGCACGGCCTGGCCAATCCAGTACCAACTTGGCCCCGCAATAAATTCTTTTACCCCCTCAAAGAGGGTGCGCACATGCGATAACGACCGTTGCCGCTAGCAGCATTGCAGGACCATGCGGGCTCTCCTTCTGCCCGCTGCACGCCGACCACAAAAGCGTCAGAAGGGACGCGCTGCCGCTTGCTGCTACCACACCCATAAACCCAGCCACATGCCCCACCAGCATTCCCAGGGGCCAGGCGAGTTTGATGTCGCCTCCACCCACGCCTGCATGGGCCAGCCCCAGCACGAGGTAGATCCCCGGCCACCACAGCCCACTCCAATTGGCCACGACAAGCGACAGCACCGCAGCTGGAAGCGTCAGCCAATCTGGCAATCGGCGCTGCCGAACATCCCACCAGCACAGGGCTGCTGCCCACAAACAATAGATAATTCCTCCGACTATTAGCACGGGGATCACACTAAGGCACGCTGTGAGCAAACGCTGGGCGCCTTTGTCTACATGGCGAATTCTGCAGCTTCTACTGCACAGGAGTTGCAGGCCGCGCTTGCCGACGCCCCTCCTACTTAGTTGTCTGCGACCGCTTCTGCAGCTCCTGGTTCAATGCCTTCAGCATCTCTTCCCGCGGGGCCGCCACCCCGGTAAATTGCTCGAACTGGCTAAATGCTTGGTGCGCGAGCATGACATGCCCGCCGACGGTCTTGTACCCATTGGCCGCCGCCCACATGGTCAGCGGCGTGGGCCAAGGATCATAAATGACGTCCAGCACCGGTGCGTGGGCAATGGCAAAGACATAGTCTTCCACCGCCGCGGCTGGAACGGTGGACACAATGACATCGACAGTGCGAGCCAGCGCGGATAAGTCCCCGTCGAAACTGACAAAGGAAAGTTCCAGCCCTAGGTTCTGGGCGAGCGGCAAAAGTTCGGAGCTGCGGTCGGAACGGTTGAGGACCGTAACCTTTTTCACCCCGCGCTCAGCTAGCGCCCACAACGCGGGACGAGCGGTGCCCCCAGCACCAATGAGCAGCGCATGAGCTGCTGGATTATCCCCCAGAAGTTCGCCAAGCGCACCGCGTACGCCCTCGGTATCGGTATTGTCCGCATACCAACCGTCGGCCCTGCGCACCAAGGTATTTGCCGAGCCAATCAGTTGGGCCCGGTCACTTACATTGTCCGCGAAGCGGAGGGCGGCAAACTTGCCGGGCATGGTCACGGAGAAACCAACAAACTCTGAGTCGCTTGCCGCCACTAATTCCGGAAGCCCCTCCGCCGATGTCTCACAGCGGGTGTAGTCCCAACCGGCCAGCCCGGCGGCCTCGTAGCCAGCATTGTGAAGCACCGGAGACAAGGAGTGCTCGATGGGGCTACCAAGGACGGCCGCACGTGGCATGGTGTTCTACCTCTTTGTGGTCGTCGTGGCTCTACGGGGCGGGCTGCTCGGCAGCGGCGTCACCGTTGCCGGAACCAGCGCCCTCGCCTTCGCGCTTGGAGTCAAGCACGCCGGAGCGGATGGCGTCATCGACGCGGCCCAAGTGCTCATCGTAAGTATCGGAGAATACGGTGGTGCCCTCCTGGTCCACGGTGACGAAGAACTTCCAGTTGCCCTCAGCCGGCTCTTCCATGGCCTTGATTGCATCGTCCGAAGGAGAAGCAATCGGGGTATCCGGCAGGCCCTCCTTCGCGTAGGTATTCCACGGGGTCTTCTCCCCACGGGCCTCATCGGTGGTGGCCAGTTCAACGTCTTCCAAGCCGTAGTTCACGGTGGAGTCAAACTCCAGGCGCATTGGCTCGTCCAAGCGGTTGAGGATAACGCGGGCAACCTTGTCGAACTCGCCCGCTGGCGCCTCGCGCTCCACCAAGGAAGCGGAGGTGAGCAGCTCATAAGGGCTCAAGCCGATAGCCTGGGCGCGTTCCTCAATATTGGTTTCGTTGTAACGCTTGGTGGAGCGGGTGATGAGATCCTTGAGGATATCCTTGGCCTCCATATTGGGGTCCAAGACGTACTGGCCTGGCGCGATAAGGCCCTCAATGCGCTTGGGGTCATTGCCGCGCTTATTAATAGCGTCCAAAGCCCACTCCGGTACGCCCAGCTCGGCTGGGTCGGTTTCGGCGGCAACCTTTTCCAAGTCCTCCTTCTTCAGGCAGTTGCCATCGTTGCAGCTGACCTCAGAAATCAGGGAGTAAATGCCGTAGCGGACGTCTCCGCCCACAACCTTGACGTCTTCCAAGGTGGCACCACCTTGCACCTCGAGCATGTCCACGCGGTTATTCTCATCCAGCAATGCCTCGACCGCTGCGTCTGCGCTCATTTCTTCCTGCAGACGGTAGAAACCCGGCTGGATTTGGCTCGCACTGTGGTTCATCGACGCAGCAGAATCGAAAGCGTCTTTCGTCTTCACCACATTCTTTTCTACCAATGCAGGTCCGAGCTCGGACATGGACGAGCCTTCCGGCACCTCCACCAGCTGGGTGGTACCGTTGCCGGTTCCTTCATAATCGGCGGAGGTATTGCCGAGGCGGAATCCGATGTAGATAAGGGCGCCAAGGATAACGATGATGGACGCAATGACAACGGCAATGCCGCGCTGGCGGCGCTTGACGTATTTCGGCTCCATCGATCGGCCGAGGCGTTCTTGGTTACGGCTCACGTGTTTTAGTCTCCTGAGTCTGAAGGCTGGTCTATTGCATCATGGGATCGTAGCGCGCTCGCGCGCCCATCTAACCAAGTCTGCAATATCTCCACCGCTGCTGCTTGGTCGATGACTTTACGGCCCTTCTTCTCGGACACGCCGGACGCGCGCAGCGCGGTGGTTGCTGCCACGGTAGTCAGACGCTCATCAGCCAAACGTACTGGTGGTGGAACTTTATCTATATTTGCATCTCGATTCAACCGACGGCGGATGCGAAACGCAATTTCTTTAGCATGTTTTACGCTTTTGGACCCATTTCCCTGCAAGTCCCGCGGCAACCCTACGATGACCTCAACTGCATCGTAGGAATCAATGAGTTCCAAGATGCGGTCAATATCGCCCTTATCGCGATCCTTGAACCCGGTTTCCCGGTGCACGGTCTCCACTGGAGTGGCAAGCGTGGCTTCCCTATTGGACACTGCCACGCCAATACGCACCGTACCGACATCGAGTGCGATCCGGCGGCCCTGCCCCGGGTCATCAACTCCCGGGGTATCTGGTTCCACTTTTGCCACGGTCGAACTCCTATAGGGACTCGAGCATGTCCTTGACGGCTGCAAAGCCGCGCTCAGCACCGGCTGCAGTAGAACCAGAGCCCTGAGCCATATCCGGCTTACCGCCGCCACGACCGTCGACGTACTGGCCAAACTGCTTCACGATGTCCCCGGACTTCACGCCGCGTCCAACGGCCTTGTCCGTAGCCGCCGCGATGAACGGAAACTTGCCCTTATCCTCGGCGCCCAAGACGATAACGGCTTCTTCCTCGCGCAGGCGGTTGCGCAGGTCCGTAGCAACGGTGCGCAGGTCCCCGCCGGTGGTGCCTTCCGGCAAGGTCAGCGCAATGACCTTGAATCCATTGATGTCCTTGGCTGCGCTGACGAACTCGGTGGCACGGGCAGCCAGCTGTTGCTTGCGCAGGGTTTCAATTTCCTTCTCCGCTGCCTTGAGCTTTTCAGACAGCTGCGCGATGCGATCCGGCAAATCCTCGGTCTGCACCTTGAGCTCGCGGGACACGCCTTCTACCAAGGCAGTTTCCTTGGAGTAGTAACGGAAGGCATCCAAACCGGAGTAGGCCTCGATGCGGCGAGCACCAGAGCCAACGGAGGACTCACCCAGCACGGATACCGGTCCGATTTCAGCGGAGGAACCAACGTGGGTACCGCCGCAGAGCTCGATGGAGAACGGTCCGCCGATTTCTACTACGCGGACTTCCTTGCCGTAGTTCTCACCGAATAGTGCCATAGCTCCCATGGCCTTGGCCTCCTCCAGGGAGGTCTCAATGGTGTTGACCGCAAAATTGGAGTCGATTGCCTGGTTGGTAATCAAAGCGATCTCCTCCAGCTGTGCCTGGCTGAGCTGCTCGGTGTAGTTGAAGTCAAAGCGCAGGTAGCCCGGGCGGTTCATGGAGCCGGCCTGGACGGCGGTGGGGCCAAGCACCTGGCGCAATGCGGCGTGAATGAGGTGCGTAGCAGAGTGTGCCTGGGTAGCACCGTGGCGCCACTGCTCGTCGACGGCCGCTTCAACGGACATACCCAAGTCAAGGCCGCCAGCGGTAACCGTGGCCTTGTGTACCCACAGCTTCTTGCCAATCTTTTGAACGTCGTTGACCTCCAGCAAAGACTCACCGGCCATAATGCGGCCGCGGTCTGCCATCTGGCCGCCAGCTTCGGCGTACAGCGGGGTGTGGTCCAAGATGACCTCAACCTGCTCGCCCTCGTGCACCTGGTCGACCTTTTCGCCGCCGCGGACGAGGCCGATCACGCGGGCGTCGGAAGCAAGCTCCTCAAAACCGGTGAAGACGGTGGGGTTATTGTCTACCCAGTCGCGGTAGAGAGAAAGGTCGGTGTGGCCGTGCTTCTTGGCCTGGTTATCGGCCTTGGCGCGGCGGCGCTGCTCGCCCATGGCGTCGTTAAAGCCATCCATGTCGACCTCAAGGCCGGCTTCCTGGGCCATCTCCAAGGTCAAGTCGATGGGGAAACCGTAGGTATCGTGCAGCTCAAAGGCCTTCTCACCCGGTAGCACCTTTGCGGTCTTCGCGCGGGAAGTGGACTTGAGTTCCTGGACGGCATCATCGAAGAGGCGGGTGCCGGACTCGAGGGTCTTCAGGAAGGCCTTTTCCTCATTCACGGCAACGCGCAGGATGCGCTCGCGGTTGTCCGCAATCTCCGGGTAAGACGGGGTCATGGTGTCCATGACCGTATTCATGAAGCGCTCCATAGTCGCGCCCTTAGCACCCAGCAGCTTGGCGGAACGGATAATGCGACGCAGCAGGCGGCGCAGGATATACCCGCGGCCCTCATTGCCAGGGGTCACGCCATCCAGGATGAGCATCATGCCGGTACGGGAGTGGTCAGCTACCACGCGGAAGCGGATGTTGTCTTCGTGGGAGGCCTTATCGCCATAAGTGGCACCGGTAAGCTCTTCGGCTACATCAATAACTGGGCGCAGCAGGTCCGTTTCATAGACATTGTCTACGTCCTGCAAAATGCAGGCCACGCGCTCGATGCCCAGGCCGGTATCGATGTTCTTCTTGGGCAGCTCGCCGACGATCTCAAAGTTGCCCTTGCCAATGCCCTCGCCGCGCTCATTTTGCATGAAGACCAGGTTCCAGATCTCCATGTAACGGTTGTCATCGGCAATCGGGCCGCCGTCCTTGCCGTACTCCGGACCGCGGTCATAATAAATCTCGGAGCAGGGGCCACAGGGCCCGGGGATACCCATGGACCAGTAGTTGTCCTCCATGCCGAGGCGCTGAATGCGCTCTTCTGGAACACCGATCTTGTCGCGCCAAATTTCGGCGGCTTCATCATCATCCAGGTAAACCGTGACCCACAAGCGCTCTGGGTCTAGGCCAAAGCCGCCCTCATCAACGGAGCCGGTAAGCAAGGTCCACGCATTGGTGATGGCGCCTTCCTTGAAGTACTGGCCAAAGGAGAAGTTGCCGGCCATCTGAAAGAAGGTGTTGTGGCGGGTGGTAATACCCACCTCATCAATGTCTAAGGTACGTACGCACTTTTGGATGGAAGTGGCAAGGCCCTTGGCAAAGGGCGGGTTCTGCTGGCCCAAGAAATAGGGCTTAAACGGAACCATGCCGGCATTAACGAAAAGCAGGTTAGGGTCATCCAGGATCAGCGAGGCGCTTGGCACTGCCTCGTGACCAGAATTGACGAAGTGCTGGGTAAACCGTTCCCGGATCTCATGAGTCTTCACGAGCAACAATCCTAACTGTCTGAGCTTTCATCTTCTATCAAGAAGTTTCTAACCCGCCCAACTCTACCCTTCGCTGCACAGCGATTTCCCATCGGTGGGGATCAGCGAGGCCGGCGAGCGTTTTTGCCTGGGCCGCGCTTGCCACGAATAATGCTGCGCAAGCGGCCAATATAGTCATAAACTCGCTTCTCAGCCCCGTGATCGGTGGGTTCATAGTAAACCGAACCCTCCAGCTCATCGGGCAGGTACTGCTGCTCCACTACGCCGCGGGGATCATCGTGGGGATAGACATAGCCCACGGCATTTCCCATCCGCTTAGCGCCCTCATAGTGCCCATCGCGCAGATGCGGTGGCACGTGGCCCACCTTGCCAGCGGCTACATCGGCTTGCGCTTGCGTGATAGCAGAAATGACCGAGGGCGATTTTGGCGCGGTGGCCAGGTGGATGGTGGCTTGCGCGAGCGGGATTCGGGCTTCTGGCATGCCGATAAGCTGAGCGGCTTCAGCCGCCGCCACGGCCACCTGGAGCGCGGTCGGATCAGCCATGCCGATGTCCTCGGAGGCGTGCACAATGAGCCGCCGGGCAATAAAGCGCGGGTCCTCCCCGGCCTCTACCATGCGGGCGAGATAATGCAGCGCAGCGTCGACATCGGAGCCTCGGATGGACTTAATAAACGCGGAAACCACGTCATAGTGTTGGTCGCCGTCGCGGTCATAGCGCACCACTGCCTTATTGACGTTATCCGTGACCGTCTGTGGGGTAATCTCCCCGCCATCGTCAACCGCCTCGGCCGCGGCCTCGAGATAGGTCAGCGTGCGCCGCGCATCGCCACCGGCGAGGAGTACCAACTGATCCAAGGCTTCATCGGTAATCCGAATCTTGCGCTCGCCCAAGCCACGGTCGCTTTCGAGCGCGCGCTTGGCGACGCCCCTTAAGTCATCGTCGCTTAGCGAATGCAACTGCAATAGCAGCGAGCGAGACAAAAGCGGCGCGACGACGGAGAAGGAAGGGTTTTCCGTAGTTGCCGCAACGAGCAGCACCGTGCGATTTTCCACGGCTGCGAGGAGTGCGTCCTGCTGGGTTTTGGAAAAGCGGTGCACCTCATCAATAAAGAGCACGGTCCGCCGGCCTTGAATGAGCTCTTGCCGGGCGTGGGTGATGACCTCGCGGACCTGCTTGACGCCCGAATCGAGGGCGGAGAGGCCCACGAAGTTCTGCCCCATTTGGCTGGCGATGAGCGAGGCAATGGTGGTCTTGCCGGTGCCCGGCGGCCCGTACAAGATGACGGAGGCCTCCCCTGAGCCTTCCACGAGGCGACGCAATGGCTTTCCGGGGGCCAAGAGATGGTCTTGCCCGACCACTTCATCCAGGTTTTGCGGGCGCATGCGCGCCGCCAGTGGGGAGCCGGCGTGGGTGGCGAAAAGGTTCTTCCCGGGCAGCGGCGACGCGCTGCGCTCCGAAGTGGGCCCGCCAAATAATGAGTCTTGAGACACTGGAAAGCTACCTCCTATAAGGGTGCGGGCACATCGTGATTGTCTATTCGTCATCCAAGCGGCGCGCAATGGCGCTGCCAAATTCTGCGATGGGCGCGCAGGCGGGGCCATCGCAGCGCGCGGCATATCGGGATAGCGCCTCAAAGGTTTCATAGAGGTCGCGGCGCACAAGCAATTCATCTTCCGTAAACGGGCCGTGGTCGGCCGGACGCAAAATGGAGCGCTGCGGATCATGGACGACCTCCGCTTCTCCCCTGGCTAGGGCAACCAGCCCTTCGATGCCGCCGGCGTGCATCGTGGTCACGCTCGATAGCGCCCAGCCAATGAGCGACGCCACGATAAGGCCGTGGATTTCTTCCGCATTAGAAAATAGCGGCCACACCTCAGATACGGCACGAGACCAAGCAGAAATGAAGATATCTGCCTCTTCGTCCGTGATCGGCTTGGAGAACAGGAACTGTGGGAAGCCGGCGATAACGCAGGCTACGTCGAAGCCAACATTGCGGAATCCTGCCCATTCATAGTCCAAGAAGTGCAGGCGATGAGACACAATAATGTTATCCGGCGAAAGGTCGAAGGGAGTAAATGCCCGGTCTTTGCCGGATGCCAGAGATCGAGCGGCTTGCCCCGCTAGCTCTCGGAAGCTGGCCGGTGCCTCAAGCCCCGCTTTATCCAGCAAGTCGAGGCCGATGCCAATGGAGCGCTCCAGCGCCTCATCGCGCACGGACTGGTGCGGAGCCAAGTCCGGATTCTTGCGCAGCATCCTATTGAGTAGGGTTTCATAATCTTGCTCGTGGCCCGCGGTTCCAGCGTGCATGTGCCCCAACGCACTGCCTAGCGAGCGCAATACCCGCACGCGGTCATCATCGGTGGACTGTACAAGGACGTCGGCAAGCGTTTCGCCCTCACCCAAGTCCGTCAACACAATAATGCGCTGCTCCAGATCGTGGGCAAGAAGCACGGGGCCGGGCCGCACGTCCTCAGATAACGCGGTGGTGAATTGATAAGCCACAACCTCGCGCAGCATCGCAGCATCATCGACAGCATAGCCGGTAACCGGGTTGTACTTAATAACTACCGAGCGGTGCGGCAGGAAGGCTCCAGGGGCAATCCTGGCGCGCAGAACCATTGCATTGCCGGAACCGTCCAAGCGCTCCACGCTCGACATCTCCGGGGTGCCACCAAAACGGCGCGACAACATCTCCGAGGCGGCTTTGATGACATCCTCGGGTGATAGCACAGCTTCGTTATCAACCATAGTTCTATCCAGTATGCCCCCTCACACCAAAGCGGGGTCACAAGTTCGCCCGCAGCGAAATTGCCGCGACCAACGATGCGCCCCGCACGGTGTGTCTTAAAGGCTGAGGATTAAGCTACCCGCTTACTTCTCCTCAGCGGTCTCTGCCGCAGTGGAACCGGCCTTGTCCTGTTCCTTCTTCTTTTCTGGCTTGTAGTCTACGCCGGTCTCCTTACGCTGTGCGGCTGGGATTGCCGCTGGGGCGTCGGTAAGCGGATCCACGCCACCTCCGGACTTCGGGAACGCAATAACGTCGCGGATGGAGTCGAAGCCGCCCAGCAGGGAGACGATGCGGTCCCAGCCGAAGGCGATGCCGCCGTGTGGTGGGGCGCCGTACTGGAAAGCATCGAGCAGGAAGCCGAACTTCTCCTGAGCCTCCTTGTCACCGATTCCCATGACGTCGAAGACGCGCTTCTGCACGTCCTCCTGGTGGATACGGATGGAGCCGCCGCCAATCTCGTTGCCGTTGCAGACAATGTCATAGGCGTACGCCAGCGCCTCGCCCGGGTTCTGGTCAAAGTTGTCCAGGTACTCCGGCTTCGGGGAGGTAAAGGCGTGGTGAACCGCGGTCCACTTGGAGTGGCCCAGTGCGACGTCACCAGAAGCGGTCGCATCAGCGGAAGGTTCAAAAAGCGGAGCGTCGACAACCCAGGTAAAGGCCCAGTCGCCTTCCTTGATAAGGTCCAGCTTCTTTGCAATCTCGCCACGGGCAGCGCCCAAGAGCGCGCGGGAAGACTTGGTGTCACCGGCGGCAAAGAAGATGGCGTCGCCCGGCTTAGCGCCGACGTGTTCTGCAATGCCCTCGCGCTCGGCGTCGGTAATGTTCTTAGCCACCGGACCGCCCAAGGTGCCGTCCTCGCCCACGGTGATGTAGGCCAGACCCTTGGCGCCACGCTGCTTTGCCCAATCCTGCCAAGCATCGAACTGGCGGCGCGGCTGGGAGGCGCCGCCTTCCATAACCACGGCGCCGACGTATTCGTTCTGGAAGACGCGGAAGGTGGTGTCCTTGAAGAACTCGGTGCACTCCACAATCTTGATGTCAAAGCGCAGGTCCGGTTTATCGGAACCGTAGTACTTCATCGCATCGGCGTAGGTCATGCGCGGGATCGGAGTCTTGATCTCGTAGCCGATGAGCTTCCACAGCTCGGTGACGATTTCTTCCGCCAAGGCGATGACATCGTCCTGGTCTACGAAGGACATCTCCACGTCCAGCTGGGTAAACTCCGGCTGGCGGTCAGCGCGGAAGTCCTCATCGCGGTAGCAACGCGCGATCTGGTAATAGCGCTCCATACCGGAGACCATGAGCAGCTGCTTGAAAAGCTGCGGGGACTGCGGCAGTGCATACCAGGTGCCTGGCTTCAAACGCGCTGGAACCAGAAAGTCGCGTGCGCCCTCCGGGGTGGAACGAGTCAGGGTTGGAGTCTCGATCTCTGCAAAATCATGCGAATCCAGTACCTTGCGGGCCGCGCGGTTGGCAGCAGAACGAAGCCGCAGCGCCTGTGCCTGGCGCTCGCGGCGCAGGTCCAAGTAGCGGTACTTCAGACGAGTCTCCTCGCCTACCTCACCTGAGGTGGAAGGATCATCAATCTGGAATGGCAGCGCTGCGGACTTATTCAGAACCTCAAGATCCGCGACGTTGACCTCAATCTCACCGGACGGCAGGTTAGGGTTTTCCGAGCCTTCTGGGCGAGGCTCCACGGTACCAGTGACCTTAACGCAATATTCAGAACGCAGGTCGTGGGCGCGCTCCGCCACGTCAGATTCACGGAAGACAACCTGAGCGATGCCGGAGCGATCGCGCAGGTCAATGAAGATCACACCACCGTGATCGCGGCGGCGGGAAACCCAACCGGTTAGGGTGACGGTCTCTCCTGCGAGTTCTTTGCGGAGCTCACCTGCTAAGTGGGTACGCAGCACTGATGTTCAATCCCTTCTAAAAATTGTGTCACTTGCGGGTCCCGCCACGCGTAAACAGCGCGCGCCAAACCAAGCACAAGACTAGGAACGCGCACAATTCTACATCCCTACCGGTACGCGGAGCGCAGTAAGGTAGGCGCCAGCTAGCCTCTAAGACCCAAGCTAACCTCTAAGACCGCACAAGAGCCACCGTTTCCCTGCTTCAGTCTCTTTCCAGCAAGCTTCATCCTGTGTATGAGGGGGCCATGTGGCACTATTTAGGCATGACTTTTAGATCAGGTGCCGATTTCGGCGGCAAAGAAGCGCGTTCGGGTGGCGGTGGCGGTGGCATCGCCATTGGCGGTGGCGTCGGCTCAATTGTTCTAGTAGGCCTTTTCCTCCTGTTGGGTGGCAATCCCTCAGACTTGGGATCGATTCTGGGCAGCGAGCAGCCCCAATCTGACCGTGCTGCACAGGGCGAAAGCCCCGAATGCGAAACTGCAGAAGATGGCAACACCAAAGATGAATGCCTCGTAGAGTTCACCGGGCGCAGCGTGGATAATGTCTGGTCCAAGGTCTTGCCGGAACAGGCAGATATCCAATACACCGAACCGGAGCGCGTGGTCTTCCACGGCAGCGTTAATACCGGCTGTGGCGCCGCGACTTCATCTACTGGCCCCTTCTACTGCCCGCGCGACGAGTCCGCCTATTTCGACACCGCGTTCTTTGATTCCCTGCGCAACTTCGGCGCGGATAATGCTCCTTTGGCCCGCATGTACATCGTGGCGCACGAGTTCGGCCACCACATTCAAAACCTTGAGGGCACCCTCGGCCTGTCGGACTATAACGACCCAGGCGCCGATTCCAACGCGGTAAAGATCGAGTTGCAGGCTGACTGCTACGCAGGCCTGTGGGCTTCCTATGCCGATAAGGGTGATAACCCCTTGCTTGAGCCAATCACCAAAGAACAGGTCTCGGACGCCGTAGCGGCCGCCCAGGCGGTGGGCGATGACAATATCCAGCGCCGCTCCGGCGGCCAGGTCGAGCCTGATTCCTGGACGCATGGTTCTTCCGAACAGCGTGAGAAGGCATTCCTTGCTGGATATAACTCTGGCAAGATGTCCCAGTGCGACACCCTTGAGCGCGGCGCCTACCGCGGCTAATACTCACAACGTGGCCGTCACCAAGAGCGGCGACCACTATGTTCGCGAATAGCCACATTGCTTTCACGAACTCCACATCTTGAGTTCACTTTCCCGAAACCTAGGGCCTTTAGTCTGAGCGTGCATTCTCTACATAAGAATTTCTTTTGAGAATCCTATACGCCTCGCTGAGAAGCGCGGTCATACCTCTTGTGCACGCTTTCCCGAAAGGTTCCTCCTGTGTCTACCCCTACCACCCACATGACGGACATTGAGGCTGTCAACGGCAAGGGCAGCGACTGGATTTGGCACGCCATCTTTGGCGGCCTTACCGCCGTTACCCTCATCGGCTTTATGGTCTGGGGCCACGACTACGTCGACGGCTCCAAGCCCATTCTCCTTGGCACCGCCATTCTCTTCGCCCTTTTCATGGCCTTCAATATTGGCGGCAATGACGTCGCCAATTCCTTCGGTACCTCCGTAGGCGCCGGAACGCTGTCTATGAAGCAGGCCCTCGTTGTCGCCGCCATCTTTGAGGTCTCCGGCGCCATCCTCGCCGGCGGCGAAGTTACCGATACCGTGCGCTCTGGCATCGTCGACCTTGACGCCATCGATGGGCTAGACCCCATGGAATTCGTCTACATCATGATGGCGTCCCTCTTGGGTGCGGCCATCTGGCTCCTTGTTGCCACCCGTATGGGTTGGCCAGTATCTACCACCCACTCCATCGTCGGCGGCATCGTCGGCGCTGCGCTCACGGTCGGCTTTGTCACCGGCAAGGGCAGCTGGAACATGGTGCAGTGGGGCGAGATTGGCACCATTGCCATCTCGTGGGTGCTCTCCCCTGTCCTCGGCGGTCTCGCCGCGTTTATCCTGTTCAAATGGATTAAGACCTCAATCTTGGTTTACAACGAGGAAGCAGACCGAAAACTGCGCGAAATCAAGACCCGTCGCGCGGAGCTGCGCCAAGAGCACAAGTCTCGCTTTGCTCGCCTCAATGAGATCCAGCAGATTAGCTACACCAACGCCATGGCCCGGGACGCCGCCTTGGTGGCAGAAGAAGACTTCGATCCGGATCAGCTGGAATCTGAGTACTACCGCGATCTGTATAACCTCAACAAGGACATGGATGATGTCAAGGCTCACCGCGCCCTAGAGAGCTGGGTACCGGTACTAGCCGCCATTGGTGCCATCATCATTTCCGCCATGGTGATGTTCAAGGGTCTCAAGCACACCGGACTCGATTTCAGTGTTCTTCAGAACCTCTTGGTCATGGGCATGGTCGGCGCCGTGGTGTGGATGGCCGTCTTCATTTTCGCCCGCTCCCTGAAAAAGAAGTCGCTAGCTAAATCCACCTTCCTTCTCTTTTCTTGGATGCAGGTCTTTACCGCCTCCGCTTTCGCCTTCTCCCACGGTTCCAACGACATTGCCAATGCCATTGGCCCCTTCGCTGCGGTTATTGACGTCCTCAAGACCGGCCAAGTAAACGATGAGGCTGCCGTGCCGGTTGCCGTCATGATTGCCATGGGCGTTGCCCTGATTTCTGGCTTGTGGTTCATCGGCCGCTTCGTCATTCAGACCGTGGGCTCGGGCCTAACCCAAATGCACCCCTCCTCCGGCTTCGCTGCTGAGCTTGCCGCCGCCGCTGTGGTGATGGGTTCATCGATCTTGGGCCTTCCGGTATCTTCCACCCACATCCTCATCGGCGCCGTGTTGGGCGTGGGCATTGTCAACAAGGCAGCAAATTGGAACCTGATGAAGCCTATCGCCTTGGCGTGGGTTATTACGCTCCCAGCCGCCGCAGTCATCGCCGCCATTACCGTGTCTGTACTGCGCGTAGTCTTCTAACGGCAGTCCCTCTCGGTTCAGCCTCGGCAAGCTCACCACATCCGCTAGTCTCACCGACCATTGCGCCAGGCTAGCGGATTGCTCTTCGGTGGCCCAGGCAAACCCTCTGCTTGGCGACGCCCTCTTCTCTACACTGGCCCATATGACCGCGCACCGAGCTACTGCATTCCTGGCTGCATTCAACGACATAGAACAACACTTGCGCTCAGCTCTCAACGCTGAGAACTCAGATTCTTTCTGGTGGATAGTAGACAAGGCACGAGACAAGCACGTGCTTTCCAGTAAGCAAGCCGAGGCGCTCAAAGATTTTTCTAACCTACGCAATGCCATTGCCCACGGTCGCTACTACAAATCAGAGCCCATTGCAGAACCGAACGAGGCCGTGGTTAAGCAGATTTCCGCTCTCCGAAACATAGTGGTTTCCCCTCCCGACGCCCTCCACGTCTTGCAGCCACAAAAGGTATTCACCTTGACGTCTGCCACATCAATCATGGAGGCATTTAACGTCATAAAGGATAAGGACTTTTCCCAAATCCCTATCTACGATGAAGGCCGCTTCACCGCTTTGTTAACCACCAACACTATTGCGCGATGGGTAGCAAGAGACCTCAGCGATAACCACATGCTCGATGCCGCGGACATCGCAGACATTGTGGAATACAAAGAACCCAGTGATCGCGCTATCTTTCTTGCCCGCGCAGTAAGCGTGCAAGAGACGGTGGATGCTCTTTCAGAAACCGATAGCCAAGGGCACCGCCCTTGCGCAGCGGTCATCACAGAACACGTAAAAGTCAATGAGAGACCCCTGCGCCTCGTTGCACCGGCCGATCTACCAGCTCTTTTTGATGCCTTAGAATGGGAATAATTCTCCCGCAGCCGGCTTCTCTTGCAGCCGGCACTGCGTCTATCTTCACTCCTGTGCACCGCATAGAAAGGCAACCATGCAATTCGGCATCTTCACTATCGGGGATCTCACTACTGACCCTATCTCAGGAAAGACACCCACTGAGGCTGAGCGCATCCGCAATCTAACGGAAATTGCACTCAAAGCCGAAGAGGTTGGCCTTGACGTCTTTGCCACCGGTGAGCACCACAACCCACCCTTCGTACCGTCCTCTCCTACAACGCACCTAGCTTATATCGCCGCGCAGACGGAGCGCTTGCATCTATCTACTGCCACCACGCTGATTACTACCAATGACCCGGTAAAGATCGCGGAGGACTACGCCTTTCTGCAGCACCTTGCTAACGGCCGCGTAGACCTCATGCTCGGCCGCGGAAATACCGGCCCAGTCTATCCCTGGTTTGGCAAAGACATCCAGCAGGGCATTCCTTTGGCTATTGAGAACTATCACCTGCTGCGCAGGCTCTGGCGTGAGCCGGTTGTTAACTGGCAAGGAAAGTTCCGCGCGGGACTAGAAGGGTTTACCGCTACTCCGGCACCGCTGGATGGAATTCCGCCATTTGTCTGGCACGGCTCTATTCGTTCGCCGCAAATCGCTGAACAAGCCGCGTACTACGGCGATGGCTTCTTCCACAACAATATCTTCTGGAATAAGGAGCACACCGCTCAGTTGGTGGATCTCTACCGCCGTCGCTTTGCAAGCTATGGACATGGCCAAGCGGACCAAGCAATCGTCGGACTTGGTGGTCAAGTCTTCATTGGCGAAACCGAACAAGAAGCTAAAGACTTCTTCCGCCCCTACTTCGACAACGCCCCAGTCTATGGCCACGGGCCAAGCCTCGAGGACTACACGGCGCAGACTCCACTGACCGTTGGCACCGTGGAGCAGGTAATTGAAAAGACCCTCAGCTTTGCGGACTGGGCCGGTGACTACCAGCGTCAGCTATTCCTCATCGATCACGCGGGACTTCCACAAGAAGTAGTTCTCAAACAAATAGAAATCCTCGGCACGCAGGTTGTCCCCGAGCTGCGACGCCGCTTTGAGCAGCGCCGTCCGAGCCACGTGCCTTCTGACCCACCGACGCACGCAAGCTTGCTCTCTGCGCCTAATCCTTCGCACCTTCAGGTCAGCCCAGGAAAGGAGAACTAAATATGCGCTCCCTACTCGTTATCTCAGCTGGCCTTTCGCAGCCGTCTTCTTCTCGCAGGCTGGCTGACATGCTCGCAGAAGCCACGCGCGCCAAAATCTCTGCGCGCGGTGAAGGAGCCCAAATCGATGTCATTGAGGTTCGCGATCTCGCTTTCGAATTAGCCACCGCCATGACCGATCAGACTGCGCAAACGCCCCTTTTGGCTCGAGCCAAGCAGCAAGTTGCCGATGCCGATGGCCTGATCGCCGTCACCCCTGTATTCCAAGGCAGCTATTCGGGCCTTTTCAAGACGTTCTTTGACACCTTGGAGCCCCATGGCCTCGACAACCTACCCACCATCATCGCAGCTACGGCTGGTTCTTCACGCCATGCCCTCATTTTGGACTACGCACTGCGCCCGCTATTTAACCAGCTCCACGCAAACGTCGTGCCGACGGGCGTGTTTCAGGCCACAGAAGATCTAGGCACTCCGGAAGGTGAGCGCATTGCTGCCCGCATTGAGCGCTCTGCCATCCAGCTGGCTGACCAGATAGTTGCCCCGCAGGACAGGGTGTCCGGAATTGCCGGCGATCTCACCGGGCTGGGAGGCCGCTCCACCGTCCGGCTAGCAAAGGAGAACTTCATCCCCCTTGACAAGCTCCTGAATGGGTACGGCGAATAAGCGACAACGCTAGCAGTGCTACGCATAGACGGCGATTGATAGAAGGTGTGACTTTCGCTACCCTGGTCACATAAAATCTGCCTCTACCCTTTAGGTCCAGCTTTGACCGCAATAGCGGTACAGCAAGCACCCGATAGCTATCCTTTCAGAAAGGTTCGGCACAGCTTAACTATGACAATTAGCGTCACGGACATCTTCTCCATCGGCATTGGCCCTTCCTCTTCGCACACCGTTGGACCCATGCGCGCGGCTAGGCAATTCCTCGATTCCTTAGAGAAGCACCCAGCTAAGGTCTATACGGAGTTGCGCGGCTCACTTTCCGCCACTGGCCGTGGCCACGCTTCCGATCGCGCCGTCATCCTTGGGCTCGCCGGCTGGGATCCGCTGAGCGTGCCTATCGACGCCGAACCTCACGCGGGCGGCTTTATCCCGAGTGAGGGAACCATTTCTGGCCCCCGGGGCACGGTGGACTATGAAATCGTCTTTGATAACGAACCGCTGCCCCAGCACCCGAATGGCATGATTTTTAGCGCCTGGGATGACAGCGGCAACCTCCTCGCAGAGAAGGAGGAGTACTTCTCTGTCGGCGGCGGCTTTATTCTCTCCCGCGCCGAGCTCGATGCGGAAGTCGCCGAAAGCAATGAGGTTCCTGCCGGCGTAGCCGCCGCCCATGTAGATGACTCCATTCCCTATAAGTTCACCACGGGCGAAGAATTGCTCAACCTCTGCGAGGCTCATGACAAAGCAATTTGGGAGCTCGTCCTCGCCAACGAGGAGGCCTTGCACCGCGATGAAGGCGGAGCGGAATACGTTCTGCGCCACCTTGATTTGGTCTGGGACATCATGCGTGAGTGTGTGACCGAGGGTATTTCCACCAAGGGCCTTCTTCCAGGTGGCCTGCGTGTGGCACGCCGTGCCCCGAAGATGTATGCCCAGTTGCTAGAAAACCAAGACAATACCAGCTGCGGTTTCTCCGCCATGGAGTGGGTTAACCTGTACGCCTTGGCGGTTAATGAGCAAAACGCTGCCGGTGGCCGCGTCATTACCGCACCTACCAACGGCGCGTGCGGCATCATTCCAGCGGTACTGCATTATGCGCGCGATTTCCGCGCAGACTTCACCCGTTCCACTGCCCGTCGGTACCTATTGACCGCCGGTGCCATTGGCATGATTATCAAGGAAAATGCGTCCATCTCCGGAGCCGAGGTTGGCTGCCAAGGCGAGGTGGGGTCTGCCTCCGCTATGGCCGCCGCAGGCATGGCTGAGCTGCTGGGGGCAGCCCCAGCCCAGGTGGAAAACGCCGCGGAGATTGCTTTGGAGCATAATTTGGGCCTTACCTGCGACCCAGTGGGCGGATTGGTGCAAATTCCGTGTATTGAGCGCAATGCCATCGGCGCGGTAAAGTCCATCAACGCCGCGCGCATGGCCAAAATGGGCGAAGGCACTCACCACGTGACCTTGGATAATGCGGTGCAAACCATGGCTGAAACCGGCCGCGATATGCTCTCTAAGTACAAGGAGACCTCCCTGGGCGGATTGGCCAAGACCATGGGCTTTAGCGTTTCGCAGGTGGAGTGCTAAAAAAGACTCCATGCGCGCAGATGCCCTTCACCGCCGCACCGCCATTATCGCTGCGGCCTGCCAGCTCTTTCGTACCCACGGCGATGATGTCGCTTTGGAAAAAGTGGCTACACAGGCTGGCGTAAGTGTGGCTACGGTCTATCGCAACTTCCCCAACCGCGCGAGCCTTATCCGCGCGTGCGCGGAATATATGGGTGATGCCTTTGCCAAGTTTCAACAGCGCCTCATCGCGGACTTTGAAAACTCCACGCATTCTGGAGAAGACTACGTCCGGACCTACGCCACCCATATCCTGACCATGGGACTAAACACACTCATTCCTGCGTTCGTCCCTCAGGATTTGGACGCTCTTAGCCCTGAATTAACCGCCCAGCGCGACCTCCTAGAGCGCAACGGCCGACGGTTTATTGAGCTAGGCCAAGAGCAAGGCGATATTGGCCCCGGCGTCACCCACCTCGAATTCATTGTGGGACTGCTTAGCCTGGCGCGACCCCGCGAGGTTGATATTGAGACCTACCAGCCGGATATTCAGGAAAAGATAATTGACCTCTTTTTGGCGGGCATAAAAAGTGGGCACCGCGCCTAAGCGCGATGCCCACCGGCCAAAGAAATCTATGCCTCGACGTGCATTTCCCGAGCAAGTACGGATACTAGGTCAGAAACCTTTACGTCGTGCTGCTCATGGGCGGCAAGGTCCTTGAGCGCAACCGTGCCATTTTCTAGCTCCTGCTCACCCAAGACCAGCGCGAAGCGTGCACCGGCGCGGTCGGCGCCCTTCATCGCGCCCTTCAGGCCGCGGTCTCCAAAGGACATATCCGCAGAGATTCCGGCCTTGCGGAGGTCATTGATCAGAGTGGTCATGGTGCGCTTGGCGGCAGCACCCAGTGCAACGCCAAAGACGTCCACGCGGGACTCCACGCCATCCAGGGTAATGCCCTCAGCCTCCAGCGCCAGCAGGGCGCGGTCGACACCCAGACCGTAGCCGATACCAGACAGGTCTTGGCCTCCTAGCTGGGCCATCAGCCCGTCGTAGCGGCCACCGCCGCCGATGCCGGACTGCGCTCCAAGTCCGTCATGGACGAACTCGAAGCAGGTCTTGGTGTAGTAGTCCAAGCCACGGACCATGCGTGGATTAATCTCGTAAGCTACGCCCATATCGTCCAGCATGCCGGTAACGGTTTCAAAATGCTCACGGCATTCGTCATTGAGGTGGTCGAGCATCAAGGGGGCGTCGGCAAGCTGCTCCTGGACTTCCGGGCGCTTGTCATCCAGTACGCGCAAAGGATTGATCTCTGCGCGGTGGCGGGTTTCTTCATCCAAGTTGAGCTTAAAGAGGAATTCCTGCAGCTTCTCACGGTAAGCCGGGCGGCAATTGCGATCGCCCAAGCTGGTGAGCTCAAGGCGGAAGCCGCTAAGCCCCAGCGCGCGGAAGGAGCGATCCGCCAAAGCGATGACCTCGGCGTCTAGCGCAGGATCGTCCACGCCAATAGCTTCTACACCGACTTGCTGTAGCTGGCGGTAGCGGCCAGCCTGGGGACGCTCATAGCGGAAGAACGGACCAAAATAGTTGAGCTTCACGGGCAGCTGGCCGCGGTCCAGATTGTGCTCGATCACCGAGCGCATTACGCCGGCGGTACCTTCCGGACGCAAAGTTACGGAGCGGTCGCCGCGATCAGCAAAGGTGTACATCTCTTTTGACACCACGTCGGTGGACTCGCCCACGCCACGGGCAAAGAGCGCGGTGTCTTCGAAAATCGGCAGCTCGATGTGCTGGAAGCCGGAGAGATGTGCCTGCTCCACCATGGTCTGACGCACCTTATAAAATGCGGACGACTGCGGCGGGAAATAGTCTGGGACACCTTTGGGGGCGGACAGGGCTTGGAACTGCTTCTTATTACTCACGGGTATTACAGTACCTCCCTCAATGTTGCGAAGAAGGGATTGGTCGCCCTCTCCTTGCGCATGGTGGTGGTGGGACCGTGGCCGGGCAGAATGTCTAGGTTGTCTGCCAAACTCCACACCGGGCCGGCAAGAGATTTTTGCATGGCATTAGGGTCCGAGTGAGGTAAGTCGGTGCGTCCAATGGCCCCTGCAAAAAGCACGTCACCGGTGAGGGCAAAGTCCTCGGAGACGATCATCACGCATCCCGGCGAGTGCCCGGGCGCGTGTTTGAGCTCAAAGGTATGGCCGATAAGCTCCACGGTTTCGCCGTCATGGAGCTCGCGGAGGTCGGAGATGGGGGTCATATGGGCGGCGTCGAAAAGCTCTTGCGCCTGGGGTGAGACTCCTTCGCCGCTGTCGAGCATAAACTTGTCAGCGGGATGAATATAGACAGGGATGTCGAGCTCTGCCGCCAGGGTGCCGGCATCCCGGGTGTGGTCAATGTGGCCGTGGGTGAGCACGATGGCCTCATAGTCCAAGTCATGCTCAAGGACTTTTCCCGCTGCATCCATGCCGGGATCGACTATGAAGGCGCGGCGGCCTTCCGCAATTACATAGGTATTCGTCTGAAACGGACCACCAGTAAAACCGTAAGTTTCCATACCCACTACCCTAGCTGCCCACATGAAAAAGAGCCGGTCTCCCCCATCTTCTGGATGAGTAGAGGCCGGCAACCGCCTGAAGGCTTAGCGCATAATATCCCAAACCTTGTCGTAATCAAGCTGGGTTACCACGCCTGGAACCATTTGGGTGTGGATCACCTTGTGGTTTTCATCAGCCACCACCACGGAGCGGGCAAGCAGGCCTTCCAGGACGGAATCGCGCACAGTCACGCCGAACTTCTCACCAAAGTCAGAGCGAAATGCGGAGGCAGCGATGACATCATCAATACCGTCAGCCGCACAAAAGCGCTTGAGGGTAAAGGGCAAATCGAGAGAAACGGAAAGAAGCTTAGTGTTATCTAGCTGCGAAACCTGCTCATGAAAACGGCGCAGCTGATCTTGACAGGCAGGGGTTTCGATAGAGGGCAAGATGGAAATAATAAGGCGCGTGCCCGCAAAAGTCTCATTGGTAATCTGACGCAGGTCGGTACCGATAAGTTCAAATTCGGGCAGCGGGTCTCCCACTGCGGGAAGTTCACCAACGGTGGGCGTTGGCGGATCGGAGAAATCTGGTTCAACCATAGAAACCAGAGTACTTATGATTGGGCTTAAAAACTATTAACTTGTCCTATTTTCATGCCGACGCCCTCACGAGAGTATCCAACCGCTAGAATCGGTCAGGTTGAATCATGCCACCGATAATCGCTAGAAAGGTTGACTCCCGGTGCCAAATAATCAAAAGCGCGGCGAAGAGGCGCTGAGCAAGCTCGAGCGCGAGCTGAAATCCCGCGAACGCAAGCAAAAGGCACGCCCGCTCGGCGTTGTTGCCGCCTCCCTCGTAGTAATTCTCGCCCTCGTCGGCGGCATCTACTTCTTGTCCACCCGCGAAGGCGACGATGAAAACGTACAGGCTGAGGAGTCTTCCGCAGCTGAGACCTCGCAGGAAACCCCACAGGCGCAGCCCATCGCTGACAAGCGCGCTAAGGCCCTGCCGGATACTGTGACCTGTAAGTATGAGGACAACGGGCAAGAATCCAACGGCGCAAAGAAGCCCAACGGCAAGGATATTTCCACCAAGGGCACCGTCACCGTTTCCTTTGAAACCAACCAGGGCACCATTGAGATGGAAATGGACCGCGCCAAGGCGCCGTGTACCACCAACGCTATTTCTGAGCTGGCCAAGTCGGGCTACTACGATGACACCGTCTGCCACCGTATGACCTCAGGCGGACTCAACGTACTGCAGTGTGGCGACCCAACCGGTTCCGGTTCCGGCGGTCCTGGTTTCAGCTTCCCCGATGAGTACCCCACCGACGAGGTGGACGAGAAGGACGCACAGAACCCTGTTGTCTACCCGCGCGGCTCCGTCGCCATGGCCAACAGCGGCCCAGACACCAATGGTTCCCAGTTCTTCCTCAACTACGACGATTCTGAGCTGGCCCCGAGCTACACCTACTTCGCCACCATCACCGACAAAGGCATGAAGACGATGGATAAGATTGCCAAGAACGGCGTCGAAGGCGGCCAGCCAGATGGCAAGCCAGCAAAGGAAGTCAAGATTAAGAAGGCAACCGTCAAGGCTTAAGCGGCGGAAAAGCCCTGCTTGGCGACGCCTCCCCCTAGCCACCTCCCCACCCCCTAACGGGGGCGGGGATTAAGCCCCGCGCATTTGTCCCTTTCACAGCGAGCAAACGCGCCGGGGCTTTTAGTTTCCTTAATTTAACCTGAGCCTGGATATGAGCCTTCAGCTGCAGAAACACTAAGCCCCTAGAATTCCCCAATTTCACACTAGACCCATGAGTAAACATGCAGCACGCAGCAGACTTTCAAATATTTCAGCAAGTAAACAAAAACCTGCCAATACTGTTGCGGAAGCCTGTCAGCCTGTCTAGTATTTGAAACGTCTTTGAACACACCAAGCTTGTTAGGAATCAAAAATGAAGCTTTTCTCCCGCAAGGCACTCGTTGCCGGCGCAACCGCTCTGTCCGTCGCTTTCGCAGGCACGACCGTTGCTAACGCTGAGGACACCACCAACGGTTCCTCTTCCGAGGTCGCCGGCGTAGCTAAGGAACTGTTCAACTCCTCCTCCGCCGACAACAACTACGCTGGCGACAAGGAAGGCGAGTCCAAGGCTGACGACTCCAAGAAGGAAGACACCCGCACTTCCAAGGAGAAGGCAGACGACATCAAGGCTTGGATCGGCGTCTTCACCGCTGTCATCGGCGCGCTGGGCACCCTGTTCGCATTCGCAAACAAGTACTTCGACCTGCCTTTCGGCAACAAATAAGGTCACCGCTTCATAGCGACTCTTAAGCCGCTGCATTCCGATAGGGAGTGCAGCGGCTTTTTCATAGGCTTTTGAGCAATCGGAGGTATTGCCCGACGCTTGTTTTTCCAGGTCTAGAGATTCATCTAGGACTCTTTGGCGTCCTCAATGTACTCGGCCCCTACGAGATCCTTGAAAAGCTCTGGGTCGATTATTTGACCGACCCTGATGACAGAGATATGGCCCGTGGGCTCAAGGATCATAATCTGGACGTCCTGCATGCGGCTAATGCCTGCCTTGCGGGCAGCAGAATAAATATCTGACTTAGTAATATGTGCCAGGGTTAAGTTATCCTCAACCATCTTCCCGCGAAAGACTAGGAGAATTGGGCGCCGGTCAAGAAAGCGAGTCCACTTCACCACTTTGCGGATAGTACCAAACGCGGCCTCTAGAGCCATCAGGGTAGTCAAGCCGATGACGCCGGCGGCCAGGGTCGGTGGATTACCCACAATGACACGGCCTGCAACCGCGCCAAACATAATGATGATGATGGCATCTGAGGCCGTCATGGACGTAAGTACGCGAGAGCCAAATACCTTCACCAAAACCATGAAGGATAGGTAGATACCCAAAGTCGCCAGCACGACAACGGGAATACGGTGCCATTCAATACCCAGCTGATAAGTAATCTCGCGGAGGAAGAGTTCTAGAGTATCCACGACTGCTTAGGTTACCCGGCAGCCGCGAGACATACAGAAAAGGCGGAGCGTCACTCCCCCGTTCAGGAAGAGCCGCTCCGCCTTGCGTTGTGGTGTCCTAGATGTGGAACTGCTTGCGCAGGTCCTCAATCATCTTGCGAGCTGGGGCAGGAAGAATCTGCGGGTTCATGCCCACTACCGCAACGCCAGCTACCAGCGCTGCAACGATGGCAAATACTGCGCCGCCCACGGAAGAGCCGTTGGAGGACAAGGAAGAGCCCTTCGGCTCAGGCTTAGCTCCCAGCTCTTCGGAGCCCTCGCCGCTTACCTCGAGTGGCAAAGTTGCCTTAGTTCCAGCGTCGGTGGTGATTTCTAGGTTCTGGGTACCGCTCAGGTTCTCTGGAACGGTGAGCTTTACCGTTGCGCGACCGCGCTCACCAAATTGCGCATCGCCCTCTTGCGCAGCATTGTCGATGTCGACGGTCTCCTCAGCGTCGCCCAACTTCACGGTTGCCTTCTTGGCCATCGGTTCGCCCTCGGTGGAGTAATTAAGGCTAGATAGATTGACGGTGATTTCTTCACCCGGCTTCACGTCCCCCTCAATGTGTGCACCGATCTGGCCCTGGCCGGTGCGAACCTCAGACTCACCCGACTTGATGTAATCGATCATAGCCTGAGTGTCCATGTAGCCCACATCGTTCTTGTCCTTGATGGAACCAGCGTTGAAGTAACCGTCACCGCCTGCTTCTTCATCACTGGAAGCAAGGAAGGAAGACAGGGCAATGGAGTAATCCTTCTTCGGATCAATTGGCTCGCCGTTGATGGTCACGGACTTTACGCGCTCGCCCTGGTCGGCCTTCTGGTCGTAGACAACCTGAACATTATTAGAAAGGCCCATGGCCAGGCGTGGACGGCTGCCTTCCTGCCACTGGTTGTCCAAAGCATTGATGAACTCCTCGCCGGAAATCTTTGCGGTAATCACGGAGTTGCCAAACGGCTGCACCTCAAAGATGTCCTTGTAGGTAACGTCACCACCCTTCAAGTCGGCCCGCACACCACCGGCGTTCATCACACCGATCTCGATATCCTTGCCTACCTGCTTGCTCATGGCATAGCGTTGGCCTTCTGCGATGAAGTTATTGAGGGTGGATTCTACGCCACGGTTGGAGCCTGCCTCTGCGCCTTCGTCAGAGCCACGGAACAGGTCTTGCTTCACATTGCCGGCAGTCTTAGAACCTTCAACCTCGGCTTCCTTCTGTGCCTTCTCAACGACGGCCGCAATCTCGGCGTCCGGCTCAACAGCGGCAGCAGCCGTAGCATCGTACTGGCTGAGTTTGATGTCGGTTACCTTCTTGGCGGACTTGTCAAAGGTAATGTCGACGTCATTAAGCAGCTTGCCATACTCATGACCCTGCGCCCATTGCAATGGGAGTGCGCCTTCGCGCGGGACTTCGCCCTTGGTGCGCTGGTGAGTATCGCCGCCGAAGAGCACGTCTACGTCTTTATTGAAGCCCTCGGCATATTCTTGGGCATCCTCGTGGAAAAGGGCGACAACAACGTCTGCTTCGCCGGATTCCTTTAGCCGGGTGGCCTCTTCATTCGTTGCCTTTACTGGGTCCGTGAAGGTAACGCCCGGGATCTTCGCCGCGGATACCTTGTACTTGGTATTTTCCGTCACGGTTCCGACATAGCCCACCTTGACGCCGTCCACCTCTTCAACGTGAGAAGGCTTGAGCAAGGGTTGGCCATCCTTAAGCACGTTTGCACCCAGGATGGGGTACGTGGAGCTCGGCTGAATGCGCTCGGTGAGATCCTCGGTGCCCTTATCGAACTCGTGGTTGCCCACTGCTGACACCTTCATGCCCATCTGATTGAGAGCCTCAAGGGTGTACTTGTCATCAGAAATTGCAGAGACGAAGGCGGAGCCACCCACATTATCGCCCGAGGAGGTCAGGTTGAATTCCTGCCCCTCATTTACCTGTTTAATGAGGGTCTGCAGACGAGCTACGCCGATCTCATCGCCGGCCTTGGCTGGGTCACCAATCTTGTCTTCCAAGTGACCGTGAATATCGGTGATATTGGTGACGGAGATGGTGGTCTTAGTTTCCTGTGCTACCGCCTGCGCGCCGGAGAGAGCAACAGCGGAAACAGTAGTGGCGGCCACGAGCTGGCCGATGCGACGGAACTGCATTGAAGTACTCCTAGATAGTAGAAAGCGACAGGATAATTTATATCGCTTTGCTAACTACTTGGCAGGAGAAATTAAGCTTGCTTGCTGGAGTTTTACCTTGCAGCAGTCAAGAATTCACACACAGGTAACCTCCCCGATGCCTTCGCGTTGCTTGCCCCGCCCCTCCTTGAGGGTGGGGGCACAGCGCCTTAGGCGGTTACTCGGTAAACGTCAAAGACGCCTTCGGTATTGCGCAGTGTGGTCATCAAGGTTCCCAATTGCTTGGTATCCGAGACGGAGAATGTGAACCTTACCGTCGCGATATGGTCATCGCCACGATTAGAGTTCATGGTCAAAACGTTGATGTTCTCATCGCTCATTACCCGAGTGAGCTCCGAAAGGAGGCCCTGACGGTCGAGGGCTTCCAATTGCAGCGTCGCCGAGAAAGCGCCCGTTGCGGAGGTCCCAGAAGACCAGGCCACCTCTAGCATGCGCTCTGGTTCTGCCTTGAGCTTTTCCGCATTAGTGCAGTCGGCTCGGTGCACGGAGACTCCCCCGCCGCGGGTAACGAAACCGAAAATGGCATCGCCCGGCACGGGCTGGCAACACTTGGCAAGCTTTGCCATCACATCGGGGCTGCCTTCCACCAAGATGCCAGTGCCCGATGCCGAGTCTTCAGTGTGTTGGGCGCGGGAGTGCTCAATCTCAGACAGTGGCGTGCGCGAGGCCAGGGTGTCAATGGCATCGTCTTGGTCGCCGAACATGGCAACCAATTGGTTGGCCACGTGTTGAGCAGAAACGTGGCCCGCGCCGATGGCGGTATACAGCGAATCGACGTCGGCGTAGTGCAGCTGCTCGGCTACCTGCTTCATGGAGCTGGCGGTAAACAGGCGGTGCATAGGCAGGCCGCCGCGCTGGACTTCGGTCGCCAAGGCATCGCGGCCGGCTTCCAAGTGTTCTTCACGGCGTTCCTTGGCAAACCACTGCCGCACCTTGGTCTTGGCGCGAGCGGACACGAGGAAATCCTGCCAATCGCGGGACGGACCAGCATTGGGATCCTTGGAGGTAAAGATTTCCACCTTGTCGCCGGACTTTAGCTTCGATTCAAGCGCGACGAGCTTGCCATTGACCTTGGCGCCGATACACCTGTGCCCCACCTCAGTATGTACTGCGTAGGCAAAGTCCACCGGAGTTGAACCGGCAGGCAGGTTCACCACATCGCCTTTCGGGGTAAAGGCGAAGATTTGCTTGGCGGTCAGGTCGTAGCGCAGCGAGTCGAGGAACTCGTTCGGATCGGCAGCTTCCTTCTGCCAGTCCAGAAGTTGGCGCATCCAAGCCATCTGGTCCACTTCTTCTTGGTGGCCCGAGTTCTTGCCCTTGGTTTCTTTATAGCGCCAATGAGCGGCCACGCCGAATTCGGCGTTGTAGTGCATCTCGTGGGTGCGTACCTGGACCTCTAGCGTCGCGCCACCATTGCCCAGCACGGTGGTGTGCAGCGACTGATAGACGCCAAATCGCGGCGAAGAAATATAGTCCTTAAAGCGCCCGGGCAGAGCTTGGTAGATCGAGTGAACCACGCCAATTGCGGCATAACAGCTATTGACGTCTTCGACTAGGATGCGGATGCCCACTAGATCAAAAATCTCTGCAAAGTCGCGGCCGCGTACGATCATCTTTTGATAGATGGACCAGTAGTGCTTTGGGCGGCCCATAACTTCGGCTTCAATGCCGTTTTCCTTCAGCGCCCCACTGACCTGGCTAATGATCTCCTTGAGCGCGCGATCGCGCGAGGGGGCGCGATCTGCCACCATGCGCACGATCTCGTCGTACTTCTTTGGATACAAGATGGCAAAGGACAGATCTTCCAGCTCCCACTTCACGCTGGCCATGCCGAGTCGGTGAGCTAGCGGCGCGATAACCTCGAGGGTTTGCCGCGCCTTCTTAGCCTGTTTTTCGGGTGGAAGGAACCGCATCGTACGCATATTGTGCAGGCGGTCGCTGACCTTAATGACCAGGACTCGGGGGTCGGTGGCCATGGCGACAATCATCTTACGAATGGTCTCGGCCTCTGCGGCCGACCCCAGTGCCACCTTGTCCAGCTTGGTCACGCCATCGACCAAGCGAGCCACCTCCGGACCGAAGTCTCGGGTGAGGTCCTCTAGCGAATAGTCCGTATCCTCCACGGTGTCGTGCAGCAGTGCTGCCACGATGGTGGTGGTGTCCATACCGATCTCCGCCGCGATCGTCGCCACGGCGAGCGGGTGGGTGATATACGGCTCTCCGGATTTGCGAAAGACACCCTCATGGAGCCGCTCCGCGGTGTCATAGGCGCGATTGAGCAAATCAGCATCGGCCTTGGGATGAAACTTGCGGTGAATGGACATCAACGGGTCCAGCACCGGATTCACCTTCACTCGACCGCCGGTAAGCGAACGAGCGAGGCGAGCCGACATGCTGCGCATTCCGCCGCCGGACTGGCGCTTTACGGGTTTGTCCATGGCCAAATCTACCGCCCTTCACAGTGCCACGGGCCTTGTGGCCTCATGTCCATCTAGATCGTGGAATCTAGCTTAGGCATCCCATCTTAGTCTGTGGCATTCAACACAATGAGCGGCGGGCCGGATAAGCGCTCACGACCGTTGAGACCCTTGACTTCCAACACCACCACATTGCCAGCGACTTCGGCACCTGCGGACTCAAGCAAAAGCTTGGCACCGTGGAGGGTGCCACCGGTGGCCAAGACGTCGTCGACAAGCACTACGCGCTTGCCCTTGATGTCGACGCCGCTGGCTGGAATCTCCAGCGCCGCAGAGCCATACTCCAGCTCATATTCCTCGGTATATACCGGAGGGGGAAGCTTGCCCTTCTTGCGGATGGCCAGGATACCCAGGCCCATCTTGTAGGCAACGGCCGAGCCGAGGAGGAATCCACGGGCGTCTAGGCCGCCAATCATATCTGCGCCCAATTCCTCGCAGGCGGCCGCCAAGCCGTCCACTACGGTGCGAAATGCATCTGGGTCCGCCAAGACTGGGGTGAGGTCCTCAAAGAGGATGCCCTCCTCTGGGAAGTCTTGAACGAGGCGAACCTTGTCCTTGAGTGCCTGTGCTGCTGATTCGTAGTGCGAACTCATAATCTTCCTTGAGAAATAATTGCGAGAGGTCGTAAACGCCCGATATTCGGGGCCTATTCCTTGTCCGTTGGGACGGTGCTGTGCCAGCGGTCCATATTCCAACCCATACCCGAGACGCCAGTGTACGGCAGGACCCCCTCCACGTCGCGGCGGACGAGAAAGACGCGCGGCTGCGCGGAGAGCGGAATGGATGGCACATCCTTCCACAGAGCCTCTTCTGTTTTCTTCAGCTCCGCAGAGTTCTTCATGCTCGACTCCACCGTGGAATACTCCGTCTGGGGATCGACCGGGCCGAGGAAGACATCGACGGTAGGCGCCCAGGTTTCCGGATCCATTTCCAAGTAGTGCTGGGACATGAACTCCGCAGACGCGTCCTCGATGGTGATACCAGCCGGCTCACAGGATGCACGAAGTTGTTCCACCATGGCGGCGTAGCGTTTGTCTGGCCCTAAATAGCCGACCTTGATGGTCGTACCGTTGAGGTCGCCGGCCTTGGCTAAATCGGTGCCTTGGTGTTGCTTGCCCACCTTGTCTAGACCGCCGGCGACTGGGTTGGTCGCGGAAACGGTACGCAGGTAGGCCGGTGGCACCTCCACGCCTGAGGCCGCTGAGCTTGCTTGCGCAACGGCCTGCTGATCGACGCAAGCGGCAAAGCTCTCGCGTGCCCACGGCTCCGCGAATACTCCAGCTTCAGATAGCGTAAGCGTGTCCGTAAGCTCGCCAACCATTGGAGTGACCTCGTAGGGGGACTCCCCTGACTCATCCTTCGTGCTGTCCAGCCAGTCAGGGTTTTCACTTGCGGCGTCCACTACGCGCAACGCGCCTTTATCTGCGAGCTTTTGTGCATCAGCATCCGAAGGCCAGACCACAACATGTTCCTCGGCGGGGGCGTCTCCGAAGTACTTTTCGTTTGCTTTGAGAATGATCTCCCCTTCGTCGCCCACCTTGTCAATGACATAGGGTCCGAAGGAGACCTGCAGCTCGGGATCTAGTTGATCCTTAGCCACGGAGAAGCCATAGCGCCATTCCTTAGCAACCGGCGCAAGCGCCTGCATGTCTTCTACTGTTAGCGCCGCGTTAAGTTCCTTAACGCTCAACCCGGCCTTTTTGGCTAGGGCATGGGCCGGCATGATCGTGCCGGCGCCAAACATGTGGCGCCAGCGCTGCCCCTGATCCTTGTTAAAAGTCAAGGTGAACGTTTTACCTTGGGGCTCACAGCTAAAATCCGCGATGTCATTCATCAACGGCATATGTGAGGCAAATTCAGCTGGATGAGTACCGGCCACATACGCCAAAAAGTAGTCATCACAGGTAACGGGAGTGCCATCGGAAAAGACGGCATCCTCCTCCAAAGTGAGCTGGACGCTGCGCTGGTCACTGCCGGCTACAGGCGGAAGCTCTTCCGTCTCCACTAGATCCGCATTGGGGATCAGCTCGCCGGAGGGCCCGGGCACGAAAAGTCCTGGATAAAGCCGCGTAGACAACAGACCGGCGGAGGTGGCATCACCAAAAGACGTGCCGGCATTGGTCGTGGCCAAGCGGGAATTTACCTGGTAGCCAAAATATCCGTAGGATTCTGGCTCCTGCGGCACGCTAGCTGTGTCCTCCTCACTGCTCTGCCCGCTACAGGCAGAAGCAGCTAGGGCTATGGCCGAAACGCACGAGGTAATTACTTTCTTTCCCCAGTGACGTTCACTAGGACCGCTCTTTATTTTAAGCACCGTATTTTGCCCTCACTTCAGCTACCACTCCGCGAATATTTTACTACCGGAGGCTACCGGCCCGGGCGCCAAGTTGCGCCGGGTTGTCCAGTGGATTCGGCCGGATCATCATCGATCTCAGCCGGAGTGGCGGTTGCGCTCGCTGGTGAGACCACGGTGCGGGCGGGGGATGCTGCGCCAGATTCTGCCGCGGCATTCTCGTCCTTGCCGGCACGATAGTCCGTGACCCGCTTGTTGTGACGCTTGATCCTCTTGGACATGTTGGCAAAGGTCACAACCAAAGGCGTAGCAAAGAAAATGGAGGAGAAAATACCCTCGACCACACCGATGAGCTGGATGAGCGCCAAATCGCGGAGGGTACCGATACCCATAAGCCACACAGCTACCACGAAGAGCGCGATGATAGGCAGCGCAGAAATAACCGAGGTAGAAATCGAGCGCATAACGGTCTGGTTAATAGCCAAGTTTGTCAGCTCAGCATAGGTCTTCTTGCGTTGGCCCTCGAGGCCTTCCGTATTCTCGTTGATCTTGTCAAAGACGATGACCGAGTCATACATGGAGAAGGTCAGGACGGTGAGCAGACCAATGATGACAGCCGGGGAAACTTCGAAGCCAAAGAGGGCATAAATGCCGGCGATGATTACGCCGTCTGCAATCAGTGCGATGATCGCGGCGAAAGCCATGTTCTTCTGCAAGCGAATGGCCACGTAGACGGTCGCAGCTACCAGGAAGACCAGCATGGCAATGAGCATGCGCTGGGTAATAGAAGAACCCCAGGATTCGGATACCGTGGACGAGCCAATGGCGTCCGGGGTGGCCTTGCCGTTTTCATCCTTCGGCTGGAAGTTGTCATAGATAGCCGCGCGAGCCGCATTCACGTCCTCTTGGCTCAAGCGCTCAGAAACAATTTCCAAGGTCTCGGAATCGCCAGCGCCCACGATGTGAACCTGCTCGGGTTCTACACCGGTGGAGTCTTCAAAGACCTGGCTTACCTCATCTTCCTTGAGGTCGCCTGCCGGCATCGACAACGTGGTGCCGCCTTCGAAGTCAATAGAGAGCGAGAAACCACGAATGAGGATCGCAGCCACTGCGGCCACGATAAGTGCTGCAGTGATGCCATACCACAGCTTGGTGCGACCGATGAAGTCATAACCGCGCTCGTCCTCGTAGAGGCGGTCCATCCGGGAAATCTTATGCTTAGTCGAAACAGCCATGCTTATTTCTCCTCATCTTCCGCAGCATCTACGGGACGTGCGGTACTTGCGGCAGAATCTCCTGCCGTTGCTTTGGTGGCTGACTCCTTCGCGCTCGCGGACTCAGCAGCGTGTGCTTGACGACGTCCCGAGCCGAAGTAGCCGCGCTCACGGCGCTCTTCCACCAGTGCGTAGATACCACCGAGGCCGTTCATCGAAGGTTTAGCAGCAGCCGGACGGCGGCCGACCAGCTGCATCAGCGGCGCCATGACCAGGAAGGATACGACCAGGTCAAATACCGTGGTAAGGCCCAAGGTAAAGGCGAAGCCCTTCACCTCGCCGATGGCGAGGAAGTAGACCACAACAGAGCCAATCAAGGTCACCGCGTTACCGGTCACAATGGTGGCACGAGCGCGCTCCCACGCCTTTTGCGTAGCGGAGCGGAACGTGCGTCCCTCGAGGAGCTCATCCTTGATGCGCTCGTAGTAGACCACGAAGGAATCAGCAGTTGCGCCCACACCAATGACTAGGCCCGCGATGCCGGAAAGGTCCAGCGAGTAACCGATCCAGCGGCCCAGCAGAACCAGGGAGCCATAGGTCAGGAGGCCAGAGGCAATGAGGAAGATGAGGGATACGCCGGCAAGCGCGCGGAAGTAGTACAGCGAGTACGCCATCACTAGTACTAGGCCAACGAGGCCTGCAATGAGGCCGGCCTGCAGTGCGGCCTTGCCCAGTGTGGGCGGAATGGACTCGACGGTGCCGCCTGGTTCGCCATTTTCACCTGCGAAGGACAACGGCAGTGCGCCATACTTCAGGTTATTTGCCAGACTCTGTGCCTCTTCCTGGCTAAAGTCACCAGTAATGGAGGTGGCAGAGCCTACCGGGGTTGCACTCTGGATAACCGGTGCGGAAATAACCGCAGAGTCAAGCGTGATGGCAACTTGGTCCTTAAGGTGTTCCTGCGTCAGGTCTGCCCAAGTCTGAGAACCGTTCGGACCATCACCGGTCTTGAAGGAGAAGTTGATCTCCATCTGGCCAGACTGGCCATTGAGACCGCCTTCGATCGGAGAATTGGTATCGATCTCGTTACCGGTGAGGCGGGTACCGTCTTCATCCTTGACGCCATTGAGAAGCGGTGCTGGCTCCAGTACGTACGGGTTGCCGTTGGAATAGTCACAGGTAACAAATGGCTTGGCAGGATCGTCGGCTCCGGCCAAGGGATCGGTACTGCCCTGGCAGGTCATCAGCGCGGAAGCTGCAGCCTGGGTGGTCGGATCCTCGGACTGACGGTCCTTCAGCAGCATTTCCGTTACTTCATCGCGACGCTTAGTCTGCTCAATAGAGTTGCTTGGCTCCTCAAGCGGCTTGGCGCTGACCTTGGGAGCTTTCTGTTTCTTCGGCTCCTTACCAGTCATCTGCGCTTCTTGCTGGGCGATGGCCTGGGTCATCTGCTCCATCTGCTTGTTGGCCTCGTCTGCGCTGAGTACGTCGTACTTCACCCAGCGGTTGGCCATATCTTCAAGCTCCTTATTGAGCTTTTCCATATCCGGCATGGATGGCTTAGCCACCGGACGGAAGAACAGCTGCGAGGTTTGGCCGACGGCCTGCGCTTGGGAGGCATCTTCTCCCGGAACGGTAATGACCAGGGTGTTGCCGTTGATGACAACCTCAGAACCAGAAACACCCATGCCGTTGACACGCTGTTCCAAAATGTTGCGTGCTTGCTTGAGTTGGTCTTGGGTGGGTTCCTCGCCTTGCGGCGCCAGCGTTACGCGGGTGCCACCCTGCAAGTCGATGCCGAGCTTCGGGGTGCCTTGACGGTTACCAGTTAAAAAGATAAGCGCGTAGATAACAACCACAATGAGAACGAAGAGCGCGATCGCGCGCTTCGGCCATTGGCGTTTGCTATTTTTCATAGCGCCACGGGTTTTTGCGGACAACGATAATCTCCTGTGCTGCTTATAACAGGGTGTTTAAACATTAAATACGGCCCAGCCACATGGCGCAGGCACGTTAACAACGCACAATCGTACGTCATCAAGCGGAATTTTCCTTAACGAGGTCCGGAAAAGACTCAAAGTGTGATGGGGTCTACGCTCCCCGAAGGCCCCACCCGCCTAGCAAACGTTAAGGCAACTCTTAGGAAATAGCGAGCTATTTCTTCTCCTGGCCGTCAAACGGAGGATATTCCTCATCTGGCAGGTTATCTGCCGCATCATTCTTGGCGTCCCCAGCAGCAGGGTGCTCAAGGCTATTGGCTTCCTCCTCCGTGCGAATGACGGCCATCTTGTCAAAAGTAACCACCACCCCAGGGGCGATTTCTAGATCCACATCCTTGTCGCCAGTGCTGCGCACCACGCCGTGCACGCCGCCCGCCGTAACGATGGCGTCGCCCGGCTGCAGGGAATTCTGGAGGGCCTGCATCTCATTTTGGCGCTGGCGCTGCTTTCGCATGGCCATAAACGAGGGAACAACGAAGAGGATGCCAATAATGATGAGAATGATGATTTCCATAGCACCCTAGTGTGCCAGACGGCGGTGCGCACAGAAACCCCAAGGGGGGCATCGCCAAGCAGGCTAGCCCTTAAATTAAAACAGCCCGGCCGCGCCCTCCGGCGGGGTAAGCCCTAGGTGTCGCCATGCTGCAGCGGTAGCTACACGGCCGCGTCCCGTGCGCGCAACCATCCCAGCACGCACCAGGTAAGGCTCACACACTTCCTCTACCGTCGAGGGCTCCTCGCCCACTGCGATGGCCAGTGTGCTCACGCCAACCGGTCCGCCGCCGTGCCCCTTAATCAAGGCATTGAGCACCGCTCGGTCGAGGCGGTCAAGTCCCATGTCATCTACGTCAAAGACTTCGAGCGCTCCCTGGGCCGCGCTGAGATCAATCAGCCCGGTGCCATTGACCTCGGCATAGTCACGAACGCGGCGCAGCAAACGGTTAGCAATACGCGGGGTTCCGCGCGACCGAGAGCCAATTTCTACCGCCGCATCGTGGTCTATTTCCACATCCAAGATGTGGGCGGCGCGCTTGATCACCTGGGTGAGATCAGCCGTGTCGTAGTACTCCATCTGCGCGGTGAAACCGAAGCGGTCGCGCAATGGGCCCGTGAGCATGCCGGCGCGCGTAGTCGCGCCGACCAGGGTAAAAGGCGGGATCTCTAGCGGAATAGAAGTAGCACCGGGCCCCTTGCCCACGATGACGTCAATGCGGAAGTCCTCCATTGCCATGTACAGCATTTCTTCTGCTGGCCGGGCAATGCGGTGGATCTCATCGATGAACAGGACATCGCCTTCCATAAGGTTGGAAAGCATTGCGGCCAAATCACCGGCGCGCTCCAAAGCGGGTCCAGAAGTCATACGCAGCGAGGTGCCCAGCTCCTGGGAAATAATCATCGCCATTGTGGTCTTGCCTAAACCGGGCGGCCCCGAAAGCAAAACGTGGTCGGGCGTCACCCCACGGTTCTTTGCCCCCTTAAGCACAAGGGAGAGCTGCTCGCGTACCTTGGGTTGGCCGATAAACTCCTCGAGCGACTTTGGACGCAAGGAGCGTTCAATATCATGCTCCTCGGAGTGCGCGGTGGCATCCACATCGCTATTGCGCTGGGTGGCGTGTGCCGCGTCGACGCTCTCAGGGAGATTGAACTCGGTGCGCTCAATATCGGACATGATTGTCAGCCTTCCTGCCGGTTATTTCTTCTTGCCCAGCTGCGCCAGCGCCGCACGCAAGAGAGAGGACGTATCGGCATCGGGATTTTCCGCGTAGGCGGATTCCACCACGGGGCGCGCTGCCTTATCGCTAAACCCAAGGCCAACAAGTGCCTCAGTCACGCTTTCAACCACGGCACCACCGGCCGGCGCGATGGCGGTATCAACGGAGCCTGCGGCGGCGGGCTCGCTTGGCGCAAAGGCCGCTACCTTATCTTTCAGCTCCAGAGCCAAGCGTTGGGCCATACGCTTGCCGACGCCCGGGATAGACTGCAGCGCCTTCACATCTTCCGCGCCAATTGCCGCAGCAAGTTCCCCTGCCCCCATGACCGACAGCGCCGCCAGGGCCAGCTTAGGCCCTAGGCCAGACACGGATTGCAGCACTTGGAACATCTCGCGGTCCTCATCAGCGCTGAAGCCATAAAGAGTCAGAGAATCTTCCTTGACCACCAGGTTGGTAAGAACCGTAGCCTGTTCTCCGCGACGCAAGGTGCCCAGTGTTTTTGGGGTAGCCAGAAACTTGTACCCCACGCCTGCACAGTCGATAACCCCATGGTCGAGTCCAATATGGGTTACCTCTCCACGCAGTGCAGCAATCATTGGCTTCTTATTCCTTCCACTCTCAGTAAAAATCCCTAGCGCTTCTTGCCCTGGCCGCGCACGCCGCTGGTCTTAGCACCAAGCCCGAGCCCGGTATGGTCCATCCGCACAATGGCCGGGGCACGCCAGCAGTGGCACACTGCCAACGCAAGAGCGTCGGCGGCGTCGGCAGGCTTGGGCGGTTCAGTCAACCCCAGAATACGGGTAATCATGGTGGTCATCTGCTTCTTATCTGCGCGTCCGTTCCCTGAGATGGCCTTTTTCACCTCGGACGGGGTGTACATGTACACCGGAATATCGCGTTCAGCCGCAGCCAGCACCAGCACCCCTACGACGTGGGCCGTTTGCATGACTGTGGATACCTGGCCGCGTTCGAAGACGCGCTCGATCGCAACCACATCTGGCGAATAGTCATCCATCCACTCTTTCGCCGCCACCGAAAGGCGCAGGAGGCGCTCCGTCAAGTCCTTATCGCTCGGGGTGCGCACCACGCCGACAGAAACGGGAAGGATTGCTCGGCCACGACCAGCCTGAACCACCGAAAGCCCGCAGCGCGTCAAGCCTGGGTCAATTCCCATCACGCGCATTCCTTCTAGGTTCATCTCTCCCCCATTGTCATGTCGGCACCACCGTGCACTGCCTACCACCCCATTATGGACTACACACAAGTGTTCTACAAGCGTAGCATCCAGTCAACCCATGGAAAAGCGCCGGCAACGTCTCCTGCGGGCTATCCCCACGGAGCGCTACCGGCGCTAAGGTCCGTTCCTGCTACAAGAGGACTAGTCCTCGTTCAGCTCGGCTAGAACCTCATCGGAGAGATCCATATTGGTGTAGACGTTTTGCACATCGTCAGAGTCTTCCAAGGCATCAATGAGGCGGAAAATCTTCTTGGCGTCATTGGCCTCCAGCGGCACCTCGACAGACGCACGGAAGTCATTGTCGGAGTCATCGACCTCAATATCGGCGTCCTTGAGCGCGTCCTTGACTGCCTGCACATCTGTCGGTGCGCAAACAATCTCAAACTTCTCGCCCTGGTCCTTAACCTCTTCCGCGCCTGCTTCCAGCACGGCCATCAAGACGTCATCCTCCGTCAGCTCGCCTTTTTCTACCAAGACGTAGCCGGTACGGGTGAACATGTAGGCCACAGAGCCGGACTCACCCAGGTTGCCGCCGTTCTTGGACATCGCGGTACGCACGTCGGTCGCCGCACGGTTGCGGTTATCCGTCAGGCACTCGATAAGCATTGCTACGCCGTTCGGGCCATAGCCTTCGTACATGATGGTTTCCCAGTCGGCGCCGCCGGCTTCTTCACCGGAACCGCGCTTGCGAGCACGCTCAATATTGTCATTGGGGACGGAGGCCTTCTTGGCCTTCTTGATCATGTCATCAAGGGTTGGGTTAGCCGCTGGGTCACCACCGCCGGTACGAGCCGCCACTTCGATGTTCTTGATCAGCTTGGCAAATTCCTTGCCACGCTTGGCATCGTTGGCAGCCTTCTTATGCTTGGTAGTTGCCCATTTCGAGTGGCCTGACATGTAGTCCCTTTCTAATCGGGTGCTGAAACTGGTGGCAATTATACGTGTGCTGCACGAACGCGTGAAAGCGACCCCCTTATAAGCGGGACATTCTTATACATTGTGCCAATTGCCATGGGCAGAGCCGCTGCCCAAATTTTCATCTAAGTAACGTGTAAGGCCTTCTTGATTTACCAACGCCACCAATTCACCCTGCTCTGTAAAAATTTTGCCACGCGCAACCGCCGTTGCGTTCGACGCCGCGGGTGATACCTGCTCATACAACAACCACTCATCCACCCGGAATGGGCGCAGGAACCATATCGCATGGTCAAGGCTGGCCAATTGCACTTTTTCTCCCTGATGCGGAATAAGGGCCGAGCGAATCAGCGTCATATCTGACATATAAGTCAGCGCAGCGCAGTGAAAGGCAGAATCCACTGGGAGATGACCTGTGTTGCGGAACCAGATATACCGATAGCCTGCACCGGTGCGCTCTGCAGCCACCGGATCGCGGTCCTCCTCTGGCACGAGGCGAATATCCCATTCCTCCCACTCTTTGAGGATAATCCGGGTGGAGTACGGGGCCCCACCGCCCATCCGAGCTGCCTCCTCGGGCCCTAGTACCTTCGGCGCGGCGTCCTGATGCTGCGGACCGTAGTCGCCGTCGCGGTGGAAACTAGCCATGAGAGTAAAAAGGAGCACGTCACCTTGGTAGACACGCACCTGCCGATTAGCAAAGGATCTCCCCTCCCGAATGCGTTCGACCCGGATCTCAATTGGCTGGCTCGCATCGCCAGGGCCTACAAAGTAGCCATGCAGGGAGTGGATGTCTTTGCCGGACACAGTGCGCTGGGCTGCGGCCACTGCTTGAGCAGCAATCTGCCCGCCGAAGGTACGTTCAATCCGCGACTCCACAGCAGGGCCTTTAAAGACATCGGCCACTTTCGTTTCCTCGACGGCCAGAACCTCGCGAATAGATGCCATCTGCACACTCCCTATGTCCTACATCACTTTCTAGGCAATTACCGTCCACACTACTCACTGGACGAGCCGTCAGTTTGTTTTTCAATCCGTCCCCCACTTCTGGGAGCAAAAGTGGAGGAATTTTCTAGAAGAAACTATGTCCGCTACCGAAGTAGGCGCGCATTGAATAAAGTCTTTTGAGTGAAACGCATCGCTTCTGTTCCAGCAGTATGGATTGGGTGGGGCATCGCCCGCCTCGTCCTTATTTACCTACTCAAGATTAACCACAATCCCAGGGGCGATGTCGCATATTATTTTGCCGGGCTCTTTGGCGATGACCCGACACAGATGACCGAATACCCCCACTCGGGCACGTGGCCCACGGTGCTTTTGGGATGGCTCACCGGCGAGAATATCACCGCATTCTATATCGGCTTCACCATCATGACCCTGCTTGTTGACGCCGCCTTTTTAGCCCTCCTCCTGCGCCACCACCCGACTCAACCGCGCAGTTTCCAGGCCGCCTGGTTCTGGGTCCTCTTCGGCACCGCAGCTGGCCACACCTTTGTGTGGCGTCTCGATATTTTCCCCGCCTTAGCCGTGGCCGGGGCAGCTGCACTTCTAGCTACCCGTCCGCTCATCGCCTCAGCGGTACTGGGATTTGCCACCACGATGAAGCTATGGCCAGGAGTCCTCGCTGCCGGCTTGGTGGGCCGCTTCAACAGCTCCGCAACCTGGCAGCGCCTACTCGCGTTTTTCTGCACCATCGTCGCGGTCTGCACCGTCACGATTACTGGCTCTGGCACCGAGCGCCTGCTTTCACCGCTGAATTATCAGGGCGTGCGCGGTCTCCAGTTGGAGTCCATCCCAGCGACGTTCCTGCTGCTGCAGGCACATCGCTCTCCGGGGCGGTGGCACCTGGGCTACGCGCCGTCCAAGAGCTTTGAAATTTCCGGGCCTGGCGTAGATACCGCAATGACGTGGAGCACTATTGCCACCATTGCCATGCTCCTCTTCGCAGTGGGCTGGGCGCTGTACCGACTGTGCGCCGGCGGATGGACCACCCGCACGACCATGGCGTTTTTTACCGTTATGGTCCTGCTTCTTATCGCGACGAATAAGGTTTTCTCCCCGCAATACATCGTCTGGCTGGGCCCCTTGCTTGCCGTGGTGATCCGCCAGCGCCTGCCGCAAGGATTCGCCTCCCTGCGGAAATTTCAAGCCTTGTTAGCGTCCTGCACCATCATGGCCGCCGTGCTGGGCACCTTGGTCTACCCATTCAACTATGACTACATCTGGAACCACGTGGGCGAGAACATGTTCGCCGTCTACCTATTGGTAGCCCGCAATATCCTCATCGTTGTCATGGCCATCATCGGACTTATCTGGTTTGCAGTCGAGGTGGCCCTGGCTTCGAAGATCGAGCGGGCAGATGTGCAGCAGCGACAGCCTCCTTCCTCCCCGGCAGATGGCGCGGCTGCTAGCACCGAGGCACAGCCGGTATTCCGTCGCCGACGCGGCCGGCACGCACTTGCCTCCTGAAACTTGAGGTAGATCTGCTGGCTACTCGGCCAGCATATAGTCAAAATATTCCGGCAATTTTGCGGTGCCGCCCAGATGAAAGAGCCGTACCGCAGGGCGCAAGCGCAGCGCGCGAGTGTCGCTGACCGCCTCATTGTAGAAGCGATGGGCAAGTTGGATGCGGCCCTCGGCGTCGGCAAGCGCGGCAGGGCGACGGTCCGCTGGAAACTCCCTCACTATGGCGGCAGATAGTTCCCGCTCGGCCATTGTGCGTGGTTCGAAATGACCCTGATAGAGCTCGGTAGATTCCGCTCGCTGAGCTAGCGCCGCAAGCTTTGGTGCTACGGCCGCTGTCACCGCTGCCCTGCGGTCTAGAGCCGCCTGCAGCTGGGCCAGCGAGGCATCAGTGCGGATGTGCAGTGAGTTAAGCCGCTGGGCGGTAAAAAGCGCCCACAAACCGACGATGATAAGTAGGAAGAGGACTAGAGCAATTTCAATGGCCATCAACGCTTTACCCTCACCTTGGTACCGTCTTGGACAGTCTCATAGACCTGCATCACGGCCGCCGCTACATGGTCCCAGTCATAGGTGCTGGCACGTTGGACGCCATTGCGCACCAACTGGGCCCGATACTCGGCATCATCAAGTACCTCGTTGAGGACGCGAGCCAAATCCTCGCTGTCTTCATTGCGAAAAAGTACGCCGGCAACCTCGTCGGAATCGGCATTGCACACCGCACGGAAGGCTTCAAGATCGGAAGCAACGACAGCTGCGCCGGCGGCCATGGCCTCTACCAGCACGATGCCGAAGCTTTCGCCACCGGTATTTGGGGCCACGTAGACATCGGCACGGCCCAGGATTTCTGCCTTTTCGGCGTCGCTGACCCGGCCTACAAAATCCACACTCTCGACCTCGCGGGCGCGGCCACCGCCCATGATGGTCACGCGGATATCGTGGTGTACTTGGCGGAGCGCGCTCAGCAGGATATCGAGGCCCTTGCGCGGTTCATCCAAACGTCCCAAGAAGACAACTTCCAGGGGATCGCCAGAGGCTTTGGCCGGGCTGCGGCGCCGAGCCTGGGCGTAGACCGACGTATCCACGCCGTTGGGAATGAGGACCGGGTCTCCGCCCAATTGCTCCACCTGCCACCGCCGCGCCATGTCGGATACCGCGATGCCACCCCGGATCTTTTCCAAGAAGGGAACGAGGAAAGGTTTGGCCAGGGTCAGCACCAGGGAGCTAGACGCAGAAGCGTGATACGTCGCCACCAGTGGGCCTTGGGCCACAGCCAACGCGGTCATGGAAAAGCTCGGGGAGTTCGGCTCATGGATGTGCAAGACATCGAAGTCGCCCTCCTTGATGAATTGCTTTACCTTGCGTGTTACATGGGGCCCCACGGACAGGCGCGCCACCGACCCGTTGTACGCGATGGGGAAAGCCGGCCCTCCCTTGACTACGAAATCCGGGAGCTGGGTGGATTCCGCAGCGGGGCCAATGACCTGTACATGGTGCCCTTGCTCAATGAAGACAGTCGCTAGGTCAAGAATATGGGCTTGAACCCCGCCTGGTTCATCGAAAGAGTAGGGGCATACGATTCCTATGCGCACTAGCTCCCCCCTTCCCGCGATGGCCCAGTGTGGCGGGCATTGCGGGCATTTTCGGCCGCCCGCGCTTGCCGACGCCTCTCTATGTCCACATTCCACTGCGGCTGCAACATATGCCAATCCTCCGGGTGGCGGCGGATATTGGCGGCGAAGCCATCGGCCATGCGCTGCGTTGTCTCCTGCAAGTCCGTTACCTCGAGCTCAGGAGACACAGAGAGCCCCCAGCCCTCGCCTGCAAACCAGGAGTGCACCACGTGCAGGGCGGCGCCAGTCTCTAGGGCAAGCTGTGCGGGACCGGCGGCCATATTGGCCTTTTCCCCCATGAAATCCACAGTAACGCCGCTTCGAGTGAGGTCGCGCTCAGCCAGCAGGCAGACCACGCCACCGGCTTCCAGCACCTCTTTGAGGCGGGCGAAAGGCGAGGCTTCGCCGCCGGTGAGGGGGAGAACCTCAAAGCCAAGGGTTTCGCGGTAGTCCACAAAGGCGTCGAAAAGCACTGCGGGCTTAAGGCGCTCTGCAACGGTAGTGAACTGGCCATAATGACCGACGAGGAAGACGCCCGCCATATCCCAATTACCGGAATGCGGCAATGCCAAAATGGTGCCGCGGCCGGATTGAGCCGAAGCATCAAAATGCTCAAGGCCTTCCAAGCCGCTGAGCAAGCGCTCATGCAGCCCGGCATCACCGTGGATAGCTGGCAGGCGGAACGCCTCCATCCAATAGCGCATATAGGAGCGCATCGAATCCCGCACCAACCCGCGGGTGACGTTTTCCGGACCCACCACTCGCGCTAGGTTGCGGCGCAAGCCCTCCATTCCCCGACCGTTGCCGCTTGCGTAGTCCGCACCCCAGCGAAAAAGCGTGCGCGCAATGGGCTCGGGCAGACGGCGCACCACCTTCCACCCCGCGAGGTAACCCGCCGCGGAGAGGTCTTCTCTATCCCACATGGTGTCACAACCTCCTGATTGTAGGTGGTGCAGTACGAGCTACTGCTGCTCTTGGCGGGCAGCAATAACCAAACGCTGGCACACGGTGAAGACGGAGCCAACGGCCAAGATCCACAGCGCTACCTCAATGGCATGCGGTACTCCCAAGCCTTCGAGGCCGATGCCGCCCAAGCCCAAAATAAGCCGCTCGGGACGCTCGATCAGGCCGCCGACCATCTTGAATCCGGACGCTTCTCCCCTAGCCTTGATATAGGAAATGACCTGAGAACATACCAAGGTGACAAAGCACGCAATAACCGTGATGCGGGAAGAATCCGCAGAATAAATCAGCCACCATGCAATAGCACTGAACAAGGCACCGTCGGTGATGCGATCACAGGACGCATCCAAGGTCGCACCAAAGGCAGTAGCCTTGCCGGTCAAGCGCGCCATGGTGCCATCGAGCATGTCGAAAGCGGCGAAGAGGCCGGACAAAACGGCAGCGGAAAAAAGGTGGCCGGTAGGAATGAGGATCACCGAAATCGCAATGGTGACTATGGTACCCACAATCGTGACCACATTCGGGGTCAGGCCAAGCTTCAAAAAGGTCTTGGCTATAGGTTCCACCACCACGGCGGCGGGCTTTCGCCCATGCACGCTAAGCACGCGAATCCTCCTCTTCCATCTCGCGCCATCCTTCTGCCAGTACGCGGCGCGTATCCTGCAGAAGCTGCGGTAATACCTTAGTCCCATCGAGGACAGTCATAAAGTTACTATCCCCGGGCCACCTTGGCACCACATGCAGGTGCAGGTGATCTCCCACCGAGCCGCCCGAAGCGCGACCCAGGTTCAGGCCCACATTGATGGCTTCTGGGTGTGAAACCCGCTTGAGCACCCGGACGGCCTTTTGCGCGAAGGCCATCAACTCCTGAGATTCCTCTTGCGTGAGGTTCTCCAGCTGCGATTCCTTGCGATACGGCACCACCATGAGGTGCCCGGCGTTGTACGGAAACAGGTTCAGCAATGCATAGACGGACTTGCCTCGCGCAATGATGAGCCCGTCTTCGTCGCTACCCTGTGGCGCTTCTACGAAGGGGTCCTTAGAACGCTTGGCAATATAGGCCATGCGATAAGGCGCCCATAACCGCTCTAGGCGGTCCGGCTCGCCAGCGCCTGAGTCAACGAAGGTCTCCTCCGCAGCGTGGTTTTCAGCGACGGCGGAGCTGTCGGTTTCGTGTGTCTCTTTAGCGTCGGGCACTGATGAGCTCTTCGGTCGGCTGCTCGTTGTTGCGCTCTGCTACCCATGCGGCGATGAGCTCCACAGCTTCCTTTACCGGCACACCATTGACCTGAGTGCCGTCGAGGAAGCGGAAGGACACGGCATCAGCTTCTACGTCGCGCGCGCCAGCCACCAGCATGAACGGAACCTTACCGGTGGTGTGGTTGCGAATCTTCTTCTGCATGCGGTCATCAGAGGTATCCACATCGGCGCGGATACCCTTCTGACGCAGCTGGGCGGCAACCTCTTCGAGGTGCGGGGAGAATTCGTCAGCCACCGGAATGCCCACCACTTGGTGCGGTGCCAGCCATGCTGGGAAGGCGCCGGCGTAGTGCTCCAGCAGGACGCCAAAGAATCGCTCGATGGAGCCGAAGAGCGCACGGTGAATCATGATTGGGCGCTTCTTCGTGCCGTCCGACGCAGTGTATTCCAGCTCGAAGCGCTCCGGCAGGTTGAAGTCCAACTGCACGGTAGACATCTGCCAGGTACGGCCGATGGCGTCGCGAGCCTGCACAGAAATCTTCGGACCGTAGAAGGCTGCACCTGCGGGATCCGGAACCAGCTCCAAGCCGGACTTTTCTGCGACCGACTGCAGGATAGACGTAGAGCGATCCCAGATCTCATCAGAACCGACGAACTTATTCGGGTCCTTGGTAGAAAGCTCCAGGTAGAAGTCAGACAGTCCGTAGTCCTTCAGCAAAGAAATGATGAAGTCGAGGACCTTGGTCAGCTCCTCTTCCAGCTGCTCTTCGGTGCAGTAGATGTGGGCATCGTCCTGGGTAAAGCCGCGGGCACGGGTCAGGCCGTGGACCACGCCAGACTTTTCGTAACGGTAGACGGTACCGAACTCAAACAGACGCAGCGGGAGCTCGCGGTAGGAACGGCCACGGGATGCAAAAATTAGGTTGTGCATCGGGCAGTTCATGGGCTTGGCGTAGTAGTCCTGCGGTTCCTTGACGGTATTGCCCTCTTCGTCATATTCGCCATCGAGCTGCATCGGCGGGAACATGCCGTCGGCGTAGAAGTCCAGGTGGCCAGACTTCTTGAATAGGTCACCCTTGGTGATATGCGGGGTATTAACAAAGGAGTACCCAGCCTGTACGTGGCGGTTGCGAGAGTGGTTTTCCATCTCCATGCGAACGGTCGCACCATTCGGGTGGAATACCGGGAAGCCGGAGCCAATCTCATCTGGGAAGGAGAAGAGATCTAGTTCCTGCCCCAGGCGGCGGTGGTCGCGCTTTTCAGCCTCTTCCACCATGGTTTGGTAGGCCTCCAGCGCCTCCTTGGACTCAAAAGCGGTGCCGTAAATGCGCTGCAGGCCAGCCTTGGACTGGTCACCGCGCCAATAGGCAGCTGAAGAACGGGTCAGCGTGAAAGCCGGGATGTACTTGGTGGTCGGCACGTGCGGTCCGCGGCAGAGATCGAACCACTCTACTTCCCCGGTGCGCGGGTTGATGTTGTCATAGTGAGTGAGATCGCCGGAACCGACTTCTGCGGCCTCGTCGGAGTCAGGGTCAACGTTGCCCTTGTCTTGGACCAGCTCGAGCTTGAAAGGCTCCTCGGCGAGGGCCTTTTCCGCTTCCTCCGCGGATTCATAGACGTGGCGTTCGAAGCGCTGGCCGCCCTTGATGATCTTCTTCATACGCTTTTCAATCGCCTTGAGATCTTCCGGTGTGAAAGGCTCGGCGGTCTGGAAATCGAAGTAGAAGCCATTCTCAATGGCCGGGCCGATGCCCAGCTTGGTGCCGGGGAATTCGGCCTGCACGGCCTGGGCCATAACGTGGCCGCAGGAGTGGCGGATGACGGCACGGCCGTCTTCCTCGCTGGCGGCAACCGGGGTAAAGGTGGACTCCGTGTCTGGGGTGTGCGACAAATCAAAGAGAGTGCCGTCCTCACCGCGAACGACTACGACAGCCTCAGGGCCCTTATTAGGAAGGTTGAGCTCTCGCATTGCTGCGCCCACGGCCTGGCCGGCGGGCACGGTGAAGGAATCGTAATTGACCGGTACTGCGGGGATGAGTTCCGCCATAATCGCGCTCCTTTATGCGCTCGTGCGTCGGCGGCATACCTGGCCGCGTCCGCTATTTAAATTTACGGATAGCTATTCTACAACCCTGCATGCTCGCAGAGCGATTTTGCCCACCATGACTCGCGCCCGTCGGCATCGCGGGTGCCCGGCGGGCAGAAATACATAGCCGAACCAATATGAGTCAACCACTCGTTCAGCCGGTCCGATTTATCCAAACGGGCCTGGATAGGCTCGAATTGCTTGGTGGGATCCTGCTGATAGCAGATGAAAACCTGGCCAATATTGGAAAGCTGCCCATCCTTGCCATCGGGAGCTAACTCATAGTTATACGGCCGGCGCAGGATGCGCTGCTCTGGATGATCGGCCGGCGGGGCGGCGAGGGCCATGTGCGAGTTCTTATCAATCACCGGCAGTCCGTAGTCATCTACCGCGTCGAAATCCGCAGCATCGAATTCATCCTTACCGGTAAGTGGGGCGCCGGTGTCGAGCTTGCGGCCCACCGCATTTTCGCGGGAGGAGCGATCGAGTTTCTCCCACGTATCCACGTTCATGCGAATGCGACGCACTACCATCGCCGTTCCGCCTTGTGCCCACTTCGGCCCTTTATCGATCCATACTTGAGCTGCAAAATCCTCCTCGCTGCGCGGATTGACGGTGCCGTCCTTTTGCCCGAACATATTGCGCGCGGTAGCGCCCTTTTCGTGGCTGCCATAGGAATTAATAAATCCTTGCTGCAACCACTTCACGCTGGCATAGTGCTCACCTGCGCGCACCATGTGCCGCAGGGCGTAGGTATTCATCAGTGGGTCATCGCAGCAGATCTGCAAGACGATATCGCTTTGTCCCCACTTAGGCTCCAGCGCATCGCGTTTAAAGGAACGCACATCTCCCAACCAGCGTGGTTTCTCCACGCCGAGCAAGGAGAAAACCTTCTGACCTAGACCACAGGTGATGGTCAAGTTGGCGGGCTGTTGCACCATTTCCGGTTCCAGGGTGCCCAGCGGCGCCTCCCCCGTACACAGCGCGCGGGCGTCCTCAGTCCACAGCTTCATGAGGCTGGCGAACCCCCGCTTGTCGACGCCCCTTTTAAGATCAAACCCCACCAAATTCAGGTGGGCCTGCGCTGCGGTAGCGATACCCGCTTGATGTTTACCGTCGAAGGCCACGAGGGCGTCGGCAAGCGCAGGCCTATCCTGCGCCTGAGCATCCGGGGATGACCCCTGGTTATTGCAGCCTGCCAACGCGAAGGCGCTGGTCGATACCGCAGCGCCGGTGAGAAATCCCCTTCTACTGAATCCAGACATAACTAGTGGTCGTGGCCTTCCTTATTGTGGGACATATCTCCGTGCTCCATGTGGGACGTATCGTGGTCCTCCATATCGCCGTAATCCTCATCCCCAGCAGGCATGCTACGCGTTTGGATCTCGCCCAGATCGAGCTCTTCGCCGCCCTCTAGTTCCACTTTGAGGTCAAGGGATTCGCCGGGAGCAATGTGGTTTTCCATCTCCATGAGCATGAAGTGGTCACCACCAGGTGCCAGCTCGTGGGACTCGCCGGCTTTGACTACCAGTGGGCTCGACATTTCCTGCATCTTGCCATCGACAGTCTCATGCATCTGGTTCACCTTGGCTTTGAGGCTGGTGGAAAAACCGGTGATAGCGATGTCCTTATCGGTATGGTTCACCAAGGTGCCAAAAATGGCAGTCATGTCCTTGTCCTCATTGGCGCGCACGACAGCATCCTCAAAGGTCAGTTCTTTAGATTCCGCAGCGGAGGATGTTTCCCCGACACTAGTGGAAGCATCCACCTTCGACTCGGTGGAATCATTTTGGTTTTGCGGTGAGCAACCGGCCAGGGCGAGGCCGGCCACAGTCAAGCCCACAAGGGCGATGCTAGAAATCTTGGACATTATTTTTCACCTTCCGAATCAATGCGACGAGACTTGGCAATAAATAGGGCAACTACTGCGGCAATTGCCAAAACGCCGCCCACCCCCAGAATGATTTTCAACGGCATTGACAAACCCTCGGTCCCTTCCTGCTCTGCCGTGTCAGACTCTGGGGCCTTGGTTTCGGACCCGTCACCCTTGACAGAAAATTCCACACCGCCGCGGGTAGCGTGCCCATCCGAAGACGTGATCTGAAAGCCCACCTGGTAGTTACCCGGCCCAGGATGGACATCCGCAGGGGTCTCAATGGTGAGATCCCGCTCATGGAGCTTTGGTTCCTGGCTAAAGAGTTTTTCACCAGTATCCGCGTTGGTCACGGCAAAGGTATTGAAGTCCTCTTTGGGGATACCAGAAAACTCGAGGGTGATTTCCTTAGGAAACTCGTCGAGTTGGTCGCCGTCTTTGACCGAACCGCCAATAACGGAGTCGTGTGCGAATGCGGCAGGTATTGACCCGCCCAAAACCAGTGCGGCCGTGCCCACTGCTGCCGCCGTGCGGCGCAGCCAAGGTACGCGGTAGCCCATAGATAGCTCCTTTGCGATGTTGGAAAAGCACAAGTTGAATTGTCAGACATACTAGCCCCGCAACTTGCCAGAGCGGCAATCGCGAAAGGCAGCGCGTCGAGACATTTGTCGGTTTGAACTGGGATCGAGTTCCACCTTCGAAATAAAAAGAGGTATTTATCACTATTTAAGCCAAGTTGACTCAATTCGAACGGACCCTACCTTACGACCTCTCCATTTGTCGGGCATTAAAAAACGGACCAGAAGCCATCAAGGCAAAAATAACCGAGGCGGCGCCTACGCCGATAAGCGCCAAAGGCCACGCTGCGTCGCCGCTGCCGTTACCCGCATCTGCCGCAGTAAGGCCCGCAGAGAAAAGTACAATCCCCGAAACAAAAGACGCGAAGCCGCAAGCTCCAACCAATAGCGATACCACTAATGCGCGTAACATCTTTCCTCCTCCGCTGAGGGTTTTGACCTTGCAAAGGCAAGCGTATCGCACAAAGCGCAGAAGGAGACATAGAAAAAGCCACCCCGTGGCAGGGGTGGCTATATGGAGCGGATGACGAGACTCGAACTCGCGACCCTCACCTTGGCAAGGTGATGCGCTACCAACTGCGCTACATCCGCACAACAAACCGGAGTTTGTTACAGAGCCTCAAAAGGACTCTCGTGCGCGATACTGGGATTGAACCAGTGACCTCTTCCGTGTCAGGGAAGCGCTCTCCCACTGAGCTAATCGCGCTTAATGCCCGAAGGCATTAAGAAGTTGAGGTGGAAACGGGAATCGAACCCGTGTGCACGGTTTTGCAGACCGTTGCCTCACCACTCGGCCATTCCACCGTGGCGATACCGCCTCACACAATACAGTGCTGGAGCGGATGACGAGACTCGAACTCGCGACCCTCACCTTGGCAAGGTGATGCGCTACCAACTGCGCTACATCCGCATGCGAAACCAGGCCCGGTTTCTAGGACAAAGTCCTTGTGCGCGATACTGGGATTGAACCAGTGACCTCTTCCGTGTCAGGGAAGCGCTCTCCCACTGAGCTAATCGCGCGTTATTCATTTAGAATCACTCTTCACGGGAGAACCCTTAGAAAAGCGTGGAGCGGATGACGAGACTCGAACTCGCGACCCTCACCTTGGCAAGGTGATGCGCTACCAACTGCGCTACATCCGCA
>NZ_JASPII010000002.1:224870-237686 GCF_030229635.1 Corynebacterium marquesiae
GGAGCGGATGACGAGACTCGAACTCGCGACCCTCACCTTGGCAAGGTGATGCGCTACCAACTGCGCTACATCCGCATTGCCCCGCGAACTTTCTACCGTTGCGGTGCGAGAAGAAACATTATCGTGCTCCGCGCCAGTTTCCAAATCCCCAGCCCAGCGGCATTCTTTCCGGCGCCGATTTTTTACATTCGGACCATCCCAAAGCACACTGATGTGATTCTCCGAAGACAGTGAACCACAAGCCGCCTCCCTCTGATGTGCACTCCTGCCCAGCCAATTAGGTGTTTGAATTTAGTGCGGTGTAGATTTAGCCACCGCAAGGTCCTATAGCTCAGTGGGAGAGCGTTCCGTTCACACCGGAAAGGTCACTGGTTCAATCCCAGTTAGGACCACAATTTCCCGCCCATAGCTCCACTCCATGGGAGCTTGGTCGGGTTCCTTTATATGCCTGTAAAGTGTCCCGACGTGTTGTGGATTCTCTTAGGCATTATCGCCGGACTCGTTCTGCCCGTTCAGACCTTGGTTAATACGCGCCTTCGCGCGTCTACTGGCACGCCGTTTTCCTCTTCGCTCATCTCGTTTGCCGTGGGCACGTTGACTTTGCTTGTCATCGCGACAGCCGTCACCGGCGGCGAATTCGGCATTTCCCGTGCCTTTGGGGAACCGCTGTGGATTTGGTTCGGTGGCCTGCTCGGCGTGGTTGCGCTTACTGGAAATATCCTGTTGTTTCCTCATCTGGGCGCGGTCCAGACCGTGGTCCTACCCATTGCGGGCCAGATCATGATGGGCCTTGTCATCGACCACTTTGGACTATTTGACTCCCTCACTTCCCCACTATCCCTAGTTCGCGCGCTAGGGGCACTAGTTGTCCTCGGTGGTGTGATTTCTATTGTAGCCAGCCCCGGCGCGCCGACGAAGCAAGAAGACAGTGCTATGGCGTTATGGCTTTGGCGCCTCGCAGGCTTTGTCTTTGGTTGTTTTACCGCAAGCCAATCCGCCATTAACGGCCACCTTGGTCAGATCACTGGGTCGCCCGTTAGTGCGGCTTTGGTTTCTTTTAGCATTGGCGTTTCCGCGCTGGTAGTGCTCAATATTGCTTTGCGCTGGCGCCCTCGCATTGAGCGTCCCGAGGGTAAGGCTAACCCATGGTGGATGTGGGCAGGCGGCGCCTTGGGAGCCTTGTTTGTCTTTGGCAATGCGGCCTTAGTACCGCAGATTGGTACTGGTCTTACTGTGGTGGCAACGCTTCTTGGTTCCATGGTGGGCTCCGTACTGATCGATCGTCTGCGGGGCGCCCCCGTAGTAATGCGCCAGGTAGCCGGCATTGCAGTGATTTTGGTTGGCGTAATACTCATCCGCTTGATGTAGGCCCATCGTCTGGAGTGCGCCCTGCGCTTTGCCGTGCTGGGCATCTGGTGCCTTGACTAGGCTGGGAAGGCATGGATATCTCTTCGCTATTGGGCCCGGATTCCGGTGATGTATTCACCGTCCGCACAAATATGGTCAGCACGCTAACCGGCTCGGCAACCATGAACCACGTGTCCGAAGACATGGGAAATGATACTGACGGGCAGCTCTTCGCAGCTTTACGCAACTGGGCAGACGTCGTGTTGGTGGGTGCGCAAACGGTGCGTGCGGAGGACTATTCAGGAGTTGCTCCGGCCACGGATGGCTCACGTCCTGCTCCGATTGCGGTGCCTTCCCGCAGCCTTGATTTCGATATCACCTCGGACTTCTTCACGGATTTTACTACCCCTCCCATCCTCTTGGTCCCCCATAGCAGCCGGGACGACCAAGAGCTCGCACAGCGCATCGTGACCATCGAATCCGCAGGCGCGGAAGTCTGCGATGCTGGCAAAGGAACCGTGCAGGACTACATATCCGTCTTGAAGGACCGCGGGTTTAAGCGCGTACTCTGCGAGGGCGGGCCAGGAATGATAGGGCAGCTGGTAGACATCGATGCCATCGACCAGATGTATTTGACCCTAGACCCACATCTATCTACCGGCGTGGAAACTCCCATGGCGACGTTTCAGGGCGAGCATTCCCATCGCCGCATGCAGTTAGAAAATGTCGCGGCCGATCACGATGGCACGGTGTTTCTGCGGTATTCCCGCTCCCGCTAGGCCGTAGACTAAGAGGCCGTGAATTCCCGAATCAATGCCGCTGCCTGGCCCGTGGCCATCCTGCTTGTTGTGCATCGCGTGTTCATCATCGCGCGCAATGGCACGCCGACGGATGACTTCACCACCGTGTATAACGCTGTGGCACGCATGTCCACTGGCCAGCCGGTCTATGAGCAGGCTTATAACCACGTTGACCCGCTGTACCTGTATACCCCGGGGGCGACGCTGCTGCTCGCGCCGCTAGCGCACATCGATTTTTCGCTGGCACGGGGACTATTCATCGTCGCCAACGCGGCTGCAATCGTGGCAGCGCTAGCGGTGCTCACCCTTACGGTGGGCCGCACACTTACTTCGGCAGTGTGGCCAGTATCCATCGCTTTGGCCTTTGTCACGGAATCGGTGACCAATACGCTCGCATTTACCAATATCAACGGCATTCTCTTGCTGTGCATGGCCGTGTTCTTGTGGGCCTTCGTGCGCGCCGAGCGCACCCCATGGATGGGCTGGGTGGCAGGCGTGGCCATTGGACTGGCCATCGTCATTAAGCCGCAATTTGCGCCGTTGCTCTTCCTGCCGTTGGTCAAGCTACAATGGCGCAGTCTCGCGACAGGAGTCAGCGTACCGGTAGTACTCAACCTTCTAGCGTGGCCGCTCGTGCCGGACGCTAGTGGCTTTGTGGATAACCTCCTGCCCTACCTCTCGGAAACCCGTGACTATGCCAATTCTTCCTGGGCAGGCTTCCACGCCTACGTTGACTTTGGCGCGGGACTGTATTGGACCGTGTGGTTGATATTTGCCGCGCTTTCGGCCGCAGCGATTCTCGGGCTTTTGCGCTGGCGCAACTCCGACCCGACCTTGTGGGCACTGACGACCAGCGGGGCGATCATGGTGGGTATCTTCTTCCTGTCTTCCCTCGGCCAACAGTACTATTCCATGTGGCTTTTCCCGCTGATGTTTACCGTGGTACTCCCACGCTCAGTATTTCATTCCGCAGGAGCGTGGTTTGCGGCCTTTCTCTATTTGGCTCCCGTTTCCTGGGCGTCTACAGCGCACCCGGATGCTGGTCGGTGGATGAATTTTTTCACGGCTACGGCGGGATGGGCGCTGCTTATCGTCGCAATTTTCGCTACGGTCGCCGGCTGGTGGCGTGCCGCGCGCAGCACGGTTTAGACTCGGCCCATGACCGATATCAAGCTCATTGCCGATACCGAATGGCGCCAGCGCTTAAGCCCCGAGGAATACTACGTCCTGCGCGAAGCCGGCACCGAGCCGCCCCACGTAGGCGAGTACACCAATACCACCACCGAGGGGGTCTATTCTTGCCGCGCGTGTGGAACGGAGCTTTTCCGCTCTACGGAAAAGTTTGAGTCCCACTGCGGCTGGCCTTCCTTTTTCTCCCCACTCGCCGGGGACAAAATCATTGAGCGCGAAGACAACTCGCTAGGCATGCGCCGTGTAGAGGTTTTGTGCGCCAGCTGCGAATCCCACCTGGGGCATGTCTTTGAGGGCGAGGGCTACGATACCCCCACCGACTTGCGTTATTGCATCAACTCCATCTGCCTGGACTTGGAGGAAAAGCCGGTAGAAGGTGGCACCGCCTAAGGTGGCATGCACAAGAAAGCGCGCCCCGTCAGCAGCCTAACGTGCAGGCTAGTGACGGGGCGCGGCTAAGAGGGGACGTCGCCAAGCAGGGCTACTGCTGGGCGGCGCTTCTTTTAGGGCAGTACTGCGATGAGCTCTGCTACGTCCTTGACGCGGCGACCGGTGTGGAAGGGAATCTCCTCCCGCACGTGGTGGCGGGCCTCGGTGTACCGCATCAAGTACATCAGGTCGACGATACGGTGGAGCTCATCCGCCTCGAAGGCCAAGATCCACTCATAGTCACCCAGGGCAAAGGCTGGGACGGTATTTGCACGCACATCGGGGTAGTCGCGCGCCTGCATACCGTGCTCCATGAGGATGCGGCGGCGCTTTTCCTCGTCCATGGTGTACCAGTCATAAGAGCGCACGAAGGGGTATACCGAGATCCACTCCTTCGGCTCCTCACCCATGATGAAGGATGGCAGGTGGGACTTATTGAACTCTGCTGGACGGTGCAAGGAATTGCCCACCCAGGTCACTTCGCTGACTTGCCCTAGGGTGGTCTCGCGGCGGAAGTCCCCAAAGACCTTCTGCAGGTCAGAGAATTCCTCAGCGTGCCACCAGATCATGAAGTCGGCGGAATCGCGCATAGCCGTGAGGTCGTAAATGCCGCGCACCGTTACCTTCCCGGCCTTTTCCACGCCGGCAAAGAACTCCTGCGCTTGGGCGATGATCTCCGCTCGCTCGGTGCCGAGCGCGCCCGGAATCACCTTAAAAACCGCGTGCTGGGAATATTGCTGAACTGCGTTGAGTTCCTTGTAGTCAAGCTTCGCCATTGCGTTCTCCTTTGCAGAAGTCTTTGGGTTAACGAACATATCCATCATAAGTTGGATATGGAACCTTGTCACTTCCCCTCCCACACAAATGGCGACACACTTGCGGATCGGCGCGCCTCCCCCAGCTAGAGGCCGCGAAACTATAGCTTGAACGTCGTGAGCAATTCCGAATCGACCACCCCACGCAGCGCCGAGGCCTCCGCCCCCACCCCTTTGCACGGGCAGGCGGAAAGCCACGAGCCAGCCACCCCCGCCGCCTTCACTCAAGCAGTGGAGTCCATGCACGCGGCCGACCTGCGTCCTGAGATAACCCTAGGCTCCATTCGCCCACCGCAACGCCTTGCGCCGTTTAGCCACGCAATCGGCCTCGAAGTGGGAAACGAAGACAACCCAGATATCGTGCCCACCGATGCAGAGGGCGACGCCTTTGGTCGCCTCATCCTGCTCCACGATCCGGGCGCTGAGGAAGCTTGGGAGGGCGCCATGCGCCTTGTGGCCTATATCCAGGCGGATATGGACGACGCCGTAGCCGGCGATCCCCTCTTGCCCGATGTGGCGTGGCAATGGCTCAACGAAGGCTTGGAAAAGGAGGGAGCCGACCACACCAATTTGGGCGGCACCGTCACTTCCACCGCGTCCGTGCGTTTTGGAGAGATTGGCGGGCCTCCGCGCGCCTACCAGATCGAAATGCGCGCTTCGTGGACTGCCGAAGGCCTCGACCTCGCACCCCACGTGCAGGCTTTTGCCCAGGTATTGGCCAACGTTGCCGGACTACCCCCTGAGGGCGTCACCGAGCTCGGCCGCTAATATGCCAGAATTGCGCAGCCGGCCGCTCGAGGGCATCCCGCCGGTTCTTGCCACCCCGGAGGAATTCACCGCTGCCGCAGCCCGCCTAGCCGCGGGTACGGGCCCCTTTGCCATCGATACCGAGCGCGCCTCCGGCTATCGCTACGATGATCGCGCCTTCGTAGTGCAAATTCGCCGCCGCGGCGCGGGCACGATGCTTTTTGCCCCTGAAGGCCACCGCGAGGAGCTCACGGCCGCCCTTGCCCCAGTGCTCAACGGCACGGAGTGGATTATTCACGCCGCCCATTCGGATTTGCCTTGTCTCGGGTGGCTCGGTCTATTTCCTGGCTCCATCTTTGACACGGAACTGGCGGCACGGCTCGCCGGATTTGAACGGCCCAATCTGGGCACTATGGTCGCGGAGCTTTTTGACGTCGAATTGGAAAAGGGCTACGGCGATGCCGACTGGTCCACCCCGCAGCTCAGCGAGGAACTCAAGGCATACGCCGCGCTCGATGTGGAACTGCTCCTCGAGCTGGCCGAAGCCCTGCGCGACATTCTGGCCGAACAAGACAAGATGGACTGGGCTTTAGAAGAATTTTCCGCCATAGTCCAAGAACATTCCGGAGACTTCGCTCCCCAGCCGCACACGTGGCGCGATCTGAAGGGCATCTCGAGTTTGCGCAGCGGCAGTCAGCTCGCTGCTGCTCGAGCGCTGTGGTTTAAGCGCGACGCTATCGCTCGGCGCACGGACACTGCGCCCGGCCGGGTATTAGCGAATAAGACGCTGGTAGAAATTGCACGCGCCCTTCCCACCACCGCCGGCGATCTTGCCCGAGTCAAGGGATTTCCCCGCCGGCGCAAGGGCGCGACCGCCCGGTGGATGGCTGTGCTTCGCCAGGCGCGCGCCGTTCCCCCGCAGCAGCGGCCTCGCGTCCATCGCGCCCCACAACCGGTTCCTTCCAAAACCATCTGGGCCAAGGACTACCCGGACCTATGGGAGATATACCAAACTATCCGCGCGGACATCGCCGATCTCGCCGCTGAACTCGGTATGCCATCCGAACTCCTTATCCGCCCTGCCGCTTTGCGTGCAGCGGTATGGGCGAAGGTAGGTGTGCGCGCCGATAAGCGCCACCGCGGACCTGATTCTGTCGCCGGCGCCATTCGCCAGCCAGGCGACGTCGCTGCCTTCCTCCGCGCGGAGGGCGCGCGCGAATGGCAAATAGAAATGACCGCCCCGATTATCGTGGACGGTCTTTTCTAAGAATATTTAGCAGGCTAGGTTTAGTTCTCCTCTCCTCGCGCGTTGGCATCAGCAGTGAGGTTTTCTAGCCACTCGCTTATCGACGCCGCCATAAGCTCCGGCGTTAGCCCAAATTCTTCCAAAACCTCGCCGCGGGAGCCGTGCTTAGGGAAGTAACCCGGAACGCCGAGTCGGCGCACAGGAGTATCGACCTCGGCTGCGCTGAGGGCCTCCGAAATCATGGAGCCAATACCGCCGCGTACAAGGCCGTCTTCTGCAGTAACCACCAAGTCGTGGTCAGCGGCGAGAGCCACCACAGAGCTTGCCACCGGCGCTACCCAACGCGGGTCAACAACGGTAACGTTCACGCCCTGCTCGCCGAGCAGCTTTGCAGCCTCGATGCTGCGAGCGGACATGGCACCGATGGAAACGATGAGTACCTCAGGGGTGTCCTCGCCGGCATCGGCTTCGCCATAGTGCAGGATGTCTACACCATCGCCCAACGTATCCACCGCTTCCATATCCGGCAGCAGGTTGCCCTTAGGGAAGCGGACCACGGACGGGCCAGATTCAATCTCTAGCGACTCACGGAAGAGCTCCCGCAGGCGCGCGCCATCGCGCGGGGCGGCAATATGCATTCCCGGCACAATGCTCATGAGCGCCATATCCCACACGCCATTGTGCGAAGCGCCATCGGAACCGGTAACTCCGGAGCGGTCAAGCACGATGGTTACCGGCAGCTTTAGCAGCGCAATATCCATAATGACCTGGTCCACGGCCCGGTTTAAGAAGGTGGAATATACCGCCACCACGGGGTGCATCCCGCCGAGCGCCAAACCAGAGGCAGAGGTCATTGCGTGCTGCTCGGCAATTCCCACATCAAAGAACCGCTCTGGGAAGCGCTCTTGGAAGGGAGCGAGCCCAGTTGGCCCGGCCATAGCAGCGGTAATGGCAACGAGGTCATCGCGCTTTTCGGCAGCGGCTAGCAGCTCCTCTGAAAAGGCGGCCGTCCAGCCAGGCTGCTTGGTGCCCTTAGCCACACCGGTGACCGGATCGATAGCACCGGTGGAGTGCATTTGGTCCTTCGGCTCATTGACGGCTGGGGCAAAACCGTGGCCCTTTTCGGTAACCACGTGCACGATGATGGGCCCGTCATACTCGCGGGCATAAGTCAGGGCATGCACCAAGCTATCGATATCGTGCCCGTTGATGGGGCCGATGTACTTCATCCCCAGTTCCGGAAACATCTCGGTAGGCAAGACGGTGGACTTGACGCCTTCCTTCATGGCGTGCAAGGCATCAAAGGCACGCTCGCCTACCCATCCCATTTGCTTCAGGCGGCGCTTACCCTGTTCCATGAGCTCGTCATAACCGTGCTGGGAGCGGATGCGGCCTAGGTTTTCGGAAATGCCACCGATAGTGGGCGAATAGCTACGGCCGTTGTCATTGACCACGATGACCGCATTGCGCCCCTTATCCTCAGAGATATTATTTAACGCCTCCCAGCACATGCCGCCGGTGAGGGCGCCATCGCCGACAACACCGATGACATTGCGGTGACCGTCGCCGCGAATCTTGAAGGCCTTAGACAAGCCATCGACCGTAGACAGCGACGCCGAAGCGTGGGAGGACTCGGTCCAGTCATGCTCGGATTCGCCGCGGTCCGTATACCCCGAAAGGCCGTCCTTTTGCCGCAAGGTATCGAATTGATCCGTGCGCCCCGTCAACATCTTATGCACATAGGACTGGTGCGAAGTGTCAAAAATAATTGGCTCGCGCGGAGAATCAAATACGCGGTGCAACGCAATAGTCAGTTCCACCACGCCCAAGTTAGGCCCCAGATGTCCGCCCGTGACGGAGACCTTGTCAATGAGGCGCTGCCGAATCTCTGCCGCCAGCTCCTCAAGCTTGTCTGCAGACAGTGCCTTGAGGTCCTGCGGCGAGTTAATGGTATCCAAGATAGTCATGGAGCGGCCTTCAACTCCTTCTGTGCTTAGTTCTTCTTTTCTACCGTACCCGCGGCGGGCGGTGAATATTATATCGGTCAATGTTCCGAGAACGGCGCGACAACGTGCCACACCCCGCCTCGGAGCTATAAAGGCTCCTTAGGCAGGGGTAATGAGAGCAATCGTTTCAAAGTGGTGCGTTCCGGGGAACGCGTTAATGAGTGCCATCTTCTCTATTCCGTATCCGTGCTGGTTCCAGTATCCCAAGTCACGCGCGAAGGTGGCGGGGTCACATCCCACGTGAACGACCGCCTGGGGTGCAGCGGCCGCCACGGAACGAATTACGTCCTCCCCTGCTCCTGTGCGCGGCGGATCAAGGACTACAGCGCCAGGCTTGGGAAGCTGTGCGGCGACGTGCTCTACCTTCGCGGACTTTACTTCCACATCGCAGTCCGCCAGGCCGGCCTGTTCCCCGGCCGTAGCCGCCGGTGAGTAATCCACGGAGATAACCTTGCCCTGCACGGCGTGGGCCAATACTGGAACGAAGAGGCCGACGCCGCCGTAGAGATCCCAGGCGGTGTGCTCTTGGTACTCGCGACCCCCGAGCCACTCCGCTATCAGATCGGTATACGCGGCCGGTGCGTGGCTGTGGGCCTGCCAGAAGGCGGTAGCAGGAAAGCTAAACGTCCGCCCGTCGACATGCTCGTGCACCTTGCCGCTGCCTTCTACCACCTCACGGATGGTCTCCACGCGGCGCCCGCGCGGGGCCTTGCGGGTTTCTACCACGTGGCGGTTGCCCTCGCCATCGAAAACGGCGATAACCTCAGCGCCTGGGGTAAACCGGCGCGCGCCCTCTCCAACGAGCCCCTCTGCCAATCCCGGAGCCAGCTGCGTACACGCAGCGCCCGTAACAAGCTCATTGGACCGACGCTGACGGGTTCCGGCTCGCCCTTGCTTGTCGACGCCCCACCTCACCCGCGTGCGCCATCCCCGAACCGGCTCTAAGGTGTGCTGCTCAATTTTCAGTTCCTCGCCGGTGACAACGCCGGTGCGGCGCAGCTGTTCCGACAAGATCTCTGCCTTGATTCCGGTTTCGGCCGCGGGATCCAGCTCGGCGAAATCACAGCAGCCTGCTCCTTGCGTGGCCGCAGGACATGACGATGGAACACGCAATGCCCCAGGACTTAGTACGCTTTCCAGGTCTGCCTTAATGAACGACTTCTTTACACGGCCGGCCGTAGCTTTTACGACGTCGCCAGGAAAAGCGCGAGGGACGAATACCACTCGCCCATCCGGCGCCTGGCCAATTCCTTCCCCGCCGTGCGCCATGCGGTCAATAGTGACCTCAAAACTATCGCCACGGCTCATCGTTGATTCAGTCATTTTCTGCCTCAGACTTTTGTTCTCGTTCTGCGTTAGTGTGCTCACCTGTGCCCGCCGCTGCGTCAACGGCTGCATCCGCGCGGCGCACCATCCACACGGTCAACGCCGTAACTAGAAGCGTCAATGGCCACCCCATCAAGATTCGGGTCACCCCTAAGGCTGTGGTTGCATCCGCATCATAAATGGCGCGCTGAACAACAAAACGGGCCAGGAAGATGACCGCCCACCCACCAGTAGCGATGGCATAAGCCCGGCGCGCCTCTGGAATCTTTTGCCACTGCATCTCCTCGCCATTGATCCCCTTCCAGATGACACCCACAGCGGGCCACCGAAAAAGGATTGATAGTACCGCGGCAATGCACAGCGCCAACGACATCCAGATGCCGTACAAGAAATACCCTTTTGCATCACCGGTAAACCAGGCGATGGCTGCGCAAAGAGCCACTCCCAGCAGACCCGATATGGCTGGCTGCAGGGTCTCTTTACGGATTACCCTCCAAAGTGCAATAACAACGGCCACGCCGAGCGCCGCCGCTAAGGCTGGCCCCAGCCCAAAGAAGTTATTGACAGGAATCAGCACAATGACCGGCAAGGTCGCCGAGATGAGCCCTGACAAGCCTCCCATTTGCTCCAGCAGGGTGGGTTCGGCAGCAGACTCCTCAGAGTCCAGGTTCTTAGCGTCCGGGGAAGGTTGCGGCGAGGAAGAATGTGTCACGTGGTTTACTGCTTTGCCTAGTTCTTGGAATTAGGTGCAGAGCCCTCATCGGGATTCTGCGGGGACGATCCATTCTCACCCTGTCGTGGGGTACCGCCCAAATCGCGCAAGTGTTGCTCCGCCTCTGCTTTTGCCGCGGGGTCGGGGCCGCCCCCGCCGTTTTCTGAGTGGTGTTGAGCATTAGCGGCTGCCTGCTGTTTTTGCTGGCGCTGGTCCATGGCCTGCTTGACCTGCTCTACGAGCTGCTCGGGCATGATGACCGGCAAAGCATTTCCCGCCAGGATGGGGTCTTCCCCGCGGTAGACGAAGGTACGGGCAGCAACCTCGCGGGCCATGTCTGCTAGGTCTGCTTCCATACCGGCCGGCGCGGCCAGGGTCATGCGCAGCATCCAGCGCGGACCATCTGCGCCGATAACGCGGACCTGACCGTTGTCGTTCTTGCCCACGACCTCAGCACCCCAAGGGCCTGGCTCGGTAGTAACGGTAAGTCCGTCGCGGCTCATGCCCTCCTTGATTTCCTCCACGGATTCTGCCCACTGGCCCGGCTTACGTGGGGCAGCAAAGGCTACTGGAGTAATTCGGCCTACCTTGGTCACGATGTGCAGCATTCGTGGGCCTTGTTCGCCCATTTCCACCTGTACCTGGGATTCCTTTGGCAGTGGGATGCGCAGGGACCCCAGATCTAATACGCCAATGGAAAAGTCGCTGAAATCAAAGGTCTCGATATCGACGGAGTCGCCATCAAAGGGGCCGGTCTGGCCATTGATGGCATCATGGGCGAATTCGCTGGGTTCATTGCCAGAAGCCGCCGCGGCATCTGCTGCGGTGTCGTCTACTGGAGCATAGGTCTCCTGCGCCTCCGCATCCGCGGACGTGGGGTCCGCCGACTTTTCGCTTTGTGCTGCAGGCTTTTCCTGAGCCTTCTTTTCTTCGTCGTTCTTCTTGCCAAAGGGCCAGATTCCCATGGGTGCTACGTCCTTTCTAAAAGTTTCGTTGAGTCTCTACTGCTTGAACTACACACCGGTAGAGCCATAGCCGCCGGCTCCGCGGACGGTGTCATCCAATTCTGCAACTTCAGCAAACCCCACCAGCTCTACGCGCTGGACCACGAGCTGAGCGATGCGCATTCCACGTTCGATCTCAATAGGAGTGTGCCGGTCGTGGTTGATGAGGCAGACCTTGATCTCCCCGCGGTAATCGGCATCCACCGTGCCTGGGGTATTGACAATGGAAAGCCCTTGCTTGGCGGCTAGTCCGGAGCGCGGGTGAATTAAACCGACCGTTCCTAGTGGCAGCGCAATGGCAATCCCGGTGCCAACGAGGGCGCGCTCGCCGGGTTGCAGGGTAAGAGATTCAGCTGCATAGAGGTCCGCACCGGCGTCACCACGGTGTGCGCGGTGCGGCAGCGGAAGCTCCTTATCCAGGCGCTTGACTTTAACGTCCCCAAAGGGGCTTTCTGGTTGAGAATGCGGAATCGAGTCAGTCACCTGGCCAATCCTACCTGCCTTGGAAGGTTCATTCTGCGGCGCGTGTGGTCTAGACTGACTAGACGTGTCTGATACATCTGCTACTTCCGCAACTCCGGCACCGTCAAGCGCCGCTTCGGCACAGGGCACGGTGGCCCCTCAGGTGCTCTACCGCGAACGCCAATGGGTCCCTTGGTACTTTTGGCTTTTTGCAGCCGCCATCGTGGGGCTTACTTCCGCTACCGCTGGCCTTAACCGCTCCATGTGGTGGACCATTATTCCCGCGATCCTCCTTGGCGCTATCGCCGTGTGGGTACTTATTACCTGGTCCAATACAGTTATCAAGGTAGAGCGTGACCCGGATGGAACGCGTTGGCTCACGGTCAAAGATGCCCAATTGCCTAACGACGTCGTGTCGCGGTCTATCACCGTTCCTAAATCTGCGCGGCGCAATGCGCTGGGTCCGCAGTTCGATCCCGCAGCGTTTTTGGTTTCCCACGCTTGGGTGGATGAGCACGCCATGATGGTGCTCGATGATCCAGAAGATGATACTCCTTATTGGCTCATCGCCTCGAAGGATCCGGAGGCTTTGCTCCACGCTTTCGTTCCGGAACAGCACTAATCTTTATTGACTTCGTACACCACAGAAAATGTCTTGATTTCTAGTGGTCGTGGAAACACCTGACATGGGTTAGGTGATTGTGTGGAGTCGAAATGGGTTCCGGATTCTG
>NZ_JASPII010000030.1:0-2778 GCF_030229635.1 Corynebacterium marquesiae
CTGTGGAGCATAGGAGAATCGAACTCCTGACCTTCTGCTTGCAAAGCAGATGCTCTACCAATTGAGCTAATGCCCCAGTGCCTAGATACCTTACTACCGCAGCCGAAGTAACTACAAACCGCTCCCAACCTGAACCGCTCAAATCACTTTGGCCACTTTAGGCATGTCCTGTCACTTCCGTAACACGCAGGCGCTAGGGTCATGGGCACATCGTGTCCACTTTCCCTCACCCTTAGGAAAACCATGCGTCGCATTTTCACCTCCGCCCTCACCGTGCTCGTCGCCGCTGCCGTTCCAGCGACCGCTAACGCACAGTTGCCGCAGATTCCACAGCTGCCTGTGTCCTCCAGCTCGAATATCCAAGACGAAATCAACCATCGCATCGATGACGCCCGCGCGCAGGTCGAGGACATCACCTCCAAGGCCTTCCCGCAGAAAGCTCCTAAGCCAAAGGCACCTACCCCAGCGAAGAAGACAGAGCCGCGCAACAGTGGCGGCGTCGACTGTGCCAATTGCGTAGCTATCACCTACGACGACGGCCCAGGTGCCGAGACCAACCGCCTGCTGGACAAACTCAAGGCCAAGAACGCGCACGCAAGCTTCATGGTGATCGCCCCCAGTGCTGAGCAGCACCCCGAGCTCCTCAAACGCATGAAGGCCGAGGGCCACACCATTGGCAACCACACCAAGAGCCACCGCCAACTCAACACGCTGTCGCCTGAGCAGGTATCCCAGGAAATCGACGCTGGCAACGCCGCTATTAAGAAGGCCACCGGCCAGAGCACGCGCTGGGTACGCCCGCCCTACGGCGCTACCAACGCCACCGTGGATCAGGTAACCCGCGATAAGGGCGTCTCCCAGGCGCTATGGGACGTCGACACCGTGGATTGGAAAGACCGCAACTCTGAGCACGTCTGTTCCTCGGCCGTGCAGGGTGCCCGCGCCGGTTCCATTGTTTTGATGCACGATATCCACCCCACCACCGTGGACGCCGCCGATTGCGTTATCGATGGCCTACGCGCCAAGGGCCTCGAACCCGTGAGCCTGGATCGCCTCCTGCGCACCCCTGTGCCAGGTAAGCGCTACTATGCTCGTGGTTAATGATTGATTTTGCCCTGACTGCCGACGCCGTCGCTCCCCAACTCCTTGGCTGCACCCTCACCCATGCCGGGGTGAGCATCCGCCTCACTGAGGTAGAGGCCTACCTCGGTGCCGAGGATTCCGCGGCACACACCTTCAATGGCAAAACCCCGCGTAATGCGGCCATGTTCGGTCCGCCGGGCAGGTTCTACGTCTATATTTCCTATGGCATCCACCGCAACGTCAATATCGTCTGTGCCCCTGAAGGCACTGGCCAGGGCTGTCTGCTGCGTGGCGGTGAAATCATCGAGGGCGCCGACACCGCCTTCGCCCGCCGTGGCACCTCTGATTTTCATAACCTCGCCCGCGGACCGGGAAACCTCGGCAAGGCCCTCGGCTTCACGCTCGAAGACAACCACCAACCAATACAGATTGTCGAGCGAACCACCGAACCAGAATGGGTGTGCGGGCCGCGTATCGGTATCTCCAAAAACAAGGAAGCGGCCCTCCGGTTTTGGATCCCCTTCGATAAAACCGTCTCGGGCCGCCGCGGCTATCCCAAAAAATAACCCTGCTAGTTCCGCTAGCTAATAGCGCCCGCCGTAGCGCTCATCATTCTCGATGGCCTTAATGATCCGCTGATTAATCTGCAGCATCTGGCGGATCTGCGTACGCGTGAGGCTATCCATTACGGACTTGCGCGCCTGCTTAGCGTGCCCTGGAGCAGTCTCAACTACCTTGTCCCAGCCGCTATCCGTCAGCTGTGCCATGGTGGTGCGTCCATCAGTCGGGCACGGCTGGCGCACAACCCACCCCTGCTTCTCTAGGCGCGTCACAACCTGGCTCAACCGAGACAAAGATCCATTGGCGGTAATCGCCAAATCACGCATACGCATTTCGCGATTCTCCGCTTCAGAAAGCCGCGAGAGCACTGTGTACTCAAAAAAGCTCAGACCTGCATCATCACGCAGCTGAGCATCCAAAATATTGGTCAAGCGAATATTTACGCTCATTAGCGACATAAATGATGCCAGTTCTTCATCATTTAGCCAGTAGTCATCGCGCTCAGTCATGGGATTTATTGTATCAATTTGGCTTTAATTCTAAAGTGACTCGTCACTGTCCTAAACTCCAAGGCCTTAGTGCCCAGAGGACGGATCGATCGGTCGCTGCGCTCTCGGCAGCTTTTCTACCACCAAACGGTAGGAATCCGTCACCAACTCCTCTATCAACTGTTGGTGCAACTCTGCGTGTGGATAGACAGAAACCCAGTGCTTCTTATTCATGTGATACCCCGGCGCAATGAACGAATACTGCTGCTGTAGAGCCTGTCCGTCTTCTGGGTCAGCCTTAACAATCATTTGTTCTTGGCCCGTAACCGCGGTCAACAACAAGAAAACCTTGCCGCGCACTTTGAATGCTTCCCAATCAGGCCCGAAAGGACGCTGCGCCTGTGAACCGAGCATCTCTTCGGCGCGTTGGCGGGCAACTGCGTAGATATCACTACCGTCCATCATCGGCTCCCTCTTCGAGACTGGCTTAGTGCTGTCTTCAACGATATCGTCCATCCAAACCTCGGTTTTCGTCGACGGTTTTGCCGGTTTATATGGACGAAAATGGTGGGTTAAGGGTCAGAAAGTGTGTCTGGGATCGGTGATTTATAGTCACTGTCCAGTGTGATTGTTGAAAGTATAGGCT
>NZ_JASPII010000031.1:0-2072 GCF_030229635.1 Corynebacterium marquesiae
AGAAACCGAGTACTATCTCACCCAGCCCATCAACACAGGGCCGTAAAAGAAGCGGAACTAAACCCAGGACGCTTCAAACTGAGTGGGAAATCTCCTAGCCTATTCACCAAATAGTGTGTCCATTAAACAAGGGTAACCTCAGATTGAGATGACTTCAGCCTCGCTTATTTCCTCGCAAAGCCTACAACCTTAAAATGAATCTTCCGGCAAATAGGAGCTTTCTGGTGGTGCTTTCCTGCTATCTCTTATGGACATAATGCCCAATAAGGTGCAGGAAGTTATTGCTCCGACAAAGGACAAGAGCAGGATCCATACTGATAACCCATCAGATATTATCCACTTCTTCCTAAGGACGAAGGTTGTAAGCAGGACAGCAAAGAAAAATATCGATAAGGCCTTAAGAAAAGTTACCTTGTTCATGTTTCCTCCTGCCTATTTTGGCGCTCGTTTGGAAAACCCTTGAAAAGCGGGACCCACAATGACATTATTATGTCGCAAATAACAAAATAGGCTTTCTGTTTTCTCCGACACTTAACGCTTAAGATACTTACACTGCGACTGTTAACACTATACCGTTTAGAGAAGCATGCAAGGTTTAATAGGTAGAACTTCAAATAGCAGCAACCAGGCTAAAATTCTTGTGCTCTTTGCGCGTACGGAAGCTACGTATGACGAAGAATTTGTCGGAATAGCTTTAACCAGAGAGCAGGAGAGTGCCATGGGCGAGCATGTTGATTCTCCGAGTATAACCTGTTGGACTGAAGAAGTTCCCCTTCAAGGCTGGGAAGGAAAACTAGACAAGTCTCGTTTCCCGAAACTTGTCTATCTTGTTTTTAGAGAAGGGTATGCGCAACATTCCTCCGTGCGCTACCAGGAAATAAGCCCAGATATATTGGCTGCATTTACCACGCGTGAAGCAGCTCAGACTGATGTCGTTTCTCGGCAGAAAAAGGAGCCTTCATTCTTACCGAGTGAGTTTCATATATGGGAAGTCGAATTCGGGGTTTTGACCGAAAACTTCCGTGGCCAAGGCCCAGAAATCCCCATGTACTGAGCAGTACTTCTCGTCGGTTTTAAATTCTGTTGCAAGGAGAACGTAAGCATCTATACCGCTGAAAAATGGCGGAATAGGCTCAATGAATTCCTATATCGGAATTGGGTTATCCGCAGTTTTAGGGATATGTCTCGTCGCCCCTTAGTTCAAGTTCAAGTGATTAGCTGGCGAGCGCAGGGGTTTTTCATCAGCTTCTCGCTGATCTCATTGACCTTTGCCGGGTCATGGTTTTTCTTCGGTGACACCGTAGTCATTATCGGTGAAACTCCTTCTAGATCAGAGCCTCACACACAAACTTCCTGACACCCTCGCACGACGGTGCCGAATACATCCTCGTGGACACCCCAGCCCGACCAAGCACCGACGTGATCAACGCGATCAATGACGCCGACCTTGTCGTAGTTCCACTCGGCCCCAGCCCGCGCGACCTGGCCCCGACCACGCGAATTATCCACCAGATCAAAGCCCCCACTGTCGTCGTCCTCAATGAGTTCAGCCCCACTAGAAAGGCAAGCCAAGGGCTACAGGACTACGCCGAGCAACACGGCTGGCACGTACTCGCGCACATCCCCAGTGCGGCCGCGTTCACTGCCACACCAGACCCAGCCGTCGGAGTCGTACAACACAGCCCCAGCAGCCGAGCAGCCCACGCTTTCAACCACCTCACCGACCGAATCATCAAGGCAACCCAATGACGAAGAACAACACCACAGCCGCCTTTGCAGCCCTCGCCAACACCGACCAAAACGCCCGCACCACAGGCGCCGGCTACGGCACAGACAACCCCAAAAAAGAAACCCGGACGTACACCCGTCGAACGACACCGCACATCGTTCGCATTCACACTCGAGGACTGGAACCTCATTGAGCGTCTCGCCGAACACTACGGCGGACGAATCAGCAACACTGACACCATCGTCCGTGCCATCAAAGAAGCAGCCTGAAGCGTCCTGGGTTTAGTTCCGCTTCTTTTACGGCCCTGTGTTGATGGGCTGGGTGAGATAGTACTCGGTTTCTA
>NZ_JASPII010000032.1:0-1605 GCF_030229635.1 Corynebacterium marquesiae
ATAGGCGTATCTCTTCGCGCTACTTATCGATAGAAGAACGCGAGCTCATCTTTGATCTTGACCGGCAAGGCAAAGGTGTACGTGAGATAGCTCGGCATCTTCAGCGCTCTGCTGGCACTATCAGCAAGGAGCTTAAACGCAACCGGGATGAATTTGGGGTGTATCTTCCCACGCATGCGCACCGTAAATCGGTGTTGCGTAGGTTTAGACCGAAAAAGCGCAAGATTGATGCCAATCCACGTTTGCGCACCGTGGTCTGGGCGATGGTGAAAGATAGGTACTCGCCGGAGCAGAGGGTGTCCGATTCTTTGTGTGCGGAGGCTTGGTTTACAAGTAATCCGCGAATCGGTCGGGGTACGCCACAGCTAGTTGGTTGATGGCTTGTTTCCACCCGGTGGCTTTCGCTCCTTCAATATAGCCGTTGCATTCAATGTCGCGCTTTGCTTTCTTCGCTCGCTGGGCGGCGCGCTTGTCTTCGATGTTGCAGATCATCAACCACAGCGTCTTCAGCGCCGCCGTATCGTTCGGGAATTGACCCCGGTTACGGGTAGCTTTACGCAGTTCAGCATTCAGCGACTCGATCGAATTGGTGGTGTAGAGCACCCGGCGTGCCGCCGGCGGAAACTGCAGAAACGGCACGAACCGCTCCCACGCGTCGCGCCAGACTTTGACCGACTGGGGGTATTTCCGGCCCAGTTCACTGGCCTCGAAAGCATCCAGGCTGGCACGGGCGGTGTCCCCGTTGGCGGCCGTGTAGACCTCACGTAGCGCACGGGAGACGCCTTTGCGGTCCTGATACGATACCCACCGGTTCGCCGCTCGAATCAGGTGCACGATACAGGTCTGCACCATGGAATTCGGCCAGGTTGCCTCAACTGCTTCAGGCAGGCCTTTGAGCCCGTCGCAGCAGACAATGAACACGTCCTGGACACCACGGTTGGCCAGATCTGCGCAGACCGATGCCCAGAATGCGGCTCCTTCATTGTCGGCGATCCACAGTCCCAGGATGTGCTTGATGCCGTCCATATCGACACCAACCGCCATGTAGCAAGCCTTGTTGACCACGCGGTGGCCGTCACGGACCTTGACGCGTAGCGCGTCGAGGAAGATCACCGGGTAGAACTCGTCGAGCTGGCGGTTTTGCCAGATCATGACCTCGTCCAAGACCGCGTCGGTAATGGTGCTGATCGTATCCGGGCTCATATCCACCCCAAGGGTGGTTGCGAGATGGTGCTGAATATCGCGCACTGTCATCCCACCGGCATACAGCGAGATAATCATGTCGTCGAGCTCTGTGAGACGGCGTGCGCCCTTGGGCACCATCCGGGGAGTAAAGGTGCCGGCACGGTCCCTGGGCACGGTCACTTCCACCGCGCCGTACCCGGAGTTGACGGTTTTGGTGTACGACCCGTTGCGGTGATTGTTGCCCTGTGTGGTTTCCACCTGGGCTTTCGTCTTGCGGTCAGAGTGGCTATAGCCCAAGTGTGCATCCATCTCCGCCTTAAGGCCAGCGTTGATTGATGCCTGTAGCAGGCCTTTGACCAGCTCGCTTGCATCATCAGCGGAGCTCGACAGCTCGCTGATCAAGCTGGCGATTTCAGGGTT
>NZ_JASPII010000033.1:0-1385 GCF_030229635.1 Corynebacterium marquesiae
GGGTTAAGGGTCAGAAAGTGTGTCTGGGATCGGTGATTTATAGTCACTGTCCAGTGTGATTGTTGAAAGTATAGGCTTCACGACCGTATATCGCTGTCCTTGACGGTAAATCCCCGGTGTTTCTACCTGGATGTGGTAGGCCCTGGTGGTGTGGTGGCTTGATGCCGAAGAATCGACCACGCTGCCACTGCGGCGGCGACATGAAACGCAACGGAACTACCAGCAAAGGAACCACACGATGGCGATGTAAAGCCTGTGGGGCATCAGGCATCAAACGTCGCCCCGACGTCACCAACGCTAGAATTTTTGCGGATTTTATCGAGCATTGCACCACCACAATCTCGCTAACTGCACTGGCTAAACGCAACAATGTAAGCCATTCCACTATGAAGCGCAGATTTACATGGTGCTGGCTTATTGACGTACCGGATCCCACCGTGGCACATACAGGCCGAGTCTATGACCAGATATTTCTCGACGGTACCTACACCGCTGGCGGATGCTTGATTGTAGCTTCCACCCTCGATCATGTTGTTGCTTGGCACTGGTGCAAACACGAAACCGCTCCCGATTACACACGCCTGCTCGAACGCATCCCCGCCCCGTTAATCGCAACGACAGATGGCGGGCAAGGAACAGCAAGTGCAATAAAAACCTGCTGGTCAACAACACATGTGCAGCGTTGCCTCGTCCACGCACAGCGTGTAGTTCGCCGCTATACAACCTCACGTCCGCGCACTGATGCCGGCAAAGCTATCTACACGCTAGCGCTGAAACTCACCCGAGTGCGAACTAAAGAAGAGGTAGCTGACTGGGGTGTATTGCTCCATAACTTCAACACTGTCTACCGCAGGTGGATGGACGAGAGGACCAGGGTTAAAGACCCTGATACAGGAAATTGGACATGGGTATGGACACATTCCAACGTGCGAAAGGCCTACAACAGTCTGAACCATCTATGGCGCCAAGGCATGCTCTTTGTCTACATCAATCAACCTAAAGGCGTCTTAGAACCTGCCCGCATCAAATCTACGACCAACAGTCTTGAAGGCGGGATTAACGCTCGCCTGAAAGAGATTGCGCGTGCTCACCGGGGCAGAACAAATGAACACCAGCGCAAAATGCTGGACTGGTGGCTGTACCTAAAAACAGAACTGCCCGACGATCCACTACGCATCGCCAGACAGTCCCACTGGGGCCAGGACCAACTCGCCAAAGTATCCATCCTGACCCACACCGAGAACCAAGCCGACCACGAAACAGGACGACCAGCCCTCTACGACAACGGTATCGACACCGAGTACACCCACTCAATCGGCATCCAAAAAGGCCAAATCTAACCCCAGCGACACGCCGAGCCAGACACACATTTTGACCCTTAACCC
>NZ_JASPII010000034.1:0-1385 GCF_030229635.1 Corynebacterium marquesiae
GGGTTAAGGGTCAAAAAGTGTGTCCGGAATCGCGGATTTTCACGGATTGACCTGTAGGTTTCCGGAAAGTATATGCTCCGGAAGCATATATCTAGCCCCCGACGGGAAATCCTCGGTGTGGCAGCCGTGATGTGCTATGCGCGGCGTGGTGTGGTGTCGCAATGTCGAAGAACCAACCACGCTGCCACTGCGGCGGTGAAATGAAACGCAACGGCACCACCAGCAAAGGCACCACCAGATGGCGCTGCAAACAATGCGGCGCCTCCAGCGTCAAACGTCGAAACGACATCACCAACGCGGCAGTGTTCACCCAGTTCATCGAGCATTGCACCACCGCAATATCACTCGACGACCTAGCCAAACGAAACGGTGTTAGCCGCGCCACCATGAAGCGGCGCTTCAAGTGGTGCTGGCTCGTTGATGTGCCTGACCCCACCGCCGGCCACCACAAGCGGATCTACGACCAGGTATTTCTCGATGGCACCTACACCGCCGGTGGCTGCCTGATCGTCGCGGCGACCATCGACCACGTGATCGCCTGGCACTGGTGCAAACACGAAACCACCCGCGACTACCAACTGCTGCTTGAACGCATCGAAGCCCCACTCATCGCCGTCATCGACGGCGGCCAAGGCGCATACAGCGCAATCAAAAAGTGCTGGCCGACTACGAAAATTCAACGCTGCCTCGTCCACGCCCAACGCGTGGTCCGCCGCTACACCACCACCAACCCACGCACCGATGCCGGGCGCACCATCTACCGACTTGCGCTGAAACTGACCCGGATCACCACACTGGATGAAGCCGCCGCGTGGGGTGTGCAACTGCACGAGTTTTCAACGATCTACCGGGAATGGATGAACGAGAAAACCATGATCAAAGACCCCAAAACAGGTGCATGGACCCGCGTGTGGACCCACCACAACGTGCGCAAGGCCTACAACAGCCTCAACCATCTTTGGCGGTCCGAGATGCTGTTTGTCTACCTCAACCCGCCAGCAGGAGTCCTTGCGCCCGAGCGGATCAAATCCACCACCAACAGCTTAGAAGGCGGCATCAACGCCCAGCTCAAACTGCTCGCCAGAACCCACCGCGGCAGATCAGGCGAACGACAACGCCGCATGCTGGATTGGTGGCTCTACTTAAAAACGGAACTGCCTGACGATCCAGTACGAATCGCCAGGCAGTCCGACTGGGGCCAGGGCCAACTCGCCAAAGTATCCACCCTGACCCAAACCGAGAACCAAGCCGACCACGAAACAGGACGCCCAGCCCTCTACGACAACGCTATCGACACCGACTACACCCACTCAATCGGCATTCAAAAAGGCCAAATCTAACCCCCGCGACACGCCGAGCCAGACACACATTTTGACCCTTAACCC
>NZ_JASPII010000035.1:0-1317 GCF_030229635.1 Corynebacterium marquesiae
ATCCGACCGCGTATCTCGAAGAGCTACTGACTCAAGCGTCCCCAGATTTGATGCGCCAAATGCTCACTGACTTCATCAACCAGATTCTTTCCGCCCAAGCAGACACCGTCTGCGGGGCTGATTACGCCACCGTGTCAGCCGAGCGCACCAACACACGTAATGGCTACCGTCATCGCCAACTTGATACCCGAGTCGGCAGCATTGATGTGGCAATCCCGAAGCTACGCACCGGCGCATTTTTCCCTGACTGGCTGCTAGAGCGCCGCAGCCGCACCGAGCGTGCCTTGACCACAGTCATCGCCACCTGTTACCTGAAAGGAGTCTCCACTCGCAGGATGAACGACCTGGTGGCCACCCTTGGGATCAACAACTTGTCGAAGTCTCAGGTCAGCCAGATGGCCAAAGAACTCGATGACATGGTCGATGACTTCCGCACCCGCCGGCTTGACCAAGGCCCCTACCACTTTGTCTCCTGCGACGCGCTGACAATGAAGGTGCGGGAAGGAGGACGTGTCGTAAAGACCAGCGTGTTGCTGGCCACAGGTGTCAACGCTGACGGCTACCGAGAGCTTTTGGGCATGCAGGTTGCCACCGCGGAATCTACCGCGTCGTGGACCGGGTTCTTTCGGGACCTCATCGCCCGTGGCCTGACCGGGGTATTCCTCGTTACTAGTGATGCCCATCTTGGTATTCAAGCAGCCGTGGGTGACTGCCTGCCGCAGGCTAGTTGGCAGCGGTGTCGAACGCACTTCGCGAAGAACCTCTCGGCCCAGGTTCCCAAAAACCAATGGCCGACTCTGTCAGCGATGTTTCACACAATCTTTCAGCAACCCGATGCCGCTAGTGTGTGGGCCCAAGCTCGTGAGGTTATTGAATTCTGCCAGCAGAAATTCCCTCACGTTGCCACCTACCTCGAGGAGTGTCTCGACGAGCTGTTGGCGTTTACCGCTGCGCCGAGAGCGGTGTGGACCAAAATCTGGTCGAATAACCCCACTGAACGGCTCAATAGGGAGATCCGCCGGCGTACCGATGTCGTAGGAATCTTCCCAAACCGAGACGCTGTTGTGCGCCTTGTTGGGGCGGTGTTGGCCGAACAGCACGATGACTGGATCCAACAGAAGCGTTATATGTCACTGACCAGCCTGGCACAGACCAAAGAGATCATCGCCGCTGGGGTCATCGACGAGGACCGCGACAACAACCAGGAGATCGCCGCGTGAATACCCTCACCCCTTATCCCCGAGATGGCCCCTAAACCACCGCCATGAAACTAACCCCAGATTCGAAAACAGATACACCACTACCCAGGACTTGACC
>NZ_JASPII010000036.1:0-1307 GCF_030229635.1 Corynebacterium marquesiae
TGAAGTGCCCCGGGTTTTGTTCCTAGGCATTTGCCTTGATTTCTATTATTGCTTGCGGCGGGTGCTGGTCCCAAAATTCGGTTTCCACTTCGACCGGGGTTCGGTATCCCAAGCTTTGGTGAAGCCTCGTCTCGTTCCACCATGACACCCACTCAAACGTCGCGATTTCCACCTCGACAACCTCATCCCACCTGCGAGTATGGATCAGCTCGTTTTTGTAGGAACCATTAACGTTTTCCGCCAGAGCATTGTCATAGGAATCCCCGACAGTTCCGGTGGAAGCGGCAATCCCGTGCTGGGCAAGACGCTCGTTGTAGACAACGCTGACATACTGCGAGCCGTGATCCGAATGATGAATGAGACCTGTTGTTTCCTCAGCAGACGCGATCGCCTGGTTGAGAGCTTGCAGCGGCAACGCTTCGGTGCGCATGGAATCTGATAACGCCCACCCAACGATCCGTCGGGAGTAAACATCGGTGACAAACGCGGCATACACAAAGCCTTTCTTCGTGCGCACGTAGGTAATATCAGCCACCCACAGCTTGTTCGGGCCTTCGGCTTTGAATTCTCGCTCCACCAAGTCCGGGCGTAAATCCGGCCTTTGAGGTGTGCGAGTGGTCATAGGCGAGCGGCCTTTGCCTTTGCCTGATACACCGGCTAGACGCATCAGCCGCGCGGTTTGTTCACGACCGATATCGATTCCGTCACGATGAAGAGCATGCCACATTTTCCGCACACCGTAGATGCCGTAATTATCCCGATGGATAGCACTAATGCGTTCAACCAGCACAGCATCACGAAGGCGGCGAGCACTTACCCCACGGGCCTTGGACTGACGATACCCACGCGAGGTGATGAACCCACCAGCGCGGTTTTTCTTCAACGTCTTACAGATGAACTCGACAGAGAAACGATTCCGGTATTCATCGATGAACCGGATCATTTCCGACGTTTTGGGTCGAGTTCCGACGCGAAAAAAGCTGAGGCAGCCTTTAAAAGTTCATTGGTGTCGCGTAGCTCTTGATTTTCACGGCGAAGCCTCGCGTTTTCGGCGGCCAGATCTTCAGGCACGGGTTCTGGGATGTTTCCCGCACGGCGGGCCTGTTGGGTCCATTGACGGGCTGTGTGCCATGACACCCCCAGCTTTGGGGCTACTGCCTGGCACGCGGCTTGCATCGACATATTTTCCGCCAAGATGCGGTCCTCTACAAGACGGACCACACGATCCTTCGCATCCTGGTCAAATTTTCTTGGCATATTCCAGATTTTCCCATCTACTCAAACGGAACAAAACCTGGGACACTTCA
>NZ_JASPII010000037.1:0-1305 GCF_030229635.1 Corynebacterium marquesiae
TGAAGCGTCCTGGGTTTAGTTCCGCTTCTTTTACGGCCCTGTGTTGATGGGCTGGGTGAGATAGTACTCGGTTTCTACTTCCTGTGGGGTGGCGTAGTCCAATGCTTCGTGAAGTCGCTTAGTGTTCCACCAATGCACCCACCGCAAGGTGGCCAGTTCGACTTCTCCGACCGACGTCCACGGGCCCTGGGCATGAATCAGTTCCGCCTTGTAGAGACCGTTGACTGTTTCGGCTAGTGCATTGTCGTAAGAATCGCCGATTGTTCCCACACTCGGGCGGATTCCTGACTCAGCTAGCGCGGTGGAATACTTCAGTGACACGTACTGGCTGCCCCGATCGCTGTGGTGAATTAGTTGGTTTCCATGGATTCGTCCTGCAGTCGTTAACGCATGTTCCAATGCCTCCATGGGCAGCGCATCGGTGCGCATTGTCGAGCGTGTAGCAACACCAACAATTTTTCGGCTGAAGACATCCACGACAAACGCGGTGTAGGCGAATCCTGACAGGGTGCGAACGTAGGTAATGTCGGCAACCCAAAGCCTGCCTGGTGCCTGCGCACGGAAGTTTCGGCGCACTAGGTCCGGGCGATGATCCGGTGTCTTCGGGCTTACCGTTGTTATTGGGGTTCGCCCACGTCTGCGGCCAGAAACACCTGCAAGTTTCATCAGACGTGCGGTCTTGTCGCGGCCGATATGAAAGCCTTCGCGGTTCATCGCGTGCCACATTTTGCGGATGCCGTAGACCGAGAAATTCTCCGCATGCACACGCTGTATCTCTGGGATGAGCAGGCTATCGCTTAAGGCTCTTGCGCTGGGAACACGTGTGGTGGCTTTGCGGTAGCCGCGTGAAGTAATGAATCCACGATCTGCTTGTTTAAGGACTCGGCAGATGGCCTCGACCCCAAATTGATCTTTGTACGCGTCGATGTAGGAGATCATTTGGTCGTGGGTCGGTCGAGTTCCGCTGCGAAAAAAGCCGAAGCAGTTTTAAGAATCCCGTTTGCTCGTTTCAGTTCGCGGTTTTCGCGGCGCAGACGCCTGAGTTCTTCTTCCATTGTTTCGCCGCCTGAAGCGTCAGAATTATCGCGTACTGAGGCGCTGTCACGGTACCAGGCCCGCAACGTGTGGTGAGATACTCCAAGCAGCTCACCGACCTCCGTGTAGGCGCGTTGCAGTGAGCAAGACTCCAGGCGGACCATTTCGATGATCTGATGGACCGCCTTCTCCTTGAACTCGACGGAATACTTTCTAGGCATAGTTCAATCCTTCCTTAGCTGAGGTAGGAACTAAACCCAGGACGCTTCA
>NZ_JASPII010000038.1:0-1075 GCF_030229635.1 Corynebacterium marquesiae
ATTTTGGGACCAGCACCCGCCGCAAGCAATAATAGAAATCAAGGCAAATGCCTAGGAACAAAACCCGGGGCACTTCACCACAGCGCTTGACGACGCCATGACTTCCTCAACGCAGCCCAACAGAGAAGCACCACCGCAAACGCAATCAAAACCACGCCTGTCGCAACGGCCCACCAGCCCTCACTGCCACCTTCACACCAAATAGACAGGAGCAAAGAGCCCGACAGCGCAGCGCCGATACCGAATAAGACCCTAGTTCCAGAAACATCTAGCGATCTATCAGAAAAGAAGTCAGACACCGCTAAATCTCCTTAAGTCGCTGCGAGAAATAATCACGGGCATCTTCTTGATTCTGAGCGAATTCCCTGAGCACACCGGGCCAAGTCGGATAGGTATCAATAAGGTTCTCTGCAATATTCAGTAATGGCGAGAATGCAATCTCACCCCATCTAACGCCTATGCCTACCCGTTCAGAGTATGCTGTGCTGCTCAATGGGCTTAGTGCCCACTGGCTACCAGAAGCAGCATTCATCCATGTACCGCTGATAACCAGTAGTCGGGAAACCTTGTCTTCGTAGCTGTGCTTGGAGTTTAAGACGTCTAGCACCGCGTCGAACGGAAATTCTTTGGCACCCTGGGTGACCTGTTCTTCCTGCCCCGGCGAGAGGTCCGCGAGCATAGCGGGAATCGCAACCGCCTGAAACTCTTCCAGGCGCTTTCCAAATTGCCGATGATAGCCATCGAACCACATAAGCTTCCCCCAAACTATCGAGTAGGTAAGTGTAGCGAAGATGCAACGAAAAAGTTTGCCGTTCGAGGCATCATACTGAACTGACGTCTAGGGCGAACTACCGTTCAGGGTAGTTTATCTATCATGTCCGATTGATTCTAAACAATCCAAAAGTTGGCTTTCCGGACAATAGCAGTAAAACCACGAATAAAGCCGTAGGAGACGCCCCCACTTTGTAGTGTGCGCTGTCTTCTACGGCTTTAATCTCTCTGTATTTTGTTGTGTTTTGTTGTTTGGTGTCGGCGGTGACTTACTCTCCCACAACCTCCCGGTTGCAGTACCATC
>NZ_JASPII010000039.1:0-702 GCF_030229635.1 Corynebacterium marquesiae
CATCGAGTTGTTGGTTTAGCTCGGCGATGTTGTGGGCAAATGGCCTTGTGTGCAGGGCTTTTTGGAGTGTTTGGTGGAAGCGCTCGACTTTTCCTTGGGTTTGGGGATGGTATGGAGTTCCATTCTTTTGGTGGATGCCCATTTGGAGCAGTAGCTGTTCGAAGCCGTTGCGAGTGTCGGCTTTTCTGTAGAGCTTTGTGGTGAACACGCTGCCGTTGTCGGTGAGGGTGGATTTGGGAAATCCATGTTTGTTTCCTGCGGATATGAAGGTGTCGATGACGTTGGTGCCGGTTTCGTGCTCGACGGCTTTGCAAGCGATGACATAGCGTGAGTGGTCGTCGATGATGGTCAGGATGGCTACGCGTTGGTTGTTGTTGAGGTACCAGTGGCTGTAGTCGAGTTGCCAGGTTTCGTTCGGTTGGTCTGCTTGGAATCGTTTCCAGGAACTGCGTGGCCTTTTGTGAGGTTGTTCGATGACCCAGCCGTGGCGTTTGAGTATGCGGTGGATAGTCGATGCTGCTGGTAGTGGGGTTATTTTTTGTTGTTGAAGGTGCCAGCGGATGGTGTGGGCGCCGTTGTCTTGGCCGGTGTTTTCCAGGTGTTGTCGGATATCGAGGATTGCTTTGACCGTGCTCTCTGGCACTTGTCTGGGGTTGGAGTGCGGGCGCCGGGAGCGTGGTTCGAGTGCTTGGTAGCCGCCTT
>NZ_JASPII010000003.1:0-181370 GCF_030229635.1 Corynebacterium marquesiae
ACTCAATCGGCATTCAAAAAGGCCAAATCTAACCCCCGCGACACGCCGAGCCAGACACACATTTTGACCCTTAACCCACTAGAATCCGCCCTGGAATGAGACATAGAAAATCCCCCTTGCACCCACAGGGGCGTAAGGGGGATGTTGGCGCGCAGCGCGCTAATACTAGCGGCGCTCCTTGATGCGAGCCTTCTTACCGCGCAGGTCGCGCAGGTAGTAGAGCTTCGCACGGCGAACGCGGCCGCGGCGGGAGACCTTGATGGACTCCAGGTTCGGGGAGTGAACCGGGAAGGTACGCTCAACGCCGATACCGAAGGAAACCTTACGGACAGTGAAGGTCTCACGGATGCCGGAGCCCTGACGACGGATGCAGATGCCCTTGAAGAGCTGTGCACGCTCGTTGTTACCCTCGATAACCTTTACGTTAACGTCGAGGGTATCGCCTGGGCGGAAGGACGGGATATCGTCGCGCAGCTGTGCTGCATCGACCTTGTCAATAATGTTGGACATGCCAATATTCCTTTTCAGTTTGGGACAGAGGACCCTAGCGGCGTGAAGCCTAACCGGTTCGTGCCCGTTACATAGAACGGTGCACTATTTTTCCACATCCACCGGCAGGAACCAAATTTCCTCCCCGGCACCACTTTCCTTCCCTGCCCAAATTACGCCGCCACAGCAGCTTGGGAGCGGACAAGGTGCTCATCGAGGATTTTCGCCGTACCCAAGTGACGCGCGCGGAAGACCACATACGAGGCGAAAAGTGCGATGAGGGTGAATCCGAGCAGGGCTGCCATTCCAGTCCAGAAGGTCGCATCATGAATCCCATCAGTGGCACGCGTGAAAGCATCTTTTGCGTAGGTCATCGGATGGAAAGAGTGCATAATGCTCAATGGGCGGGGAATCGCGGCCACCGGCCACACGCCGCCAAAGACCATCACGCCGAGGGCAAAGAGTCCCGAGGCGAAGATGCCACCAATCTTTCGGCCAAAAGTCACGTGGAAAAACTGGTAAGTCGCCGCGCCCACCGCCGCGATGGCCGCTACTACCCCGAGAATCATCGGCCAGCTAGCCGGTGACCACCCCAAAGTCGCTGACATCAGCGCCATAAAGGCAAGGACAATGAAGTTGAGTGCAGACAGCGTGAAGAACGCAAGAAGTATCCTGCGCGCAGGATGCGTGACTGGAATTCCCTTACGGCCGAGGTAATAGGGAAACACCATAGCCACCAGCAGCATGACAAGGAAGCCAAAGACGAGTACTAAGAGCAAAGAGGCGCCACCGGTGACGTCTTTGTGGGTAGGGTCCGCGGGGCTTATTACTGTTTGGACTGGGTGCACATTGGAAGCGGTGAAGTTGATGGGAACGGCCATGTTTTGAGCCGAGTCTTCCGGTTTGGAGATAGATGGCGCTTTGTCTGCACCCTCTGCCAACTTCTGCGAGAGCTCACCAGAACCAGCCTTTAGCTTATCCATGCCTCCCTTGAGCTCGGCACCGCCGGCCGCCAAGCGGTCTGTTCCCGCCTTCAGGGTGCCGGTTCCATCATGGAGGCGGCTCGTGCCATCGTGCAGCTGAGCAGCGCCGTTGCTGAGTTCTCCAACGCCGCTGTGCAGCTCTTTGGTGCCATCAGCGAGACGGTGCGCCCCGCCATTGAGCTTGTTCATGCCTCCCAGATACTCCGAGTTGGGATCTGAAAGGTTGTAGTACAGCTGGCCAGTACCATGAGAAAGCTGTTCTAGTTTCTCCACCATGTTTCCATTCGTCGCCGGATCAAGCTTGGATACGAGCGAGTGGAGCCGTTCAGCCTGTTGCCCCATCCCCAAGTTACGCAGTACCTCTACCAGTTGTGAAAGCGCGGGAACCACGACTTGGGCCTGTTTGAGCACTGGGATGAGCATTCCCGTGAGCTGATTGACTCCACCATCGATCTGGCCTGCACCATCGGCGAGACGGCCAGTGCCAGCGAGCAGCTTATCGGAGCCTTCAGCAAGTTGCGTTGCCCCATCATCCAGACGAGCGGCACCATCATCGAGTCGCCCGACCCCCTCATTGAGGCGGGTAGTGCCATCAAGGAGCGCACCAGTTCCATCATGCAGCTTTCCTGCGCCGACTCCCAGCTCACCTATGCCGGCGACCGCACGACCGCCGCCTTCTTGCAGCTTGCCGACACCTTCATCGAGACGTCCAGCGCCTTCGGCGGCAGTGCCTAATCCATCGCTTAGCTTATTGAGCCCTTCGATTACCTGGTCAGCATATTTTTTCGAGATTGCATTTTCCACGCTGGTTTGCACCTGCGGGATTAGGCTCGAAGAAATAACGGAGCCGTTCGTGCCGAAATAGTCATTGCTAGCGAAGTGAATTTCAGGTTTGGTGGGCTTATCACTGATGATGGTCACTGCCTTTTGGGAAAAGTCCTGGGGGATGGTCACCACCAGCAGGTACTTGCCCTTGATCAGCCCCTGGTCCCCCTCTTCCTTATTCACCTCTGCGAAATTTAGGTAGTCAGTATCCAGCAGACCTTTCACCACCTGATCGCCATAATTGGTATATGCGCCTTGCTTATTGACGCCCGCGTCTTCATTCACCACCGCTAAGTCAATCTTGCGCATGTATTTGGACGGGTCCCACATCGCCCACATCATGGTTCCGGCAATAATGATGGGCGCTACTAGGAAGAACACGATGAGTACCCGCGCCAATGCACTGCGTGGACGCCAATCCAATACGCGGTGCCAACCCAACACGCCCCTGCCATGGCTGGATTTAGCCGCTTTGCTCATTTTCCTTCTCCTTGCAATTGACATGGCGCCACGCGCCTTTTAATTAGTTTTGCCAAACTTACCATTATGAGACGGTATGGGCATGTATTGGGTTCCACGGCGTGGAGGAATTCTCCCTTAGGGATGCAAAAGCTCCCACCGTACGCAACGATGGGAGCAAAAGCGGCAGGTAAAAGGGCTAGACAACGGCCACTAGAAGCCTGCCTTCTTCAGGGCATCGGCCATGGCTCCACCTCCGCCGGAGCCACCTCGACCACCAGTGCGGCCGCGCGAGCCTCCCCGGGAACCGCGCCCGGACTTGTGTCCGGAGCGCTTACCTTCTCCCTTGCCACCAGAGTTTGCAGCATGTTGCGCATCGCCGCGGCGCTTGGGAGTCTGCTGCCCCGGTTCATCATCTAGGCGCAAAGACAACCCGATGCGCTGCCGCTCAACGTCGACCTCCATGACTTTTACCTTGACCACCTGGCCAGAGCGCACGACCTCGTGCGGATCGGAGACAAACTTGTGGCTCATGGCAGAAACGTGGACGAGGCCATCCTGATGGACTCCGACGTCCACGAAGGCGCCAAATGCCGCCACGTTTGTCACCGTGCCCTCAAGAATCATGCCTGGGGTGAGATCGGAGACTTTATGTACGCCTTCTTTAAAGGTGGCGGTCTTGAACTCAGGGCGCGGGTCGCGTCCGGGTTTATCCAGCTCGGCGATGATATCGGTCACCGTAGGAATGCCGAAATTCTCGTCTGCAAAGTCTGCTGGCGCCAGCGTGCTGAGTACGCGGGTATTGCCAATAAGTTCAGAAATACCCAGGCCCGTCTTCTCCGCGATGCGGGAGACGACAGGATAGGCCTCCGGGTGTACGGCAGAGGAATCCAGCGGATCGGTACCGCCGCTGATGCGGAGAAAGCCCGCAGACTGTTCAAAGGCCTTAGGCCCCAGACGCGGTACCTTCTTCAGTTCCTTGCGGGAAGCGAAAGAACCGTGTTCATTGCGGTAGGAAACGATATTGGCGGCGATGGTGGAATTGACACCCGCCACACGCTCAAGCAGCGGGACGGAAGCGGTATTGAGATCTACGCCCACACCGTTTACCGCACTTTCCACGACGCCATCAAGGGTGCGAGCGAGCGCGGTCTGGTTAACGTCGTGCTGGTACTGCCCCACACCAATAGCCTTAGGATCGATCTTGACCAACTCAGCCAAAGGATCCTGCAAGCGGCGAGCGATGGAAACCGCACCGCGCAGCGAGACATCCATGTCGGGGAATTCCTCCGCTGCAAGCGGCGAAGCTGAGTAGACCGAGGCGCCGGACTCCGAGACCACCACAGGAGTGGGTCGCTGACCCCCAGCTTGCTTGATAAGGTCCGCAATTTCCTGGGCAAACTTCTCGGTCTCACGGGAGGCGGTGCCGTTGCCGATGGCCATAAGGTCTACAGAATGCTTGGCGCACAGGGTCGACAGCGTCTGAACTGCTTGACTCCACTGGTTCTGCGGCTGATGCGGGTAGACAATGGCGGTATCGAGCACCTTGCCGGTTTTGTCCACTACCGCACACTTCACACCATTGCGATAACCCGGATCCAAGCCGATGGTGGCACGCTGGCCAGCAGGTGCCGCGAGCAGCACGTCGCGCAAATTGGTGGCAAAGATCTTCAGCGCGCCTTCCTCCGCAATCTCTTTCAGCCGCATGCGAACGTCCAGGCTGGAGGAAATATAGAGCTTGGTGCGCCAGCCCCAATGGACGGCGTCGGCAAGCCATTTGGAGGAGCGATCCAGCTCGAAGCGGGAGGCGATTACATCCTCGTAATCGGCGTCATCGCCGGCATCTAGTTGCAGCTGCAGCACTCCCTCATTCTCGCCACGCAGCAGCGCCAAAATGCGGTGCGAAGGCAGCTTGTGGAAGGGCTCGTTGAAATCGAAGTAATCCTTAAACTTCGCGCCTTCGGCTTCCTTGCCCTCAATAACGTGCGCGCCCATGGAGCCTTCAGTGAACATACGCTCGCGTACTTCACCCACCAGATCCGCGTCGAGCGCGAAGCGGTCCACCAAGATGGCCCGGGCGCCGTCGAGCGCCTTCTTGGTGCCCTCAAAGCCCTCGGTGGTAAAGGCCTGTGCCAACTCTTCTGGAGCGGCGTTGGGATCCGCTATGAGCTTATCGGTCAGCTCCTCAAGGCCGGCTTCGCGGGCGATATCGGCTTTGGTTTTGCGGCGCTTCTTATACGGCAGATACAAATCTTCTAGGCGCGCTTTGGTCTCGCAGGCAAGGATTTGCTCCTTGAGGGCGTCGCCAAGCTTGCCCTGCTCTTCAATCGCCGCAAGGATGGTCTCCTTGCGCTCTTGTAGTTCCTTTAGATAGTTCGCGCGCTCTTCAATGGTGCGCAGCTGGGAGTCATCCAGCCCACCGGTGGCCTCCTTGCGGTAGCGGGCGATAAAGGGCACTGTATTGCCCTCCGCAAGCAGCTGCAACGCGGTAGAAACCTGCGATTCCTTGACGTTGAGCTCGGCGGCGATAGTGGCCGCAATATTCACGTGGTCTCCTCACTCTTTCTCGAGGTTTGGGATTAGACCCACCCAATTTACCGCACGGCCCCTCCACCGCCTTCGCTTGCCGACGCCCCCAAGACGCACAAAACCTCCTTTCCCTAGGAAGGAAAGGAGGTTGCTATGGTGCGTTCTTAGTAGATAACCACGCGGGCGTTATCGCCGCCGGCACAGGAAACGCGCGAAGAGCTGCCGGAGCAGTACATGGTGTAGGTACCACCGGTGGCCGGCGAGTAGACGCTCAAGGTAGCGCCGGTTCCGCCGCCAGCGACCCAGTTATTCATAAACGCGGTATAGACGTTGCTGGCAAAGCCGCTGGAGGTCTTGGTGGTCGCTGGATAGTAGCTAGTGAAGTCACTCCAAGAGTGCCCATTGCTACTGCCAGAAGACGCTGCCTGCGCCGGTGCTGGTGCTGGGGCGTCCTGGGTCTTGGTCACCGTGACCGGGCTGGAATCTTCATCCCCATCCTCAGCATCGTCCTGGGACGAGGAACCGGAGTGCTTGCTAGATCCGGAGCCGGAGCCGCTATTGGCATCAGCCTGCTGGAATTGACTATCGGCGGCCGCGCTAGTCGATGCATCATCTTTGGTATTGGTCACGAACATGATGACCATGGCTGCCACCGCGATGACCGCCACAATGGCTGCGATAATCGCGGCGATCGTGGCGCCACCTACGCCACCGCTTTGCTGTGGCTGGGAATAATACTGCTGATTGTACTGGGGCGGCTGTTGGTTATATCCACCGTAGTTATTGCCGTTGGGAGCCGTCATATTTTAGGGACCGCCTTGGGAATAGGAATCTGGAGGGGATGTCCCCTTTACTATAGCCCTAGAAGGCATATGCGCTGCAGTGTAGGCATGAAAAAGCGCTAAATAGTTTTCCAGATTCCGCTTATAACCCAGAATCCGTCCGCCACACAGCCGGGGCACCAAGCCCCATCTCCGTAAAACCGATTTCCGCACTGCCCACCCATGAGGCTGCCGGCGGCAAGCAGTCTGCTACTAAGGAAGCCACAGTGGCCAGCGGTTGCGTGGTCTCTGCGTTTACGATGAGCCGCCACACCGGAATTCCTTGTGGCCACTGGCCGAATCTGAAGTGATATTCCTGCGCTAGCGGGCTGCTTTCAGTGCACTCCTCCGCTACCTGGAGAGCGAAAATGCTTAGCGGCTCAAAGCCCCGTGCCCGCAGCGTCTCCGGCAATGCTTCGAGGCTATTCTCCCACTCCTGGGTTACTAGGAGTACGGAGAGGTCAGCGCTTACCTCCATTAGCCTTCACCCTGTGTGTTGGCTTCTTGTTCCAACTGCGCGATGAAGGCCTTGTCGTCCTTATCGAGCTCAGCCGCCTCCAAAAGTTCGGGACGGCGTTGCCACGTGCGCAGCAAAGCCTGTTCCCTCCGCCATGTGTCTACCAAACCGTGGTTTCCCGAGGTGAGCACGTCCGGCACGGCTAGGCCACGCCACTCTCGCGGCTTGGTATAGCTCGGGCCTTCCAAGAGCCCATCAGAAAAAGAATCTTCCTCATGAGAGCGCTTATTTCCCAGTACACCGGGGATGAGTCGCACTACTGCCTCAGCAATCACCAACGTTGCCACTTCCCCACCGATCAACACATAATCGCCGATGGAAACCTCGCGCACGCGGTAGCGCCGAGCGGCGTCATCCACCACGCGCTGATCGATGCCCTCATAACGCCCGCAGGCAAAAACAATGTGCTCCTCATTGGACCACGCCCGCGCATCTGCTTGGCTAAACGGTTTTCCCGTTGGCGTCGGCACGATAAGCAGTGGGAGGTCGCTATCCTCATCGGCCGTGGCATCAACCGCATAGGCTTGTGCTTCTACCCCTTCTAATTCATCGTGGCGCGGACGGTTTAGGTGTGGCAGCGCAGACTCTAAATTAGGCGCACTTTCCCGCGCGGCGACGCTATCGAGCGCCGGCCCCCAAACTTCTGGCTTCATAACCATGCCGGGGCCACCGCCGAACGGCGAGTCATCGACAGACTTATGCGCATCCGTAGCCCACTGCCGCAGGTCGTGCACACCTACTTCAAGGCGACCTTGTTCAATGGCCTTTCCCAAAAGCGCATGCCGCAACGGGTCTAGGTACTCCGGAAAGATGGTGATGACGTCAAGCCTCATAGGTCAAGCAGTCCTTCCGGCGGATCGATGGTGCACGTTCCAGCCTCCAGGTTCACCTCAGGAACAATGGCATGCACGAAGGGAATGAGCGCCTCCTTGCTGTTGTCGAGTTCTACCTCCAACAAATCCTGGCTTCCGCCGTGGATGATTGATGTGACCTTACCAACTTCCTTGCCAGCTAAAAGAACGCGCAGCCCTTCCAACTCGTGGTCATAAAAGCCATCATCATCACTGTCGAGCGGAGCACCAAAGAACTTAGTACCACGTAGGCTATCCGCCACTGTTCGGTCTTTGATCTCTTCAAAGGTAATGAGCAGCCTTCCCTTATGGCTCCGGACCGCCTTGATAGTTAGTGTGTGCTCCTTCTTGCCCTGCGTGCCATGAAGAACTTCCCCTACCGCAAAGCGCACCTCCGGTTCATCCGTAGTGGCTTCTACTACGACTTCACCTTTCACGCCGTGCGATTTAATCACGCGACCAATCATCAATTCCATAGCGGAAAGTCTACAACACAGACCTCTTTGCCCTTGTCAGTCATTAATTTTGGCGCTTTGGAAAGCAAGCCCAGAATTTGAGTCTCATTGTCGTTAAAGTGGGCTCATGAGCGATCTACCAACCAACTCCCCAGATACGTTTGGCGCAGCTTCTCATTCAGGCGAGGAAGCCGTGATGTCCGCGCTAAACCTGCTGGACATCGCGCCAGATACCGATCCGCACCGCCCGCGCCCGGGCGTACAGCGCGTCTTGAGCGCCGATGGTGCCAACCTCATTCTCTTTAGCTTTGCACCTGGACAGTCCCTGCCCGACCATAAGGCCGCACATCCCATCACCGTACAGGCGTTGCGCGGTGAGCTTGACTTCAGCTACGGCAGTGAAACCATCACGCTCACCCCCGGCTCGATCGTGCACCTTCCTGCATATGAGGTACATAAGGTCGAGGCTACAAGCGAGAGCGGCGGCCCTTCTACCCCCGCGATTTTACTGCTCACCATGCTAACCAAATAATTTATACACGCATAGGTTTTGGTGATAATATGAATTTTAAAGAAACTCACAATAAGCCCTACCATCATGGAAACCTCCACGATGAGCTGCTCCGTATCGCTGTTCAACTAGGTAAAAGAAGCGGCCCCGACGCAATTACTGTCCGTGCGGTAACCCGCGAAGCAGGAGTGTCCCCTACCTCCGCATACCGCCACTTCAGGGACCAAGAAGAACTGCACGATAAGGTCGCTGAACTTGCCACCGATGAGTTGGTCCGGCGTTTACACGAAACTACCGAGACCGCAGAGGGCCTAGATTTTCCAGAGCACCTGATGCAGATTGGGTACGCTTACCTCGAGTTTGCCTTGGATGAGACCAAGTTCTTCCGCTGCATGCTGGAGTGGAAGGCGCTGCGTTTCATGCTTGGCGTAGATCCCAATACGGAAGATGATCCAAAGATGGATCACCTACAGCAGATTCGCGACTTCTTCGCCCTATTGTCCCACCACGCGGAAGCACTGGACAATACCACTGACGCTACGTATTTCATGCAGAATGCTCTGCTGGCCTGGTCGACCATACACGGATTTACCGTACTTGCCATCAACGGCCCCATGTCACAGCTTCCACGCGAGCAGATCCTCGAGCTTTTCACACCTGTTGTTGCAGGCGCCCTGCGCGGCATGGACTTTAAGGACCCCTCTAACGTCTACAGCCGCTACTCCAGCTACAAGCCACAGAACTAAAGGCGAACTGGCCTATCCCCGACATGGATGCCGCAAGTTTCCTAGCGCGTCACTGTCAGCAGCGACCGCGCACGCAGCCCCGCCAAGGATTAGCGTGCGCGGTCGCTATCGTGTGCCGGCGTTCTTCCCCCAAACTATAAAGGCCCCGCTACTACGATCAGTGATCGTAGCGGCGGGGGCCGAAGCTAAAGCGCTATGCGCTTAACAAGGGAGGCAGATTACTCTGCGGACTCCTCGGAAGCTTCCTCAGCCTTCTCCTCGGCCTCAGCGTCAGCTTCTCCGGCGGCAGCAGCGGCAGCCTCTGCAGCAGCTTCCTCAGCAGCCTTCTTCTCAGCTTCTTCCTTGGCTTTCTTCTTCTTTTCAGTGATGGCCTCGATGGTCGGGCCATTGTTAGCCTCAGCCAGTGCCTCGTTAAAGATCTCCAGCTTGGACTTCTTCTCCTCAGCAACCTTCAGGGTGCCCTCTGCGCCCGGGAGGCCCTTGTGCTTCTGCCAGTCACCGGTTACCTTCAGCAGAGCGAGAACCGGCTCAGTTGGCTGTGCGCCAACGGACAGCCAGTGCTGTGCACGCTCGGAATCGATCTGGATGAGGGAGGGCTCTTCCTTCGGGTGGTAGATACCGATGTTCTCGATGACCTTGCCGTTACGACGGGTACGGGCATCCGCAATAACGACGCGGTACTCAGCAGCACGGACCTTGCCCACGCGCTGCAGCTTGATCTTGACAGCCATGATGGCTCCTTTTCTAGTCACTGGGCAGTACAGACGCGCACTACATAATGCGCCGGTTCAACCCTTGGATTTTATCTGCGCGTGACATACCGGCCGACCGTAGACGGGAACGGTGCTACGCAGAATATTACGTTCTGTAGTTCATCTAGCTCAGCACAACCGAGAAGATAACTTGAAGTATGTTAGCGCGAAGAACGGCGAATTCAAAAACTGCTACGTCACACACGCTGGTGCGTTATGCCAACGATAAAGAAGCAGAGTACCCTTAAGGGCCGAATATAGACACTTGGTTTCATATATATGGCGCGTCTTCTACCCCACCCATTAGAAACGGCGCACGAAAAGACAGTTTATGACTAAAGAATCACCACGAAATTTCCGGTACCGCTATGACCTTGATGGTCTGCGCGGTATTGCAATCGGCCTAGTAGTTATCTACCACGTATTCGTCGGACGCGTTTCCGGCGGCGTCGACGTATTTCTGCTGCTATCCGGCTACTTCTTCTTGGGCTCCCAGCTGCGCTACGCAAGCAAGCCCAACGCCTCGCTCAATCCGTGGTGGCCTATCTGGCGTACATTGCGCCGCTTGGTTCCGAGCTTGGTTTTGGTCATCGGCGTAACCTACCTCTTGGTACGCGTTTTTACACCACAGCTCATGCGCACGGAGCTAACCCAGCAGATCACAGCGACCATGCTGTATTACCAGAACTGGGAGCTGGCTGAACAAAACGCGGACTACACCGCCGCTGCTGCCGATACTTCCCCGCTACAGCACATGTGGTCCATGGCTGTACAGGGCCAGTTCTACATCATGGGCATCGCTTTCGCCCTCACCTTGGCTGCCATCATGAAACTCCGGCCCAAGCAGAAGCGACTTGGCAAGCGCAGTTTCCCCACTGTGAATCAGATTGCTGGCCCCATCCTCATCATGGTCACCATCGTCTCCTTTGCCTACGCTTCGCGCCATGGTCTTTACGGCACCCCAGAGAACTATTACTCCACGTGGTCGCGTGCTTGGGAGCTGACCCTAGGAGCGGTACTAGCTATTTACGGTTCCTCGTGGAAGATCCCACCTCGGTTCTATGACCTCTTTACCGGTCTTGGCCTGCTGATGCTGGTTTTCACCGGTGCGATTATCGCAGATACCACCGCATATCCTGGTCCACTATCCCTGTTGCCGCTGGGAGGCGCTGTACTCATTATCTTGGGCGGCGGTGGCAAGATTTCCAAGGCTATGGCGTCCAAGCAAGCTCGCTGGTTGGGCGATATAGCCTATCCACTGTACCTATGGCACTGGCCGCTGCTCATCCTGTCCACCTCTTACTTGGGCCAAGAAACCCCTTCGTGGTGGCTGGGCGTTATCATCATCGCCATCTCGCTTTTGCTGGCGGACCTTACCCATCGCTTCTTGGAACGGCCGCTGCGCCAACATCGCAAGCGCCCTACCGCCGAGGACTTGCCAGTACGCAAGGGACTTTCCACTCTAAAGAAGCCAGCCGGTGCCGCTCGCGGTGTCGGCGGCGTACTAGTGGCCGCGTCCGTCGTCGGCTTACTGGCAATCCAGCCACTGTGGATACGTACCCTCGACGATGCGGACGCCGAGCTTTTGGATCCCGCGCTCTACCCCGGCGCTACCACGTTCATCAATGACATCACCCCGCCAGATAACGTGGAGATTAAACCCGATCCGATATTGGCCCGCGGCATCCAGCCACCAGTTGCAGCTAACTGGTGCTTCATACCGCAAAGTATGCCTGCCGATTTTTTCTTCGAAACCCGGAAAGATAAGCAAACTCCATGCACTTTCGGTGACGTGAATTCGGATAAGGAGGTGTATTTGGTAGGCGGTTCGCACGCGGAACAATACTCTTCCGCCCTTGACCGCTTGGGCAAGGAAATGGGCTTTAAGCTGGTACCGCTGTTGCGCCAGGGCTGCCCGATTGAATTGGGTGACGATGTCACCGTGACCCCAGAATGTGCCGAGTGGGGCAAGCTGGTCATGGATCACATCGAAGAGGCGAACCCGGCCTTAGTCATCTCGAATACCACTCGCCCGCAAAATGAATACGGCACCGGCCCCGATGCCGTGCCCGCCGGCTACCAGGCATTCTGGGATGAATTGGCCGAACGCGATATCCCCTTCTTGGGCTTCCGCGATAACCCGTGGGGATTCGATGAAGAAGGCCGCCCACGTGAGTTTGATGAATGCTACGTCGCTACCGAAGATGCCTACGGCTGCGGCATGCGCGTTGAGCAGGTCTACCAGCCTTATGATCCCGGTGCGGTCGTGCTGTCGAAGTACCAGAATATGCTCTCGATTGATACCGCTCCGTGGTTCTGCGATGCCAATGGTGACTGCCCGGTCATCATCGGCAATACGATGGTCTACCGCGACATGCACCACATCACCAATGCTTTTGCGGAATCTGCAATGCCAATGATCCGCGAGGCCTTAAAGCCCTTCCTCAACGGGGAAAAAGTCCAGCAGGAAGCCCCGGATATTCCACCGGAGCAGGCTGCAGGAGCCGTGGAGCAAGCGCCCGCAGCGCCTACCAATGCCGGCAAGCAACATGCCAACCCAGTCCCCTACCCCAACGCTGGCCAAGATGAAGCAGTCTAGCTCTTAAGATCCACAACCGGCTGCGCTTTCGCGAAGCCGGTTTAAAGGGGACGTCGACAACCGCAAGCATTAGAAAGGGGCTTCCGCGCGAATGCGGAAGCCCCTTTGCTCTGACTACGGGCTAGAAAGACTATTTTGTGCCCTTGCCAAAGTCCAGGTTGTTGAGGTCGATATTTTCCATTCCCTTCGGCATCTTTGGCATGCCGGGCATACCTGGCATGCCACCGCCGCCGCCCATTTGCTGCTGGAGCTTCTGCAGCTCCTCCATGGACGGCATGCCGCCGCCACCGGGCATTCCTGGCATTCCGCCCATGCCCGGCATACCGCCCGGCATCTTCGGGCCACGGTTGCCACCGCCGCCTTTGCCCTTCTTTCGCTTGCCATTCTTGCCCTTGCGGCCCTTAGGCTTCTTCTTGGTAGCGGAGCGACCACCCATGCCGCCCATGCCGAATTGGCCGGCCATCTTGGACATCATCTTCTTAGCCTGGTTGAAGCGCTCAATGAGCTGGTTGACCTCGGAAACGCTAACACCAGAACCATTAGCAATGCGCTTGCGGCGCGAAGCATTGAGAATCTTCGGATCCTCGCGTTCCTGCGGCGTCATACCGCGAATAATCGCCTGGATGCGGTCCAGCTGCTTTTCATCCACCATGGCGGCCATTTCATTCATCTGTTTGCCGCCGGGCATCATCTTCAGCAGATTGCCGATGGGACCCATCTTGCGGATCATCAACATCTGCTCAAGGAAGTCATTTAGCGTCAGCTCGCCAGAGCCCAGCTTGGAGGCTGCCTCTTCGGCTTTCTGATGGTCCAGGGTGGCTTCAGCCTGCTCGATAAGGGAGAGCAAATCACCCATGCCCAGAATGCGGCTGGACATGCGCTCCGGGTGGAAGACATCGAAATCATCGAGCTTCTCACCGGTAGAGGCGTACATGATGGGCTTGCCGGTGACCTCACGGATAGACAAAGCCGCACCACCACGGGCGTCACCGTCCAGCTTGGTGAGAACGACGCCGGTAAAGTCCACGCCATCGCGGAAGGCCTCGGCCGTCTGCACGGCGTCCTGGCCGATCATGGAATCGATGACAAAAAGGACTTCGTCCGGGTTGACGGCATCGCGGATATTGCGCGCCTGCGTCATCAGGGTCTCATCGATGCCCAAGCGGCCAGCGGTATCGATGATCACCACATCGTGCTGCTTCTGCTTAGCCTCAGCAATGCCCTGCTTGGCGACGTCCACTGGGTCCCCGTGCGAGGTGCCCATTTCATGCTCGTTGGAGTCCAGAGAGGTTCCCGGATCCGGTGCGAAGGTCGGCACCTCAGCGCGCTCGCCGACAATTTGCAGCTGCTGCACCGCGCCCGGACGCTGCAAGTCACAGGCCACCAGCATCGGGGTATGGCCCTGCTTAGCTAGGTGCTTGGCCAACTTACCGGCCAGGGTGGTTTTACCAGCACCCTGCAGGCCGGCGAGCATGATCACCGTCGGCGGGTTCTTAGCCAAATTCAGGCGGCGGGTTTCGCCACCAAGGATCTCAATGAGCTCCTCATTGACGATCTTGACTACCTGCTGCGCCGGGTTGAGCGCCTCAGAGACTTCCGCGCCGCGGGCGCGTTCCTTGATGCGCTTGATAAAGCCACGGACGACGGTCAAAGACACGTCGGCTTCCAGCAGCGCGAGGCGGATCTCGCGAGCGGTGGCATTGATATCAGCCTCGGTCAGTTTGCCCTTACCGCGCAGGCCCGCCAGGGCTGACTGTAGGCGGTCTGATAGTGAGTCAAACACTACGGATGCGCTCCCTTAATTTAGATCGATCTAAAGTTCAACTATTCAATCCTAGTCCCTAGCCAGGGCCCTGGTCACATTCCCCACCACGGTAGTGCGAGAACCCTGCCCGGCGAGGTACACATTGACGATCATCGTCGCGCCCAAAATCTCATGGCGCAGCCATACAAAGTCCGGCAATGCCTCTACCAAGTGCCCTAAAGCGCCGATGCGCTCCACCGTCCGGATGACCAAAATGCCGCCCACATCAAAAGCCGCGGTGGTTACTTCTCCCTCGATATCTGGCAGCTCCGTATAAGTACGGGAGTTATAAGACTGGATAAACCTTACCTCCTGGGCCGCCTCCTTTAGAGTCTGTTGCACCGTGCGGATGAAAAACTCCGCCTTATAGGCACCGTCCTCCTCCCGAACGATATTCGCCCGCACGATGGTCCACCCCAACGCCGATAGCAAGGCGAAGATGCGCTTTAGCTCCCCTTGAGAGGTACCGCACCACGACACACTGACTTCTTGGTCTTCCCAATCCACTTTGAGCGCAACGCCTTCACTAGATAGCGGTACGTGCACAGCCGGGCGGTCGAGAACACGTGGTTTGAGCGCCTCAAGTGCCCGCGCGACGATCAGCTTCTGTGCTTGCTCCACTCGCGGTGTCCACACGCCAGGCCCGGTCGATTGGGCATCAGCCTCAGCCAACACCGCTAACAGGGATATAGTCAGCTGGTCATAATGCGCGGCAGCCAAGAGGGCATCGCGAGCGGCATCGGAAGCCGGGTCCATCGTCGCCGCTAACCGCGCCAAGGTGGTATGTTCTGCCACTAGGGTTTGGGCGCGCGACCTATCGGCGACGCTCAACCGCATACGGGCTGCCTGGCGGGTAATCATCTCCGCACCTACTTGGGCATGAGGGCGCCCGTAGCCCTTGCCTATGTCATGGTAAAGCGCGGCCAGCAGCAATAAGTCAGGACGAGCCACCGAGGTACGCATCTGCGCGCACCGCGTTACCGTTGCGATGAGATGATGGTCCACCGCATTGACGTGGCTGCGCTCGCGCGGCAACAAGCCGCGCACATGCCCCCATTCTGGGACTAAGCGTTCCCATAGGCCATAGCGGTCCAAGTCCTGTATGACGCGCGGCGTGCATCGCGGCGAGGACAAAATAGCGAAGAAATCATCCACCGCTGCCCGCGGCCAGCGTAGCGGCAGCTCGGGCAGGCCTTGCAGCTGGTGCCACGTGGTCTCGGCGATGATATATCCCGTGCGTGCCGCGGCAGCCGCCACGCGGGTGAGCAGCCACGGGTCCTCTACATTTGGATTGCGGGAAAGGAAAATGTTGCCGCCCTCGGACACCACGTCCACATCGAGCGGGCGGCGCCGGCCCCGGCCGGTCACTGAAGCATTACGGCCTAGCACCCCACGGGCGGTAGCAAGGCCGCGCTCCACCGCCTTATTGACCGTGGCTGCAGCGCTGACCAAAGCCGCTGTCAAGGCATAACGACTTTCAAACCCCAGGTCCGCAGCTACATCTGCGGCGAACTCGGGATCCAAGATATCCCGGTGGCGCCGGGCTGTGACGTGCAGGAGCGTGCGGGCGTCGAGAAGCAGCCGCTGCTCAACGTCCAAATCTGGAAAGTCGCACAGGTTGCCCAAAGCCATCGCGCGCAAGAGCTGAATATCGCGCAATCCCCCGCGCCCATTTTTCAAGTCCGGGTTCGTCATCGCTGCCACAGCGCCCGAACGCTTCCACCGAGTAATCGCGGTATCCAAGAAATCATCAAAGCCGCGCTGCAGCTGGCGCCGCCACGCTGCGAGCAATTGCGCCCGCGCCTCATCCACCAGAACCTTGCGCCCTGCTACAAAGGCCAAATCCAACTGGGCAAAGCCGGCAGAGGCATCTTCGGCGGCAATCGCCCCGCACTCTTGCGGGGTGCGCAGGGCATAATCCAGGCGGTACTTGGCATCCCACACGGGGTACCACAGCTGCTCCACCAAAGCCGGATCTGGCTCGTGACCTTCCGGATAGATGAGGATGACATCAATATCAGAGTGCGGAGTCATCTCATTGCGCGCAAAGGATCCGGTGGCAGCGAGCGCTGTTCCCGGTGGAAGCTCGAGACTGCGCAATACACGAAGCGCCGAGGCATGGGCCTCGGCGCGAATCTGTGCGGCGGTATGCATGCGGACTTAGAGCGCCGCCTCGCCGCGCTCGCCGGTGCGCACACGAATGGCATCTTCAACCGGGGTTACCCACAGCTTGCCATCGCCGATCTTGCCCGTGTAGGCAGCATCCACAATGGCATTAATGATGTCTTCGACGTGGTCATCGGCCGCAACAATCTCCAGCTTCACCTTGGGCACAAAGTCGGTGGCGTATTCTGCCCCTCGGTATACCTCGCTGTGTCCACGCTGCTGCCCAAAGCCCTGGCTTTCAGTAACAGTGAGGCCGCGTACTTCCTGCTGCTCCAAAGCCTGGCGGATTTCCGGCAGTGTGAAGGGCTTAACGATGGCCGTGATGAGTTTCATTGTTACTCCTTGCTAACTCTTCGGGGCGGGTCTACAGGCACCGAATAACGTGCACCCATTCTAGCCCGAGCACAGCAATTGCTGTGCAACTTTTTCCACATTGCGTATTCAGAGAGCTGGTGGGTTCAGAAGACCTCCTGTGCAACCAGAAAAGCGGCGAGCTGTTCTGTCTTCCCCGCAGCCACGCGCAGGAACAGAAACGGCTCGCCACCAGAAGGGGCTGGAGAGGACTAGATATCGTCTTCCTCTGCGTGCACGGTCTGAATTTTCCTATTGTTGTGTTTGGCGTGTTTGACGTCGGTGACGGTTACGCCGTAGATGGAACGGCCCAGATAAAAGGACCCTACCGAGCCGATGATCCATACGCCGAAGCAGGCGATCAGTGCCTGGATGAGCAGCCACAGGGAAAAGCCATCGCGGCCAAAGTCCACGACTACCTTGGCCACGATAATCAGCGGTACCGCAAGTCCCACAGTGGGGCCCAGCAAGTTAGCACGGGTCAAAGCATCCGGCGCGCGCCAGAGGGAGACCACCGTAGCGACCACCAAGAGGGTAGCGATGATAAGCAGGACCGAGGCGATAATTTCAGAAATGGCCATGGTTTACCGCCTGCCCTTCGAAATAATGCGGGCCATCGATAGCGTCGGTAGCACACCGGCGGCAATGGCACCAAGGAGTGCAATGTAATACGCCATCGGGGCGTTATTGGTCATCGACCACGCTAAATACATGCAGATCATGCCGTAGAAAACTATATCCGAGGTAATGGCGCGGGTGAGTTCATCGCGAGTACGAAGCGCTAGCAGCACGCCACACCACGTGGCGATGCCAATGATGAATACGCATACAAATACGACCCAGCCGAATGGGGACAATGTGGCAAAGTCAATCATCGCTCGGTCTCCTTTCTGCGTTGTACGTTGCGGGCTCGGCGCTTTGGCTTTTCGACGTCCGCCTGGCTTTCTGAAAGCGGAGTGTCCTCCGCCCGCGCCAAGTCAGGCGAGCGCATATAGCGTCCCACAGACTCGAGCGGATACTCGTAGAAAGCCTCATCCAATTCTGTAGTCTCCCCTTGGCCCGGCACGCCATAATCGATGTCCTTAACCCGCGGGGCGAGGCGCTGTTCCATCTCAGCCAGATCAGCCACGATTCCCGCCGGGTCGGATCCTTGGACGGCCTGTACCAGCACGATACGCGGCAGTCCTTGGCGGGGTGGTTCACGCAAACCGAGCGAGAGCGTGCCCGGGGTTGCGGTAATGGAAGACGTAAACCAGAAGATTTCCCAGGCGCTAGTCACACGCAGGGGGTAGCGAATAATAACCGGATTGTATTCGTTATCCGGTTTGAAGGCCGCCAGTGCCAAGCTAATGCCGGCTACGAAAATCTCCTTGATGAGCCACAATGCATACACAATTGCGTTCATTTAACGGCCCTCCTGGATTTCATCGATATTGGGAACGGCAATCGGCTCATCTCCCAAGACGGTTTCAGTATATGCGTTAGTGTCCAGCAGCTGCTCCGCTGCAGCATCCACAACATCGAGGACGATGCCGGAGAAGATGAACATGCACAGCGAACCAAGGATGAGAGCCGCGGATGGAGCCATGAGCTTTTTGCGGATGACCAATTCATCCGGGACCTTGTCCTCCGGCAGACCCTTGCCCCAGAAGACCTTGCGCCACACGCGCAGCATGGCCAAGAAGGCAGCGAAAGAAGCGATGATGATGGCTGCGATGGCAATCCAGGCCCAAGCACCACCCACGCGGGCGATCTCGAAGACAATCATCAACTTGCCCCACATTCCGGAGAACGGTGGGAAGCCCACGACGGAGAATGCACCGGCAGCGAAAATCCACGCGATGATGGGGTCGCGGCGAGCGAGACCGGAAAGCTTGCTGAGCACGCCCGTGCCGTAGGTCTCCTCAATGGCACCAGAGGCCAAGATCAGCGAACCAACGGTCACCATGTGGTGAATCGTGTACATGGTGCCAGCTGCCAGTGCGCGACGTGGGTCATCAGAGGTAAACGCAAGCATGACCAAGATGAAAGGCATGCCGTTGAGCATCTGGTAACCGAGGACGCGGCGGATGGAATTTTCCGCTAGGCCGCCGAAGGCACCGATCATCATGGAGATAATCATGATGACGATGATCAACAGATTCCAGCGCTGTTCCAGATCGAATAGCTGCACGTAGAGGCGGTAGAGCATGTAGACGGCCACTTTGGTGTGCAAGCCGGAAAATAGGCCCATCACCGCGGCGGAGGTTCCTGGGTAGGTGCGTGGCAGCCACGACTGCACGGGGAACACGCCGGCCTTGGCGGTAATCGCAATGAGGATCAAGCCTGCTGCCACGGTCACCGGCCCATTGCCTGCCGCTGCGCCCTTCAGTGCGCCTAGGTTGACCGCACCGGTAACCGAATAGATATAACCCACGCCAACAACCAACAAGGTGGAGGCGAAAAGGTTAACCAAGACGAAGGCACGGCCGGCTGCCAAGCGCGACCACGTACCAGACATGGTGATAAGGCCGTAGGACGGCAGAAGCATGACCTCAATAAAAACGAAGAAGTTAAAGAGGTCAGCGGTTAGCAATGCACCGCACACACCGGTGATCAAAATCAGGGTGAGCGAAGGATAGTAGCGAGACTTTGTCTCCCCACCCACAATGGCAAACCAGTTGGCACCAAACGCGACGATCATCGTAGTAACGATCATCAACGCGGAGAAGGCATCCGCAGCAAACGGGATACCCACATTGCCTTGGTAAAGGCCAACAGTATGGGCTACTACCCCATTGTTCATGGTGTAGATGAGCAGGCCCAGGCCGGCGAAAATTCCAATACCCGGGATGATAAGCATGATGGAATCGCGTAGAGCACGCCACGGTGCCAGCAGTGCGAAGGCCGCTGCGATCAGCGGGACCGCTGGAAATAGCGGAAGGAGTTGAGCTACAGCATCAGCCATTATTTGTCATCCTCCTTCTGTTCAGTTGCCCCGCGTTCTGCAACGGGAGTGTTGTGGTCCACCTGACCAATTCGGTCAAGCTGATTGGTGGAATCCTCCAAAATTTGGCGATTTTGGGCGTCTCGACCCAAGGTCGAAAAGGCATGGTCGATGGTGTTGTCATCAACTGGTTCCACCACATCGGTGTCGTCGTTCTTGCCCATGGCCGCCATCGTCAACAAGATGGTCGAGGTTGCCATGGAAATAACAACGGCGGTCAGCACGAAGGCCTGCGGCAGCGGATCTGCCATCTGATCGTGCGGAACCTGAGATGGGAAGGACTCTCCGCGGTAGGAATACACGCCCGTAGCCAGCAGCATCAGGTTGGCACCGTGGCCAAAAGCCATCATGCCCAGCACGATGCGTACCAAGCCGCGCTGCTGAATGAGATAGACAGCACTACCGATGAGCAAAGCAATAGTCAATGCAAGGATCATTACTTCTCCCCTCCCCGGATAGCCGCGGAGCGCTTACTCTTCCTCTTCGTCTTTGCTTCCGAAGGCGTCAGCAAGGCCAACGGGTCGGTCGAAGGGTTGATCGGATCTGGGTACGGATCGTCGACGTCTTCAAGGGAAATGCGTGGAGTCGTCGGCAGCGCGGAATCATCATCATGAACCCATGGCAAGAATTCACGCTCCGTTCCTGGGCGCAGGTAACCGCCCAATGCGTTAATCGCCATAGTCAACATACCCAGCACCGCTAGGTAGATGCCCAAGTCGAAGATGAGAGAGGTGGTCCAGTGTTGGCCAAAGGCTTCGGCATGGATTGCAGCCAGGAAGCCACCATTGCCAATGCCGTGGTGCAAGTAGCCTACAAAGCCGGCGATCAAGGCGGTGATGATGCCGATACCGGTTAGGCGAATCGGAGTCATGCGGCCGAAAACAATTTCATCAGAGCCACGGGACAGATAGATAAGCCCGATTGCTGCACCCATGATCAGCGCCGCGGGGAAGCCGCCGCCGGAGGCATTGTGCCCGCGGAAGAAAACGATGACGGACATAATGACCAACAGCGGGATAACAACGTGCACGCCCTTGCGCAATGGCACGGAGTTCAGCTGGGACTGGCCAAACGGCGCTGGGCGTGTACCCGACTTGAACGGGAACCGCGGCAACGTTGTAGTGATTGCTGCAATAACCACCGCAGCCATGCCCAGTACGGAAAGCTCGCCCAAGGTATCGAGTGCACGGAACTCCACGATGATCGTAGCGACAACATTGTCGCCGCCGGTGATGTCCGGAGCATTGTCCAGGTACCACATGGCCAAATCGGAGCGCTCGTGTCGGCCCATGAGTCCCCACACACCTAGGAACGCAGCCGCACCGGCCAAGACCGCAATGACGATGGAGCCGGTCTTGCGGGATTTGTTCTTCACCGGCTGGAAGGTTTCTGGCAGGTAGCGCAGCACCATCATCATGACGATGACGGACAGGGCCTCCACCATAAACTGCGTCAGCGCCACGTCAGGTGCGCCAAGCAGGAACATCTGCAGGGTCACGCCCGAGCCAGCAATGCCAATCATGATGGCACCGGTCAAGCGGTTCTGGGTGCGCACCAGACCAAACATCGCTAGGGCGATGATGCCCAGTGGCAGCAAGTCCCATGGGTTATCCAGGCCAGCCACCCGTGGCTGCAGTGCTACGCCGTCGACGCCATCGCGAATGAGGGTGGTAGCTGCCAGCACGATAATCAAAATGACAATCGGCACCATATGTCGGGATGGATTATGCGAATCGGACATCTTGCCCAGAACGCGCCCCAACTGGGAGCAACCCTTCATCAGAGAATACAGCAAATCATTGCCGCTGCGCGGCATGAACTCGTGAGCTTCAAAGCTTGCCCACATCTTCTTGCGGGCAAAGATACCGGCAATACCGACGATGAGGACCACTAGCGAGATAAGGAAAGGAACGTTGAACCCGTGCCAGAGGGCAAGGTGCGAATGATGCTCCAATCCCACGGCAGCCACTGCATCATCAATCGGGGCATCAAAGACCCCGAGCACAAATACCAGCGGCAGAGACATAAAGCCCGGCAAAGCGGCGGGCAGCCAGAGCGACACGGGGGCTTCATGGACATGTTCCATGTCGCGAGGTCCATCAAAGAATGCGCCGAAGACAATCTTTGCGGAGTAAGTAAAGGTGAAAAAGGCACCGATGCCAGCAACGATGAGCAGGATTACCTGGCCCGCGCCACCAATCGGGGCGTCCTCAAACGCCGTGAGCATTCCCTCTTTGGACACAAAGCCCAGAAGCGGTGGCACCGCAGCCATCGAGGCCGCACCAATTACTACGGAGCCAAATGTCCACGGCATCTTATTCCACAGTGGTCCTAGGCGGCGAATATCGCGCGACCCAGCCTCGTGGTCGATGACGCCAATGAGCATAAACAGCGAGGACTTAAACAGCGCGTGCGCCAGAGTGTGGACCAACGCTGCAGCGATAGCGAACGGGGTACCCACGCCAATGGTGGCAACAATCCAGCCCAGATGGGAGACGGTGGAATAGGCCGTTAGCTTTTTCAGATCCGTCTTCTGCACTGCAAATACCGCGGACATCACCGCGGTGCCCATGCCTACGACGATGAGCAACCAATTCCACACCGCCACATCGTGGAAGATGGTGGAAAAACGAATAAGCAGGTATACACCGGCCTTGACCACCGCTGCTGCGTGAAGGAAGGCCGATACCGGGGTGGCGGCGGCCATAGCCTCTGGCAACCAGAAATGGAATGGGAACTGTGCCGCCTTAGTAAAGGCGGACGCCGCAATCAACACGGCTACGGCTGCCGTTATCCCTGGGCGTTCCGTCCATACAGGGGACGCCAAGATATCAGAAACGGTAGTCGATCCAGTCACCGTCGCGGCAATACCCAAGCCGGTCAGCAGGGTCAATCCACCAATAAAGGTTAGGATCAGTGTGCGCTGCGAACCAGCCTCGCCGCCTGAACCGGAGCGAGCAATCAACATAAACGAAGCCAAGGAGACTAGCTCCCAGGCAAGGAACAAAACCACCACGTCATTGGCCAGAACCAGCAACAAGATGGACAGCGTGAACGCTGTCATCAAGGTATAAAAGCTGGTGTTGCCCTCATTCTTGGGCAAATAGGCCGCCGAATACGTGAAAACGACGGCGCCAATGATCAGCGCCAACATAGCGAAGAAGATGCTCAACGCGTCCCCGCGGAGAGCAAAGCTTACGTCGACGCCTGGTGCGATGAAATCACGCACCCAAGTGGCGTGGAAACTTAATTCCTCCCCGGCTGCAATGGCAGGAAATTCCTTGGCGATGAGGACCGCTGCAATAAGAAAAAGGCCAGCCAGTGGATAGCCTGCCTTTCGGTCAATAACCTTTACGGTTACCGGTGCCAAGATCACTGCCAGCGCCGCGAGGAGGACTGCATAAAGTAGCGTCACGAAATACTTGCCTCACGAACCTTGGTCTAGGTTTAATGCGAATTTCGCATTAAATACAGCCCTTTCAGGCTACCATTCCTGCCAAGGTCAAACCACATTGCAGCATTCCCCTGCGCTACATAAAAGGCAAGCACAACCGCCACAATTACGCTCGCAGACAGAGAATTCACAGGCACTCAGCAGGACTTATTCCCGCGCCAATTGCATAGGACTTTTTGCATAGTCTGCGAACCGACAGCGAGATGAGAGAGAAAAGAATTCGCGAGATTGTTGCACGCTATAACTCGCCCATGAAAACGAAGGACTCCCCCAGCACACCGTGGCGCACGTACGTGACACCAGATATGCAGGGGGAGTTGCAAGGTTGGCTGCTACTTCTCACCCAACAGAGCGTCGACGAAGCCTTCAACTTCGAATGGCGCGAGATCATCGGCGCCTTCGCCCAAGCCCACAAGCTTGACTGGAACACCCAATTCTTCTTGTACTTGGAAGACGATTCCGCCCTTAGCGGTGCCGTCCAGCTTGGTGAGAACCACACCGGTGATATCTACTACCTCGCGGAAGATTCGTGCCTGCGTAAGGCCATTCTGCCCCACCGTGGCATCCAATACCAGCAGGACCTCGTCCACATCGGTCTTCTTTTCTACCACGCGCTTGACCTTGCCTAACTGGTCCATCAGGTCCGTGGAGGTATGGAGCCGGCCTGCGGTGTCGACCAAGACCACATCTACTTGCTGTTCCACGCCGGTTGCTACCGCATCGAAGGCTACCGATGCTGGGTCAGCGCCTTCCTTGCCGCGCACGGTATCGGCGCCAACTCGGCGGCCCCACGTCTCAAGCTGATCAGCGGCCGCAGCTCGGAAAGTATCGGCCGCTCCCAAAAGGACCTTATGGCCCATGGCTACTAGCACGCGAGCAAGCTTGCCGGTGGTTGTGGTCTTGCCGGTGCCATTGACACCGACGACCATTACGATTGCTGGCTTGCCTTCATTCGGCATGGCCTTAATGGAGCGATCCATCTCTGGGTGGCCTGCTTCAATCAGGCATTCGCGCAGCATGGCACGGGCTTCATCCTCGCTGGAAACGCCGCGCTCTGCAATCTTCTCGCGCAGGGAGTCAGTCACCTTCATCGTGGACTTGGTGCCCAAATCCGCCATGATGAGCGTATCTTCGACTTCCTCCCAGGCTTCCTCATCCAAATCGCCTGCGGACAAAATTCCCATGAGCCCTTGGCCGATGGCATTTTGCGAGCGCGAAAGGCGCCCGCGCAAACGGCCAAGACGCCCACCGGCGGGTGCGATATCATCCTGCGGAGCTGGTGCTGGGGCAGGTTCGCCTGTTGGAACTTCGGTCTGTTCCTTGGCGGCTTCGGCTGCACCGGTTTGTGCCTCGGCAGCAGCTGCGGCTTCTTCGGCTTCCTCGCGGTCGTCCACCCGCTCCTCGATGTCTTCCGCGTCATTGTCTTCAACAACCTCATCGAAGACTGGGGACTCCTCTTCTACCTCGGCATTTTCCACGGAGACAACGTCTTCCGGCTCTTTTGCCTTTTCGGCAGCTGCCGGCTCTTCCGGCTTGGGTGCAGCTTCTGGCTGTCCAGCCGCTTCCGGGGCACGGTCCGCGTGCGATTCTTCGCTTTCCGACGCCCCAGCTGCCGCACCCGCTACGCCTGCCGCGCCAGCAGTCGTCGCCGCGGCCGCAGCGCCAGTTCCCTTGGACTGTGGTTTTTCTGTCTTATCAGCGAAAGATTCTGCCGCTTGCTTCTTCTCCTCCGCTGGCGCTTGGGCCTGGTCCTGCTTAGTAGGCTCTGCCGGCTTGTCGGTCTTCGCCGGCTTCCCCTGCTGAGGTGCCGGCTTGGTTTCTGATTTCTCTGCCACAGACTTGTCTGCCATAGGCTTGTCGGCCACGGGCTTGTTTGCCGCGGCATCAGTCGTGGGCTGAGCAGACTGTGGCTTATCAGCCTGCGGCTTAGTCTGTGCCTGTGGCTTAGCCTTAGCCTGTGCCTGCGGCTTTTCCTTAGACTGTGAGGTCTTGCCGCTGAGCTGCTCGTTGGCAATGTCTGTAGCATTCGGCTCTGTCTTCGCTGCCTGCTGCGCTGGAGCTGACTTGTCCGCCTGAACCGGGGCTTTCTGCGCTTCCTTAGCGCCGCCAGCAGGAGCAAAGTTAAAGCCGGACTTGGCTTGATAGTTGCCGGACTTTTGCTCCTGGGTCAGCTGCTTCGGTTCTTCCTCAGCAGGCTTATCAAAGGACACCTTCTTGGCGTCGCCGCGCTTTTTGCCGATTACTACGAAAAGAATAATCAGCACGATGACGACGATCGCAATGCCGATCCATAACCATAAAGAATTCATGCCTCTATAGTGCCAGTCTTCTCAGCTCGCGGCACGCCAAACCCCCTTCTATAGCGGAAGGATTTCTGCGGGAAGTCGACGAGCCCAGGCTACTTCCCCGCCTCGTCACCACGGGGAGCATCTACGCCCAAGCGAGTGGCATCCTCGCTGGCTTGCTCCGTTCCAGGGGCGCTGCCTGCGGGATTCATGCGCTGCGAAATCACGCGAGTAACACCATCGCCGCGCATGGTTACGCCATAAAGGACGTTGGCGACATCCATCGTCGGCTTTTGGTGCGTAATGACGATTAGCTGTGAATCTTTACGCAGCTCCTCAAAGAGGGCAATGAGGCGGCGCAGGTTGACGTCATCAAGCGCTGCCTCAACCTCGTCCATGACATAGAACGGGCTGGGGCGGGCGCGGAAGATAGCTACCAGCATCGCAAGCGCAGTAAGCGACTTCTCGCCACCAGATAGCAAGGACAGGCGCTTGACTTTCTTGCCCGGTGGGCGCGCTTCCACCTCGATGCCGGTGGTGAGCATGTCCTCCGGCTCGGTGAGGATAAGGCGCCCCTCGCCACCGGGGAAAAGGGTCTGGAAAACCTTAGGAAATTCTGCTTCGACGTCGTGCCACGCATCGGTAAACAGTTGCAAGATCTGCGCGTCTACATCTTCGATAACGCCCGCCAGATCCTTGCGGGCTTGGATGACATCCTCCAGCTGAGTGGAAAGGAAGGAATAGCGCTCCTCCAAAGCCTTATACTCTTCCAACGCGAGCGGGTTGACCTTGCCTAGGGAATTGAGGTCTTTTTCTGCTTGCTTCAAGCGCGCGTTTTCCGCCCCGCGGTCGAAATCTTCGCCTGGAGTGTAGTCCTGCAAGAGATCTGAAATCGCAATGCCCAGCTGTTCCACAATCTTGGCCTCTGCTTCGTCTACACGCACCTGCGCCTGGGAGCGAGCAATTTCGGAGTCATGGGCGCGGTTGGTCAGCCGGTCCAGCTGCTGCCGCGCGGCCGAGACGTGCTGCTTGACCTGCTGCAGCTGCGAGTTTAGGGAGGTGCGCTGTGCAAAGTAGTCATCGCGCTCAGAGGTCGCGCGCTCGAGGAGCTGCGTGGCGCGCGCGGCCAGATCGCGGGAATGCTTGGCTACCGCACCGGCCAATTCTCCCTGGGCCTTGCGCCGCGCCATTGCTTGCTCATGGCGGGCCTTGGCTTGGCGTTCATGCTGCGCTTGGCGACGCAACGCCTCTCCCTTCCCCGCTACCTGCCCCACGTGGTCTTGGGCAGAGCGGGCTGCAACCTGCGCCTCCATTTCCATGGACTTGACCTGCTCTAATGCTGCGGAGGCCTCATCGCGCTCCACCGAAGAGGGTTCGTCGGGTTGTTCGTCCGCATCGACGCGGGCGAGCCTATCGCGGGCGTCGGCAAGCTGCGTGCGGGCTTCGGTCAGCTTAACCTCGATCTCGGTCGCGCGCGCCGCGGCCTTCTCGTGCTCATTCTTATTGGCCTCGTATTGCTTGAGCAGGCGCTGGTGGTCGCGCTTCCACGCATCAACTTCAGTATCGTGCTCGCGCAAGGCGGCCTTTGCCGAGGCTGCAGTCACTCGGGCATCCTCCGCCGCGATCTTCGCGCCCTCAAGCGTGCCCGATAGTTCTTCCAGCTCCTGCGTGGCAGATTCCAACTGCTCCTCTGCCTCCGCGATGCGGGCGGAAACCTCGACGGTGGATGAAGCACCGGTGCCTACTTCTACCCAACCTTCACCCAGCACCACGCCGGATTCGGTGACCGCACGCAGGCGCGGGTCCTCGGCCACCAGCTTTTTCGCCTCCGCGACATCGGAGACGAGCACGACATCCGCAAGGAGGCGGTGCAGCGCGGCGGATACCTCTGGAACCACCGCAATGTGGTCGAGCAACCACGAGGTGCCTGCGGGCAAAGACGCATCCACGCGCCAGGAAGAGGAAGGGGCGGCCACGGAGACGTCGATAAGCGCAGAGCGCGTGCCCTTTTCCAAGTCCGCAATCAGCTGGGCAGAAATCTCGCCCGCCTGGGCCTCTGCAAAAGCACCCAACGCGGCGGCTACCGCGGTCTCGTACTTGGTGGTAATGAACTCGGCCAACGGTTGGAAATGCTCGCCTACCTCAATCTTTTCCGGCGCAGTTTGAGCCAAGGTATCGATGCGGGAGCGCAACGTGTAGACGGCGCGCTCGCGCTCGCGCTGCTCATCGCGTAGCTGCTCCAAACGCTTATCGGCCGCACCCGATTCACTGGCCGCTCGCACATGGGCTTCCTCGAGCGGCTCACGCTCACCGGCCAAAGACTGCAACTTATCCGCTACCTCATCGGCTTCCGCCTGGGCAGCTTGGGTGCGCTGCTTGGTAGAAGTCAAGGTCTCTTCTTGACGCGCCAGCTCCTCTTCTGCCGAAGTTACCTGGCCTGCCGCCTTTTCTTCTGCGGCGATGAGGCGGACGACGCCCTCACGCCTATCCGCAATAGCACGCAGCTGCGCCATGTGCTCGCGCTCAGCGGCCTCGAATGCCTCACGACGCTCTGCTACCTCCTCGCGGATAGCCTCCAAGCGCTCCGCAGCTTCCTCTGCCGCGGCGAGAAGCTCCGCATGTTCTTCGTCCGCGTGGGCAGCACGGGCCTCTAGGTCATCCGGGTCCTGGCCAGAATAGGCCACCTGGGCGCCGGCATTGGCCGCTCGTTCCTCCGCGATGCGCTGGGTGGCGGAAATGCGCTCGGAAAGCGTGGATAGGTCGAACCACAGCTTTTGGGCGGAATCCGCCTTGGGGTTAATCTCCTCCAGCTGGGCTTCCACTTCTAGCTGGGAACCCGTTGCCTCTTCTAGCTGCGCAGTAACTTCTTCTACTTGCTCGGCTAGGACCTCGGCCGCGCGCTCGGCCTCCTGAAACTTGCTGCGCAGGCGCACTACCCTATCGCCGGCAAGCCGCAGGCGAGCGTCGCGCAAATCAGCCTGTACAGTGGCAGCGCGCTGCGCGGCCTCAGCCTGACGGGCCAAAGGCTTGAGCTGCTTGCCCAACTCATCAGTAAGGTCCTGCAGGCGATCCAAATTGGCCTGCATGCCGGTGAGCTTGCGCTGCGCTTTTTCCTTGCGGCGGCGATGCTTGAGCACACCCGCGGCTTCTTCGATATACGAGCGCCGATCCTCAGGCCGCGATTCTAGGATCTCAGAAAGCTTGCCTTGGCCGACGATAATATGCATCTCGCGGCCAATACCGGAATCAGATAACAGCTCCTGAATATCCATCAGGCGCGCTTTGGAGCCATTGATTTCGTATTCGCTGGCGCCATCGCGGAACATCCGGCGGGTGACCGACACTTCCGAGTATTCGATTGGCAGCGCACCGTCCGCATTATCAATGGTGAGGGTGACCTCGGCGCGCCCCAGCGCTTTGCGGTCACCAGCGCCGGCAAAGATGACGTCCTGCATCTTTCCACCGCGTAGCGTCTTGGCGCTTCCCTCACCCATAACCCAGGCCAGGGCGTCGACCACATTGGACTTGCCGGAGCCATTCGGTCCGACGACGGCGCAAATTCCTGGCTCGAATTTCAGAGACGTCGCCGACGCGAATGATTTGAAGCCTTTCAGCGTCAGCGATTTCAGGTGCATTTGGGTAAGTTTAGCAAGCCTTGAACGCAGCCGCCCAGCCGAGCCTCGAGATTCGGCTGGGCGGGCTTGTGCTGCGAGTTAGCGTTCGCTGAAGCCAGATTCGCCCTTAGGGGCAGCCCATTGTTCGACGACCAGATCCACCGTTCCCGGGCGGCGGGTCGTACTCGGCTGCTCTTTGAGGAGTCCCAGCAATTCCTCGCATTTCTCCCGCGGACCTTCAGCTACCACCTGCACCCGGCCATCAGCCAGATTAGTGGCATGCCCATTCAAGCCGAGTTCAAGGGCACGGGAGCGCGTCCACCACCGAAAGCCCACGCCTTGAACGTGCCCATGGACAAAAGCGGTCATTCTTTCCAGTGCCATGCGGCCTCCCTAATTTCTAATAGCGGTCGTGGTGTCCCTTATCACGCAACACGCGGCGATCCTCCTCGCTGCGGCGAGTGACAGGATCCGATCCGTCCCAGCACTCTACGCCTTTCAGCTCCGGCATCATATCGCGGTGGAATACCGGGTCAATGCCTTGGCTGCGCTGCTTGTTGTAATTCTTGAGCAACTTAATCGCCACACCGGATAGTGGCACGATGGCGATGATATTGAGAATCACCATGGTTGCCGCACCGGTATCTGCCAAGGCAAAGACCAGCGGCAGAGAGCCCACTGCGCCGAACCAGACAAAGAAGAGCACAACGAGGCGGAAGATTACCAGCGCAGGCTTGCTCTGGGTGAGGTACTCCAGGTTAGATTCCGCCAAATAGTAATTACCCAGGATGGAGGAGAAAGCCAGGAAGAAAAGGATGAAGCTGACGAAGTGGATACCCCACTCGCCCACCTCAGAAGACAAAGCCGCCTGAGTCAAGGAGACGCCTTCTGCTTCAGCGCCGTAGGCAATCTCCGGCCCCAGCAAGATGACGAAGGCGGTGATGGTACACACCACCAAGGTGTCGAAGTACACACCAAGGGTTTGCACCAGGCCCTGCTTGACAGGGTGCGAGACTGCCGCGGTAGCCGCTGCATTCGGAGCAGAGCCCTCGCCAGCTTCGTTGGAAAACAGTCCGCGCTGAATACCCTTCATCATGGCCGCACCGAGACCGGCGCCTGCGATTTCCTTAATGCCCAGTGCGTGACCGACAATATCTCCAATCATTCCCGGCACCTTGTCAAAGTTCGTGATGACTACAAAGCCGCCGACAAGCAGGTAGGCCACCGCCATAAAAGGCACGATGATCTGGGTGATATTGGCAATGCGGTTAACACCGCCAAAGATGATGAGGCCTGCAACCACGGCGATAACAACACCGATGATGGAGCGGAACATGGTGTCATCGCGGTCAAAGGAGAAGGACACCGCATCCGCGATGGCGTTGGTCTGGAAGGCGTTGTAGACCAAACCAAAGGTAAAGGCGATAGCGATGGAGAAAAGAACGCCAAGCGGGCCCCAGCCCAAACCGCGCTTCATGTAGTAGGCTGGGCCGCCACGGTAACCATCACCATCGCGCACCTTCCACAGCTGCGCCAGCGTGGATTCGATGAATGCAGTTGCACCACCAAGGATGGCGATGAGCCACATCCAAAAGACAGCACCTGGACCGCCCACGGAAATGGCCACGGCCACGCCGGCCACGTTACCGGTGCCGACGCGGGAGGCGGCCGAAATAGTAAAGGCCTTGAAAGCAGAGATGCCGCCGTAGTCCTCGTCCTCATCGCGACCTTCCCCCTTGGGCCGCTCGACGACGGCGCGGAACATATCTGGCACCATGCGCACCTGCACCAAAGCGGTACGGATGCCGAAGAATAGGCCCGCAGCGATGAGCAGCCAGGGCAGAATCCACGACCAGACGCCGTCATTAAATGTCGTTACGACATTTTCAAGAAAATCCATGCAGAATAATTTACTGCCTTGAGGTTCACAACGTGAACCTCATGCGCCATAACTTATTGACAATGGGGGCAGAAATGGGTGGAACGCCCTGAAATTACGCAGCGCTCCAAGGGCGTTCCGCAACGCTGACAGGGCTGGCCAGTCCGCCCATACGCGGCCAAGGACCGCGAGAAGTATCCCGATTCGCCGTTCACGTTGACGTACAAGGAATCGAAGCTCGTGCCACCCACTTTTAGGGCGGCGGCCATAACCTCTTGGGCCGATTCGAGCAGGGTTACGGCATCCTTTTGCCGCAACGTCGATGCTTTTTTGCGGGGCGGAATCTGTGCTGCCCACAGGGATTCATCGGCATAGATATTGCCGATTCCAGAAGCCAAGGTTTGATCCAACAGTGCGGTCTTTACTGCAGTTTTCTTTGCCCGCAGGCGCCGTGCGGTAGCCACAATGTCAAAGTCTGGTTCCAACGGGTCAATGCCGATGTGCGAGATCTTCGCCCACGGTGCATAGAGCCAATAGCCAAAGGTGCGCTGGTCTACAAAGCTAAGCTCTACCCCACCGCTTAGCTGAGCACTAATGCGCAGATGCGGCGAATCGGTCGTGCCGATTCGAACCTGGCCCGACATGCCTAAGTGGACAAAAAGGACGTCGCGGTGGGGATCCATGAAATCTTCGCCCACAAATTCCAGCCACATAAACTTGCCTCGCCGGGCCACAGCGGCGATCTCTTTACCGACAAGAAGACCGGAAAGTGGCTCATCTTGGCCACGGTTGGCACGCGGGTGAAGGACGTGCACAGACTCAAAAGTCCGCCCCACCAGGTGGGGCTCAAGACCCCGGCGTACGGACTCGACTTCCGGCAGTTCCGGCATGCTTAGCCTTCTTTATGCGCAGTGCCCTGCACCAAGAGAGGAGTCTCACGCAAAGTCTGGCACGCCTCCTGAGCCGCTTGCTGCTCGGCCAGCTTCTTATTGTGTCCCACTCCATTGCCCACGGTTAGACCAGCTACGGTAGCTACCGCGTTAAAGGTTTGGTCATGTTCTGGGCCGGTGGAGGTAGCCGAGTAGACCGGCATCGGTGCCTTAAGCTCGGCGCACAGCTCCTGCAAAGTGGTCTTCCAATCCAAGTGGCGGCCGCTGACAGTGGCATTTTCGATTTTTTCCGCAAACAAGCGCAGGATGACATCTCGCGCAGTTTCGAATCCATGCTCGCGGTAGATAGCGCCAAAGATTGCCTCGGTGGTATCGGCAAGGATGGAATCCTTATCGCGGCCACCAGTGGATTGCTCGCCTTTACCCAACAATATGTGCGGGCCGAGGTTTATCTCACGAGCAATATCCGATAGCCCGTAGCGCGAGACGATCGAAGCACGCATCTTGGAAATATCCGATTCCGGACGGGAGGGATAGGTGATGTAGAGCTGAGAGGCCACCGACAGGCCCAGCACCGCATCGCCCAAAAACTCCAAGCGCTCGTTATTAGGCAAATGCCCATTCTCATTGGCAAACGACCGGTGAGTAAGCGCCAAACGCAGGTGTTCTGGTTGCAATTCCACGCCGAGCGATTCCAACAATGGACTGTGGTCTACTGCAGCAAATTCAGCTGCCAGTGCTTCTTCCCCGGTTAGCTTCTTTTTGCGGCTCATAGGAACTTCTCCAAACCAGCCCAGCGGGGATCGACCTTGTCTTCCTCTTTTTCACCAGAGATACCGGTGGTCACCCCTTCAGGCGTGTCAATCTCACAGTCGTCCTCACACACCGGCGCGAAGGGAAGGTTAAGACCTGCCTCATCGATCACGGCCTGCAAAAGGTCCAGCTCATCATCCTCGATCTTCGGAATCTCATCTCCGGAGCCCTCATCATCGGCTGCAGGATCATCGCCAGAGACGAAAGATTCATCGACGGCAAAGACCTGCGTGACGTGCAAGTCCAGCTCTGGGTGCAGTTCCTTCAAGCACCGGGAGCATTCCCCTGTCAGCCGTCCAGATACGTTGGCATCCACCAAGACACCTGCACCTAGAGGGGTCAAGGTGGCGTCTACAGTGAGCTCCTCGCCCTTCGGAATAGCGATCATCTCGACGCCGATCCTCTCAGGTGCGGGGCCGGTCTGGGTGCGTTGCTCCGGCAGTGCGTCAGCGCCTTGGGCGTTCAACAATTCGCCCACATCGAACTTCAACGGTGATGTCATAACACTAGGTAGTCTACCTTGCCCCGCAAACTCCGCCTAGCGGCCAGCACAGGCAAACTTTCTGTCAAGAGTCTGTCGTTTAAAGTAAAAGGGCCTATACCTTTCCGGAATAGCCTTTTCCCAAGCAAAAGCCGTCCTTAGGGTGGAGGCATGACCTACCACTTGGCGCTAGCCTCCACGGATCCGCAAAGCATCGCGCTCGGATTCGCCGTTTTTAGCTGCCTTCCTGCCGCGGTATTAACCATTGCCGGCACGCTCGTGCACGCCACTCCACAGCCGGACCGTTCAGGAATCTATGGCGCTAGTGGGATTCGCCTTTTTACTGCACTCATCTGCAGCATCGTTGCCGGTTTGATAGCTGGCACCATCCTGGTATTGCCCACTGGCATGGACCTTTCGGTGCTTACCGGCGCACTCATCTTTTCCCTAAGCGCAGGCGCCATTACCTGGTTCTCACGAGAAACCATTCCTACCGCACTTATTTCTGTAGGCACCATGCTAGTTGCCACAGGTGCGTTAGTGAGTATGTGCGCCGTGTGCTTTCCGCAAAACTTTAGGGATAGTTCTTTGACGTCACTGTCTTCCTATTTCTTTACCGCACTCGTTGCATTCCTTTTCCCCGGCTTAGTGACCACAATCATTGCAGCATGTATGGCCGTCCAATCCGCCGCGCCTGCGCATCTCACCTCGAGGGAAGAAGGCAGCGCCACGTCCACACACACGCCATTAACAGCTGCTCCCCATGCAGCAAATACGGCAGTGCCCACCACACTGCCGCGCTCCCGCACAACCTCCTGAACTGCCCGCGCTGGTAGGAAAACATTAAGGCTCTGGTGGGTGGGCAGACGGTGTACGACAAACCGTCTGCCCACCCACCAGAGCCTTTAGCCGTGCCTGATATAAGGGACCAAACCATCCCTCACCCCTCAAGCTCCAGAGCCCAGTGCCATCCAGGAAATGAAGCTTAAAGGCAGAAAGAATTTAAAGGTTTAGCGCTCGTTATAGCGACGCTCGTATGCCTCGCCTTCTGCGTAACGGGGGCCTCCCGCAACGCCACCGGCACGACCCGAGGGCTGGTAGTCGCCGCCGCGGGAACGGACGCCGGCACCGCCGCGCAGTGCAGAGCGGTCAGAGCTTACGGTGCGCAGCAGCCCATTGAGGGTGGTTTCAAATTCACTTAGCTTGCCGTCTACAAACTCATCACATTCACTGCGCAGACGGTTGGACTCGGTATGGGCGGACTCCACAATGCGGTGTGCTTCCTCATCAGCGCGGCGGACAACTTCGGATTCCGAAACCATGCGCTCTTGCTCAGCACGACCTTCTGCAACGGAACGTTCATATTCATCATTGGCCTGAGCAATGGTGCGGTCAGCCTCCGCGCGGGCCTGTTCCACCATGGACTGAGCGCGAGCTTCAGCATCAGCCACTAGCTTGGCGGCATGCTGTTCTGCGTGGGAGACCGTGGCATCCGCCTCCTCGCGAGCATGGCCCACGATATCGTCGGCCTGCGCATTAGCGTCATTGATGGTCTGGTCCGCACGCTCTTCGGCGCCGTGGAGGATTTCATCCTGCTTATCCAAGACATCCTGCGCGTCATCAATTTCAACGGGCAGGGCGTTTCGGAGGTCGTCGAGAAGCGCGAGCATTTCATGGCGCGGAACCATGCAATTAGAGGTCATGGGGAGGCTATGGGCCTCTTCCAAGTGCTGGACTAGTTCATCTAGGGACTCAAAGACACGGTACATGCTGCGAATTTTACATGCCCTCACGTGCCAGACGTGGAGGCCACGCACCGAGTGTATACTGCAGATTTCACTTCCAGAGCCGATCATCTCCAACTATCGGCCCGCGCACGGAATTAATGGCGCTTCTAAAAAGCCACAAGCTCCCCTTCTCCACTACACAAAGGCAGCGCAGAAGGGGAGCTTAAAAGTAAAAGCGAGCTACTAAATGACGCCCTGTGCCAGCATGGCGTCCGCTACCTTCTTGAAGCCAGCAATATTTGCACCGGCAACGTAATCGCCTTCACGGTCATATTCTTTAGCCGTGCTATCGATGTTTTTAAAGATATTAGACATGATCGAATGGAGGCGATCATCGGTGTATTCAAAGGACCAGGAGTCACGGGATGCGTTTTGCTGCATTTCTAGCGCAGAGGTAGCAACGCCACCAGCGTTGGCGGCCTTGCCCGGCGCGAAGTTGATCTTAGATTCTTGGAAGACATGAACCGCCTCTGGGGTAGACGGCATATTGGCGCCTTCGGCTACGTAGCGCACGCCGCCGTCGACGAGCTTCTTTGCGGATTCACCATCAAGCTCATTTTGCGTTGCGCACGGCAAAGCCACGTCTGCCTGTACTTCCCAGATATTTCCACCCTGGTGGAATTCCACGCCGTTTCCAGCTTCTTCGGCATAGGTGGAAATGCGTTCACGGCGGTTTTCCTTCACGTCCTTGAGCAGTTCAATGTCCATGCCATTAGGGGTATTGATGTAGCCGGAGGAATCTGACATGGCCACTACGGTGGCTCCGAGCTCTTGGGCCTTAGCGGCAGCGTAGATGGCCACATTGCCAGAACCGGAGACGATAACCTTGGCGCCGTCGAAAGACTCGCCGTGCGTCTTCATCATCTCATTGGTGAGGTAGACCGTGCCAAAGCCCGTGGCCTCAGTACGAACCAGGGAACCACCCCAGGTCAATCCCTTGCCGGTGAGGACGCCAGATTCGTGCTGCGTGGTCAGGCGGCGGTACTGACCAAAGAGGAACCCGACCTCGCGGCCGCCGACGCCGATGTCACCGGCTGGCACGTCGCGGTATTCGCCAATGTGGCGGTGCAGCTCCGTCATAAAGGACTGACAAAAGCGCATGACCTCTACCTCGGACTTGCCCTTGGGATCAAAGTCAGAACCGCCCTTGCCGCCGCCGATGGGCAGGCCGGTCAGGGAGTTTTTGAAGATCTGCTCAAAACCGAGGAACTTGATGATGCCCAGGTTGACCGAGGGATGGAATCGGAGGCCTCCCTTGTAGGGGCCGAGCGCGGAGTTGAACTGAACACGGAAGCCGCGGTTGACCTGGATTTCGCCATTATCGTCGATCCACGGCACACGGAAGATGAGCTGGCGTTCAGGCTCGCACAGGCGCTCCACCAAGCCGTAGTCCGCGTATTGCGGGTCTTTTTCCAGGACAATTTTCAGCGAATCCAGGACCTCAGAAACCGCTTGGTGGAATTCTGGTTCTCCCGCATTGCGCTTGAGCAATTTGTCGTAGTACTCAGAGATTTGGCTATCTACTGACATGGTGTGCATTCCATTCTGTGGACTTGTAAGAACAGATACCAGTTTCCTATCACACTACCGATAATGCAAGCAGGTTCGAGGGTTTAGGGAGATACACAACACCTTTTACCAGCCACAATAAAGATAGATATTTTCTGTAGACCGTTCGAAACTTAAGCCGCGCAGTGCCCCATTGCACACGGGCTTTATAATTGCGGGCATGCATATTGTCGTCGCCCCAGACTCGTTTAAAGGCACCGCCTCCGCGCCCGAGGCCGCAGCCAGCATTGCTATGGGAGTGTGCCAGGTGCTTCCCGACGCCACAGTGACCACCCTACCCATGGCCGATGGCGGCGAGGGCTCCGCTGCCGTCCTTGCGCAGGCAGCAGCGGCCGGCGGACAATCCGCCGAGACCATTACCCTGCCCACTACCGACGCCATTGGCCGCTTGACTCAGGCAAGCTATGTTCTCGCCGGAACCACTGCGTTCATTGACGTCGCCTCTGCCACCGGGCTGCCAGCCGTGCAGGACAGCCTTGATCCGCTCCACGCCGATTCCTATGGCACCGGCGTGCTGATCGCGGACGCAGAAACACGAGGCGCTACCTCGATCGTGCTGGGACTAGGCGGCACCGCCAGCATTGACGCCGGGATGGGCGTCCTCACCGCACTCGGCGCCGCCGCGCACGACGCCCGCGGCTATGCCCTGCCCAAGGGCGGCGCTCCTCTCGTTCAGCTGGACCACATCGATACCGCGCAGCTCAATATCAAGGCCGGCATGCTCGACTTCACACTGCTGGCAGATACCCGCGCTACCCCAGTGCAGGCGGCAACCATGTACGGCCCCCAAAAGGGAGCTGAAGGCGAACAAGTAGCGCTGCTGGCCGGCGCCATGCTCCAAGCCTGCGAGGTTACCGGCACCGATGCAGATTCTGCCTATTATGGCGCCGCGGGTGGCCTTCCCATTGGCCTGTCCTGGCTCTCGCGCACCCTCTGGGGCTCAGACGAACACGTGCGCGTCCTGTCCGGCGGCACGCACGTAGCCGCAGCACTGGGCCTTCCGGAAAAGATCGCCGCTGCCGATCTCGTCATTACTGGCGAGGGCCGCTTTGATGAACAGTCTCTGACCGGCAAGGCAGTCGGTACCATCACGGATCTCGCCCGACAAACCGGAACTCCCGTGGGCATTATCGCCGGCTCCTTCGAGCACGACACCGACGCCTACTGCGCTCCCCTTAGCCAAGAAGGCTCGTTGGCCCAGCAGCTAGCGGCGGCCGCCGGGGACATCGTTAAGCAGCTCTAAGGCCGAATGGACAGTGACCACGGGAAGATAGCGGGCCGTTCATGTGCCAGCTCGTCTTCAAGCAATACGTGGTCCTTGGGCAGCACTGCGTGCGGGGTGAGAAGGCGCGAGAGCACCATGCCCAGCTGGTTGACCGAGCCACTCACGCCCGCCACCGCAATGTCGTAGCGGTGCACGCTCGCGTCCTCAAGGTCGCGGTCCTCATGCTCGTCGCGATAATTTTGCCGCAGCTGCTCCTCCAACCCCTCTGGAAACTGTGGTGCCTCTGGGCGGGTAACGTCAGCTGAGCAAAGCGAACCACTCTCCACCAGCTTGTCCGTGGCGGTGGTAAAGATTTCCGCGACGCGCTCTGCTTGCGCGTTGGGAACCAAAACATCAAATTGAATAACCGGCATAGCGCCAACCCTACCCAATCCCTAAGGTGTGAAACCATGTCTGATTCTGCCCGCATCGCCCAGCTTGTCACTTCTCAAGAAGCTGATCTGGGGTGGCAGCAGGACTTTTACGAAGACCTGCACCGCCACCCCGAGCTTTCGCATGAAGAGGAGCGCACCGCCGCTCGCATCCGCGCCAAGCTCGCCGATTTTGACTGCGAAGTAGTAGAACACATCGGCGGCTTTGGTATGGTCGCTATTTTCCGCAACGGCGATGGGCCCACTGCTTTGCTGCGCGCAGACTTCGATGGGTTGCCTGTCGAGGAAGCCACCGGCGTGTCCTATTCCGCCACTAATGGAAAGATGCACGCCTGCGGGCACGATATGCACACCACGGCGCTGCTGGGTGCCTGCGCGCTTCTCGACGCCTCTCGGAGCTCCTGGTCCGGGACCTTCCTCGCCCTTTTCCAACCGGCCGAAGAATCCTCCGTGGGGGCTAAGGACATGTTGGCCGATAACCTCATCGAGCGTGTGCCTCGTCCCGATATTTGCCTAGGACAACACATCATGCCCGGCCGCGCCGGTACTGTGCGCCACACCGCAGGCCCCATCATGGCCGGCTGCGATTCCTTGCGCATTCGCGTCTTTGGAAAATCAGCCCACGCCTCCATGCCCCATAACTCCATCGACCCCACCTATATCGCGGCCATGATCGTCACCCGCCTCCAAGCTATCGTGGGCCGCGAAGTTGCCCCACACGAGTTTTTTGTCATCTCTGTAGGCGAGCTACACTCCGGCGATAAAAACAACATCATTCCCGAATCCGCCGAGCTCGTACTCAATACGCGCTATTACGATCCCGCACTCGCGGAAAAGATCTATGCCTCCCTCGAGCGCATGGTCAAGGCCGAGTGTGTGGCGTCCGGAAGCGAGCAAGACCCGACCTTTGAGTACTACGCTCACGGCGAGGTCACCGATAACGACGCTACGGCCCACGCACCAGTGGCCGAGGTTTTCGATGCAGCCTTCGGCTCCGATTCGGTCATCGCCTCCCCTTCTACCGCCTCTGAGGACTTTTGCTATCTACCACAGGCATGGGGCGTACCTTATGTCTTTTGGCACATCGGCTGCACCCCGGAAAATGAGTTAGAGGATCCACCTGTCAACCACCAGGCGACCTTCCTTCCGGACTATGCCCCGACTGTCTATGCCTCCACCCGGGCAGCATATGGTGCGGCATTGGCCTACTTGGCTAAGTCCTAGGTACCCGACGCGCCTTTCCCTATTCCCCCTGCGAGGCTGCGCCAATCCTATTAAGCTGGCAAGCGTTTCGTGACTTCCCACTAACTTAAGGTTTCACATGAACCAGCCACGGCACTCTGTTTTCGAATCCACCGTTCCCTCCCATGTTCGTGCGGCCTCCGGTGTGAGCCCGCACAGCGCTTCCTACCGCAAGTTCTGGTCGGGCCTATCCGGCGCCGTCATGGAGCAGATTGCCGATAATTGGGAGCGCACCCGTTCGGCTTACGCTGCCACCCGCCAGCAGCACTACTTCTCTGCGGAGTTCCTGCAGGGCCGCGCGCTGCTCAATAACCTCACCAACCTGGGCTTGGTCGACGATGCCAAGGCAGCGGCCACCGCTGCCGATCACGAGCTGAGCGATGTCCTCGACGCCGAGCACGATGCCGCGCTCGGCAACGGTGGCCTCGGCCGCCTTGCCGCCTGCTTCCTCGATTCCGCTGTCACCCAGGACTACCCCGTCACCGGTTATGGCCTGCTCTACCGTTACGGCCTTTTCCGCCAGTCCTTTGAGAATGGCTTCCAGAAGGAACAGCCTGATGCATGGATGGAAAACGGCTATGACTTCATCATCCGCCGCGCCTCCGAGCAACGCCATGTCCACTTCGATGACATGGACGTGCGCGCCATTCCCTATGACATGCCTATCACCGGCTATGGAACCGATAACGTAGGCACGCTACGCCTGTGGAAGTCCGAACCCATCGCTGAATTCGATTACGACGCCTTCAACTCCCAGCGTTTTACGGAGGCCATTGTCGATCGCGAGCGCGTCATGGATATCTGCCGCGTGCTCTACCCCAACGACACCACCTACGAGGGCAAGGTACTGCGCGTTCGCCAACAATACTTCTTTGTCTCCGCATCCCTGCAGACCATGGTGGATAACTACATTGCCCAGCACGGCGAGGACCTCATCGATTTTGCGCAGTACAACTCCATCCAGCTCAATGACACTCACCCAGTGCTCGCCATCCCAGAGCTCTTGCGCATATTGCTCGATGACCATGGTCTGAGCTGGGATGCGGCGTGGAAGATCGTCACCGAGACCTTCGCCTACACCAACCACACCGTGCTCGCGGAGGCACTGGAGAGCTGGGAAGTGTCCATCTTCCAAAAGCTGTTCTGGCGCATCTGGCAGTTGGTGGAAGAAATCGATCGCCGCTTCCGCGAAGATATGGCCCATCGCGGCCTGGATCAGGGTCGCATTGACTACATGGCGCCGGTGTCCAACGGACAGGTTCACATGGCCTGGATCGCCTGCTACGCCGCCTACTCCATCAACGGTGTCGCCGCCCTGCATACCGAAATCATCAAGGCCGATACGCTGTCCGAATGGCATGAGCTCTGGCCAGAAAAATTCAACAATAAGACCAATGGCGTCACCCCGCGCCGCTGGCTGAAGATGTGCAACCCCCGCCTGGCAGAACTGCTCACCCAGCAGGCTGGTTCCGATGCGTGGGTTACTGACCTCACCCAGCTGGCCAGACTCGCCGATAAGGCCGACGATGCTGACCTACTACGAGAACTGATCGCCATCAAGCAGGCCAATAAGCGCGACTTTGCGCAGTGGGTAAACGTCCACCAAGGCGCTGAAATCGACCCTGATTCCATCTTTGACGTGCAGATTAAGCGCCTGCACGAGTACAAGCGCCAGCTGATGAACGCCCTCTACGTCCTTGACCTCTACTTCCGCATCAAGGACGAGGGCGAAACTGTGCCGAAGCGTACTTTCATCTTTGGTGCCAAGGCCGCACCGGGCTACGACCGCGCTAAGGCGATTATTAAGCTCATCAACACCATCGCAGACCTGGTCAATAACGACCCGGCCACCAAGGACATCATCCGCGTCGTCTTCGTAGCGAATTACAACGTCTCTCCCGCCGAGCACATCATCCCAGCCGCTGATATCTCCGAGCAGATTTCTGTGGCTGGCAAGGAAGCCTCCGGCACGTCCAATATGAAGTTCATGATGAATGGTGCCCTGACCTTGGGCACCATGGATGGAGCAAACGTAGAAATCGTCGAGGCGGTTGGCGAGGACAACGCTTATATCTTCGGCGCCCGCAATGAGGAGTTGCCGCAGCTGCGCGCAGAGTACAACCCGGGCGAGCTTTACCAGAGCGTGCCAGGCTTGGCCCGCGTACTGGATGCGCTTGTCGACGGCACCCTGGGCGCAGACAATGCCGGTATCTTCGGCGATCTGCGCGCCTCGCTTCTCGACGGCTTCGGGGAGCACGCTCAAGACCAGTACTACGTCCTAGGTGACTTCGCCGACTACCGCGAGACCCGCGACCGCATGGCTGCCGAATACGAGGCAGACCAACTTGCCTGGGCCAAGAAGGCGTGGCTCAATATTTGCTACTCTGGCCGCTTTTCTTCCGACCGGACCATCGCGGACTATGCCAACGAGGTCTGGAAGATCCAACCAACTCCGATTTCCCAGAGCTAAGAAAAGTCCTGCCCCTCCGCTTCTGCAGCTGAGGGCAGGACTTTAACGTGGCGTTAGGCCTACTTCCGTTTGTTTAGCGCAGGCCGACGCGCTTTAGCTGCTCATAGATGGGCTTTAGGTCAATATTGAGCACACCCATCTGCGTGGCTAGGAAACCGAGTCCGCCAACGACAGCGCCCAAGATTCCTAGGCCTGTAGCTAGACCTGCGGCAAAGCCCTTGCTGCTGCCCTTCTTTCCTGCATCATCCGCCGGATTAGTAGTACTTCCCGGCTGCTCTGGCTCGTCGGCAGAGCCGGCGTCACCATTCCACCACTCATCAAAGACCAAGTTGGCCACCAAGGTGTTATCGATGAAATCGCCGCGCACCGAATCCGTACCGGAGGTATTAGCCATGATGTCCTCAGAGCCTGCACCCTTGAAGAAGAATGGCACCAATTGGTTGGTGTGCTGCCCGGAGTACCAACCGTGCCGAGCGACCTTGCCCTTTTCGTCTTCCATGGCGTTAAAGCGGTCTTCCGCATCAGGGTTGTCGTCCGTCGCTGCCTCATTCGCACCGGATAGATAACCGGTTTCGTGATCCGCGGTCACGACGAGCAAAGTGTCCTCCCACGAGGAGTTCTCCTCTACCTACTTGATGGCAGCATCAACCGACTTATTAAAGTCCTGAGTCTCCTCGATATCGCGCACTGGGTTATTTCCGTGGCCGGCCCAGTCGATGGCACCGCCCTCAATCATGATGGAAAAGCCATCCTCGTCCTGTCCCAGCGCATTGAGGGCGCCAGTCGTCATGGTGGGGAGATCGACGACGTCGTTAAGCGGGTCAGAGTACGGAGCCTTTGCCTCGCCCGAGCGGGAGTTCTGCAACGTGAAACCTACCTGCGCGATACCCCAATACTTCTGCTACGGCTTGACGTCACCTTGCGCCATCTTCTTGAAGTCATCGTTGGACTCGAAGTAATTCCAGTCGGTCTCGCCTCCGGAAAGCTTGGCGTAGTCGTCCTCGTACATGAAGCTATAGTCAGGAGTATCGACCTTCTGGTGGTCATTATCGTAGAACGGGTGGCCAGCGGCCATGACCAAGTCGAGGGCGCTGCCGAGCATCTCACGGCTAATGTCCTGCAGCTTATCGCGGTCCTTGTTGTGCGCGGCCCACGCCGCCGGAGTGGCTTCGGAATAGAGAGTGTCTGATGGTTTGTGTGTGGGTACCTAACCTGCATGAGGAGATGGACCAGAATGACTACTGTGGCGAGACGAGATCCGGCTGATAAGGCCAAGATTGATGCGATTGAAAAGAAGCTTCTTGCTAACCCTGAAATCGCGAAGCTGATTGATGACCTAGGCACGTCTACAACGGATGCCAACGACCTGGTTCGCGGCATGTTGCAAGCCTCGATTACCAGGGGACTCAACGCTGAAATGGATGCCCACCTGGGCTACGAGTCTGGCGACAGGAGCGCTAAAGCTGCAGCTAGAACAGACAATCACCGCAACGGATCGTATCCAAAGACCGTGGATTCTAACTACGGGCCAGTCACCGTTGATGTGCCAAGAGATCGGGCTGGCACATTCTTGCCGACTATGATCCCTAAAGGTTCTAGGCGCTTGACTGATGTCGATGACATGATCGTCAGCTTGTAGGCCGGTGGGAGGACAATTAGGGACATCCAGCATCATATGGCAGCTGCGATGCGGGTTGATATTTCCCATGAGACGATTTCCGCAGTCACCGATGCCGTCCTCGATGAGGTCATGGTCTGGCAAAACCGCCAGCTAGACGAGTTCTACCCAGTTATTTTCCTGGACGCGCTGCGCATTAAAGTCCGCGATGGCGGCCTAGTGGTCAATAAGTCCGCGTACATGGCAATCGGTGTGGATCTGGACGGTATCAAACACATTTTGGGATTGTGGATGGCCAAAGAAGAAGGCGCTTCATTTTGGGCGCAGGTATGCGCCAATCTTTCTAACCGTGGGGTTAAAGACGTCTTTATCGTTTGCTGTAACGGGTTCAAAGGCTTGCCGGAAGAAGTAAAGGCAACCTGGCCGAACTCTATGGTGCAAACCTGTATCGTGCACCTGATTCGTGCCGCTAACCGATGGGTAGCTAACGGGGATCGTCGGGGCGTATCGGCCGCGTTGAAAAAGATTTACACCGCCACGGACGAGTCCACAGCTAAGGCTGCCTTAGACGAATTTGAAGCCTCTGAATTGGCAGAAAAGTATCCACGCTCAGTCAAAGTCTGGCGAGATGCATGGGCGCGTTTCGTACCGTTTCTCCAGTTCCCACCAGCAGCCAGCAAGGTCATTTACACGAAGAATTCGATTGAATCATTCAACAATGAACTGCGGAAAGCTACCCGCAACAGGGTGCAGTTCACTAACAATGAATCAGCGCTCAAGACGCTATGGTTGATGATCTGCAATATCGAAGACAGACGAGCTGCCAAGAGAGCGAAGCAGGGCAAACGGGTCTCAGCGACAACCGGCAGACTCATGGAAGGGACCCGAGTTTCCGGCTGGAAACAAGCCATTAACCAAATGACCGTGGCCTACCCCGACAGCTTCGACAAATACCTATAAACCTAGCCCCACACACAAACAACTTGACACCCTCCGAACAAGCAAGCATTGATAGATGCAGGTCTGCACTACATTTTGTCGGTGAAACCCCACCGTGCCTGAGGTGATTGAAACCTGGCGGCGGGAAATCCCTGGTGAAGCCTACGCCCACGGCCAGATCTGGACACAAGCCTCGGCAAGCGATGGGCGCAAACACCCAACCCCGAATACGATGACCCACTTCCAGTACTCCTATGATCGGGCCAGACGCAGCCTGCGCGGAATCAAAGAGCAAGTCGCAAAAGCCAAACGCGCTGTTGACGGCGAAATCGCCATTAAGCGCAACCGCTATTTCTATCTTTCCACCCCGAACAAGAAGGTCAACTACGCTCTTGCTGCCAAACACCGAACCCTAGCCGGAATTAAAGGCTATGAAACCGACCTGACCGCTCTTCCCGCCCAGGAGGTTATCGGGCATTACCGCAGGCTATTCCACATTGAAAATGTCGTATCGGATGTCGAAATCAGACCTGAAAGCACGCCCAATCTATGCGAGGAACAAAACTCGATCACAGCACATCCCAATATTGTGATGGCAGCACTAGCCGTGACCCACCTGATGGAGACCCGCAGTGGTCAATCCCTCAAACGCCTCGTGAGAACACTCAAGAAATACCGCAGCTTTCAACTCGTCGTTGGAGGCGAAACCATCCACGCCGCCGTACCATTCCCGCCCGACCTCACCGCCACCATCCAAGTAATCACCGGCCGCGAACTTCCGCACAAAATTGGCCTAAGTCAGGTTAGAAGGGAATCAGCACACCGTCTCGTGGGATTCGTGCTCTGGGTGCTCAATCTGGATGGTGGAGTGCTCGATACCGTGTTCGCGCAGGGCCTGCTGGGCGGCATCCAACAGCGGGCCGGTGCCGACGGTGCCGTCGCGCACGATATGCACGGTCGTGAGCACGTTCACGCCGTCCAGGCTCCACAGGTGCAGGTCGTGGATGTCAGCAACGCCCTCGACCTGCCGCAGCGCGGGCTCGATCGCACTGGCGTCGAAGTCCGCCGGGACTTGCTCGAGCAGCACGCTCGCCGAAAGCCGCATGAGCTGCCAGGCGCGCGGCAGCACCATCGCCGCGATCGCTAGGGAGGCGATCACGTCCGCCGCCACAAACCCCGTGGTCAGTACCACGATGCCGGCCACGATTACTGCGATCGAGCCGAGCATATCCACTAACACGTGCAAGAACGCGCCCTCCACGTTGATCGAGGATTTGCGGTGCCGGTGCAGAACCCACGCCGATAGCGCATTCGCCACCAGGCCGATCACCGCGATGATCAGCATCGTTTTTCCCTGCACTTCGGCCGGGCTCTGCAGGCGGCGCACCGCCTCGACGACAATCCACACCGAGATCGCCAGCACCATCACTGCGTTCGCCAGTGCAGCAAGCACCTCCACTCGTCGGTAGCCGTACGTGGCCTGAGCCGATGCTTGTCGGCGACCAACCAACACCGCTAACACCGCGATGATCAACCCCGCAGCGTCGGAAAGCATGTGCATCGCATCCGCCATCAGCGCCATCGAACCCGCCAACCAGCCGCCGATCAGCTCCGCGAAGAAGACGGTGCCGGTAATGCCTAGCGCAATCAAGAGTGCGCGCAGCGGCGTGCTGGAGTGATCGTGGTCGTGGTGCTCGTGTGCCATGCACTCAGCCTATCCCCGTCGACGCTTATTGACAATTAAATGAAAATGGATGGCGGTAAGCGCAGCCACTGAGGCCAAGTCGGCCTGATTTAGGTCATTGTGCAGTTGTCCTTTGAATGTGTAGAGAAGCTGAAACAAGAACACACATAAACTAATGCAACTGCATGTAAAAAAAGCGGCCGCCGAGTGTACGCGAGGTAAATATAAAACTACTTTTGTATAAATTGATATAGAAAAGCGCCGCGACCCGTGGAACGTGTTAAAAGAGGGTCGCGGCGCTTGTACCGAAAAAATTACTTCTTGGTTTCACCCAACAGGTGGCACTGAATCATGTTGGTGTTACCAGCGATTCCTGGAGGGGTACCAGCGATGACGACAATCATGTCACCTTCCTCGTACTTGTCCATCTCCAGCAATGCATCATCGATGGCTTCCATCATGTCATCGGTGGACTTAACATCCGGGCTCAAGAAGGTCTCAGCCCCCCACGTCAGAGCCAGCTGGGAGCGAACCGCTGGGTCCGGCGTAAACGCCAAAAGCGGAAGCTGGGAGTGCAGGCGAGCCACTCGCTTAGCGGTATCGCCGGAGGTAGTAAAGGCTACGATGGCCTTTGCATTGAGGCGCTCGGCAATATCGCGGGCGGAATAGGACACAACACCACGCTTGGTGCGCGGAACGTGGGACAGCGGTGGAACCTTGCCACCATCTTCAGCATTAGCCACGATCTTGGACATGGTGCGCACGACGTTCTGCGGGTCAATACCCACGGAAGTCTCACCAGAGAGCATAACGGCATCAGCGCCATCGAGAACGGCGTTAGCAACGTCGGAAGCCTCTGCACGGGTCGGGCGCAGGTTAGAAATCATGGAATCCAGCATCTGGGTAGCCACGATGACCGGCTTAGCGTTCTCGCGAGCAATCTGGATAGCGCGCTTCTGGAACAGCGGCACGCGCTCCAGCGGCACCTCAACACCGAGGTCGCCACGGGCAATCATAATGGCATCGAATGCCAGCACGATAGACTCGAGCGCGTCTACTGCCTCAGGCTTTTCCAGCTTGGCGATGACCGGAACGCGGCGCCCCTCTTCGTCCATAATCTCATGGACCTTATCCACATCTGCTGGGGAGCGGACAAAGGAAAGTGCCACGAGGTCAACGCCGAGCTTCAAAGCGAAGCGCAGGTCAGCGATATCCTTTTCCGACAAAGCCGGCACGGAGATATCCATACCAGGGAGGGAAACGCCCTTGTTATTGGAAACTGGCCCACCTTCGGTGACCTCACAGACAACGTCGTTGCCGTCGACCTCCTTACAAACAACGGCAACCTTGCCGTCGTCGATCAGCAGGCGGTCACCTGGCTTGGCGTCCTTGGCCAGGCCCTTGTAGGTGGTGGAGACGCGGTCATGGGTGCCTTCGATATCGTCCACGGTAATGCGGACGATCTGGCCGTTATCCCACTGCTCCTCGTCATTAATAAAGCGGCCAAGGCGAATCTTAGGGCCCTGGAGGTCCGCCAAGATACCTACGGCGCGGCCAGTCTTATCGGTGGCTTGGCGCACCCAGTTGTAATTCGCCTCGTGGTCTGCATGCTCGCCGTGAGACATATTCAGGCGGGCAACGTCCATGCCATCCTGTACGAGGCGCAAGATACCATCCTCGCTAGCAACGGCAGGGCCGAGAGTACAAACAATCTTCGTTCTTCTATCCAGCATTATTGGCCTATTCCGTCGGGGAAACTGAACACTCCCCAACCTACTCCTTCGAAAGGATTGGGGCCACAATTTCTCGGGCCCATTTTCTGAACGGGCACCCCAAAATGTCCTATTTCCCACAAAACCAAAACCAACCGGGCACACTTGGGCAGTGTTTACGTCGATCAAGAACCCGGTTGCTGCCCGTCAGATACCGCGTGCTCATCGCGGTCCTCATCATGTGCGCGGTGCGCTGCCCAATACTTAGGATCCACCTCTTCGGGGGACTCTGGGCCCTGGCGGGGCCTATCAAGCATAAAGAAGACAACCGCGGCGATGATAAAAATCACTAGGGATACGATGAGATTCACGCGGACCCCAAAGATATGGGTCGCCTCATCGGAACGCATACCTTCAATAAAGAAGCGGCCCAATGTATAGCCCATGACATAGAGGGCAAAGACGCGCCCGTGCCCCAACTTCCAAGCCTTGTGAGCCCACAAGAGGAAAAGGCAGACTAGAACATTCCACACGAGCTCGTACAAGAAAGTCGGGTGCACCGAGGTCATGACCTCACCCGTGGAGTGTCCGGAAACGGGAGCATAGCCGCCATTTTCATTGACACGATAATAGATGTCTAAAGCCCACGGAACGTCGGTCGGGCGCCCATAGAGCTCTTGGTTAAACCAGTTACCTAGGCGTCCAATCGCCTGCGCGAGGACGAGGCCTGGCGCCACCGCGTCAGCAAAGGGGCCGAGCGGCACCTTTTTCACTTTGAAAAGCACCCACAAAGCTAATGCGCCCAAGGCTACGGCGCCCCAAATGCCCAGTCCGCCATTGGTGATCTTCAGCGCGTCCGCGGGATTGCAGCCATCGCAGAAGTACTTCTGGTTATCGGTGATGACGTGGTAGAGCCGCCCGCCAATGATGCCGGCTGGGATGACCACGATGGCGGCATCCCAAACTGTGTCTGGGTTACCGCCGCGTGCGGTGTAGCGGCGTAAGGTCATTCGCAAGGCGACGATAATACCTACGATGATGCACAGCGCATAGGCACGAATGGGAATGGGCCCCAACTGCCACACGCCCTGCGGCGGAGACGGAATATTTGCAAGAATTTCTGAGTGCACGTAGCCAGTGTGCCTTATCCCCCACCCCACCAGCTAGTTGGGGTCTTATTCTATCTTGCGCGCGGGACACGCTGGATGCTGCCCGGCAGCCACCAAAGAGCGCGCCAGCGCCATAGGATCCTGGGCAGCCATAACTGATTCACCCACCAAAACTGCATCGGCGCCGCGTGAAGCATAGTGAAACAGGTTGCGCGCGTTATTTACCCCGCCCACTGCGATGCGCAGGATGGATTCGGGTAAGCCCGGGGCGATATCGTTAAACGCCTCGCGGTTAATGGCATCCGAAGCCAACGACCATGCATTAATGGCGATGATGCTACTTCCCGCCTTGATTGCGCGGTCGACCTCGGCGCAGTTGCGCACCTCAACGATGGCGGCCATCCCGAGCGATTCCACCCGGTCCAAAAGTGCCTCCAGGCGAGCTTGCTCTAAGAGCTCAACCTGCAACGGAATAGCATCGGCCCCAAAGCACCGGGCTTCATGAATTTGATAAGGGTCCACGATGAGATCGCGCGACATCATGGGGATATCAATCGCAGCACGGGCAGCTGCCATATCTTCTAAAGAACCGTGAAAGCGGCGGAAATCGGTCTGGCATGCCATGAGATGTACGCCGCAGTGTTCAAAGGTGCGGGCCCATTCCGCCATCTGTTCCGCAGAGCCAACATGAGCGATTTCGCCGCCGTAGGGTACGGCACGCTTGAGCTCTGTGATGACCGAGCAGCCTGTGCGCAGCAAAGCCGCGCGGGCATCCCGGGGAGGCTCCATGTCACGCGAGCGGGCTTTCACCTCTTTGAAAGACACGCGGGCTTCCCGCGCAGCGACGTCCTCCAAGACTCCTGCAACAAGGTGGTCAACGGCAATGGGCGTAGGCATCAGCACCTCCCTCCACGGGCGATTAAAATCACACTTAGGTTAACCCGCTCGCGTGCCGTTCCGGAAATTACACAGGAAACGGGGCTATTTTTTGTCCATATCAGTGGGATCGATATCACTATCAAGGGCGTCCCACATCACGCGCCCAGAGTCGGAAGAGGTTTCCAAATCCTCTTCCAACTTTGCCTGCCGTGCCGCCGGGGTTTCGTATTTGCTAGACGCCTTCGCCTTATCCACGCCTGGATTGCGCGCAAGCATGACCGCACCGAAGAGGGCCGCTGCCGCACCTATTAGGGCCAGAATTGGTCCTAGGGAATGCACCTCGGTGGAAACGACCGTGGCCCAGTCAGAAATCTGGGCAGAGTCTACGGCGTTTTCATTGGCTGAGGCTCCCTGCAAGATCTTCTGCGCACGCTCGGCGTCCGCGCCCGCAGTCAGCAGGCTCACCGGGGTCCATGCACTAGCCGCCGCAGCGAGGGCGCACACAATGCCCACCACTCGCCTACCGACGCGCCGCAGCGCCATCCCCGCGACGGCACCGGCTACCAGAACTAGGGTCAAGGCCATGATTTCCAGCGACCAGGCCGAGCCGATGATGTCATTGGCCGCAGAGCCGGCCTTGTCGTCTTCGCTGGAGGCTACCACCCACGCAGCACGGGAGGACAGCCACAATACGATGGCTCCTACAGCGATAAGTAGTGGTCCAAGGCGTCTAGCCTTCACGGTTGCCCTCCTAGGAGATCAGTGGCGTCAAAGCACGTGCGGTCACCGGTATGGCAGGCGACGCCGCGCTGCCGCACGGTCAGCAGAATAGTATCTCCATCGCAGTCAAGGCGAACGCCCAGCACCTCTTGGGTATTTCCAGAAGTTTCTCCCTTGACCCAATATTCATTGCGCGAGCGCGAAAAATACGTTGCCTTGCGGGTAGCGAGGGTATGGGCCAAAGCGTGGTCATCCATCCAGGCCAGCATCAGCACCTCACCAGACTCAGCCTGGGCAATGGCCGGCACCAAGCCTTGGTCATTGCGCTTGAGCTGCTTGGCGATGTCCCCGTTAAGTTCAAAGTCGCCCGGGCTACTCATCGGCGCACCTCGTAGCCCGCAGCGTCTAGAGCCTCTTTCACATCGCTGATTTCTACCTCACCGAAGTGAAAAATGCTTGCTGCCAAGACGGCATCGGCGCCGGCTGCAACTGCCGGTGGGAAGTCTGCGGCGTTTCCCGCGCCGCCAGAGGCGATAACGGGAATGGTCACCGCTGCGCGCACGGCGCGCAGCAATTCAAGGTCAAATCCTTCCTTTGTGCCATCGCCATCCATCGAGTTAAGGAGGATCTCCCCTACGCCGAGTCCTTCGCCGCGGCGCGCCCATTCGATGGCGTCGATCCCGGCCGATTCCGTACCGCCGTGCGTGGTGACCTCAAAGCCGGATGGCGCATACTCTTCGTGGCACCGGCGGGCATCAACGGACAGCACGATGCATTGGGCTCCGAAAATCTCAGCCATTTCGCGCAGCAGTTCCGGATTCTTAATGGCCGCGGTATTTACAGAGACCTTATCTGCCCCGGCGCGCAATAATTCTCGAACGTCATCAACGCTGCGAACTCCGCCACCCACCGTCAATGGGATGAATACCTGATCTGCGGTGCGGCGCACGACCTCGAGCATGGTGGAGCGGCCCTGTTTAGAAGCAGAGACATCCAAGAAGGTAAGTTCATCGGCTCCTAGGGCGTCATAACGCGCGGCCAGCTCCACTGGGTCGCCGGCATCACGCAGGTTGTCAAAGTTGATGCCCTTGACCACGCGGCCTTGGTCCACGTCTAGGCAGGGGATCACGCGTACGGCTACAGCCATGGCGGCCGCCTCCTTTTCGGGTATTTAGTCTTAACGGTGAAATGAACCGGTATGACGAGACAAGATATCAAGGATGGTGGCATGAACCTGCGGGGTGCCTGCCACCATGCCGCGCGACTGCGCAGTCCACGAATTGCCTTCCGGATCGGTAACAACGCCTCCAGCGGCCTGAATCTGCAGTGCTCCCGCGGCGTTATCCCATGGGTGCGGAGAGAAGTTAATCGCGCCATCGAACACGCCCTGCGCGACGAAGGCATTATCAAGCCCCACAGAACCGGTCATTCGCGGGCGCAGTCCGGTCTCGCGCAGCTCGTGGAAAATTTCGGTGGGCAGGTGCGAAGAGCACCCCACGTGACCGCGCGCCTCATCAAAACCCATCGCATCGTCCCCTCCGCCGAAGCCAGTGGTCGGCCCACCTACCGAGCGCAGTGGGGCGCCATCGCAGGTGACCAAACGGCGCCCCAGAAGCGGGAAGTCAGATACCGCGGCAACAGGCGAACCCTCATGAATGAGTGCCACCAAGATGCCGGCCATGGGGTTTCCGGCAGAGTAGTTTGCGGTGCCATCGATCGGATCTACCACCCACACGGTATCGAGCACGCTGCCGCCTGATTCTTCTCCATAGACCGGGATGCCGGTCATCTGGGTCAAGATATCGCGCAGCTGTTGCTCGATGACGAGATCTACCTCGGTGGCAAAATCTCCCTGCCCCTTAAATCGGGCGGGCGCAGCTCCGAGGCCGGAGCGAAAAATGGGTTCTACTTGGTCTACGGCCGCCTCCGCGAAGGCCACCAACTCGCGGGGTTCCATCATGACTTAGTTGTCCTCAGGGTCGAAAGGGTCAATGGTTTCTTCCGCCGGCAGCGGCTCTACCTCGGCCACCGCAGCGAGTGCTTCGTCGAGGGTGAATTTCCCCTCGTACAGGGCCTTGCCAATAATGGCGGAATCGATGCCCTCATTTTCATAAAGCGCGAGCTCGCACAGATCTTCCACGCTAGAAATGCCACCGGAGGCGGTGATTTTTGCCTCCGTCGCCATCGCTACCTCGCGCAGGAGCTCAATATTAGGTCCGGTGAGCGTGCCGTCTTTAGATACGTCTGTCACCACAAAGCGCTGGCATCCGGCGGCATCGAGGCGCTCGAGTACCTCCCACAGATCGCCGCCATCGGAGACCCAGCCATTGCCGGCGGTACGCCATTCGCCGCCATCTTCGCGCACGGCAAGGTCCACGGCGATCTTATCTCCGTAGCGCGCGAGGATATCCTCGATCCATTCCGGCCGCTCTAGAGCAGCCGTGCCGATGCTAATGCGCTGCGCACCGGTAGCCAGTGCTCGCTCCACCGCGGCATCGTCCCGAATGCCGCCGCTAAGCTCCACATTTACCCCTAGATCGCGAGTAATCATCGCCATTTCCTCGTGGTTGGAGCCCCGGCCGAAAGCCGCATCCAAATCCACAAAATGCAACCAGTGCGCACCCTGGGACTGCCACTTTTGTGCGGCATCGCGCGGGGAACCATACGAGGTCTCGGTGCCTGCTTCGCCTTTATCCAAGCGCACGGCTTGGCCTTGAGATACATCGACTGCTGGCAAAAGCGTAAAAGTCATATTCTTCATCCTACCTAGAGCGTGCGCATCCAGTTTTCCAAAAGCTGAGCACCGGCGTCCCCGGATTTCTCAGGGTGGAATTGAGTCGCCCACAGGACACCGTTTTCTACCGCCGCGACGAACCTATCGCCCGCGTGCTCCGCCCAGCTCACCTGCGGCGGACGGGTAATTTCCGTTTCCAATTCCCAACGGCGAACGCCGTAGGAATGTACGAAGTAGAAACGTTCGTCTTCCGGTAGTCCGGCAAACATATCGCTGCCGACGGGTACTTCCACGGTATTCCACCCCATGTGCGGCAGCACCGCAGACTGCAACTTTTCCACGGTGCCGGGCCACTCGCCGCAACCGATGGAGTTGATGTTGTGTTCCACTCCGGCGTCGAAAAGCACCTGCATGCCTACGCAAATGCCCAACACCGGCCGCTCTCCTGCCAAGCGCTGGCCGATGACCCGAGGGCCCTGCACCGCCCGTAGCCCGCGCATGCAGGCAGCAAAGGCACCCACTCCAGGGACAAGCAGACCGTCCGCTTCCACCGCTTCTTTGGGGTCCGCGGTAACGGTGACGTCCGCGCCCACCCGTTCCAGCGCACGCTGGGCTGAGCGCACATTGCCCGCGCCATAATCCAATAATGCGACCGTCTTTGCCATGGGCTATACCTTACGCATGCGACGCAGACGCGTCCGGATATCGTTGGTTTCGCTCACGCGGGTGCGCCCAAGGACAAAATCTGCCGACGTCATCACAACGCCTGCGACGAGGATGACCACGCCGGCCCCAAAAGCCCCCGCATAGCCGTAGCCGGCAACCAAGGCACCCAAGAGGGTCGAGCCCAAGCCGGTGCCGCCGTCATAGAAGATATTCCAGATGGCAGAAGCCTCCGAGACCCGCTCGCGCGGCAGGCGATCAAACATGGACAGCAGCGCCTCATTTTGGGCAATACCGAACGCACCACCGAACAGGAAGGCACCAAGCACGAGCCACCATACGGAACCATCGAGATAAAGAGGAACGGCAATGGCAAGCACGCCCACGATAGCCATTACCTGGCCGGGGATGTAGAGCCGGCCGGGAGTGCCCACGCGGTCTGCCACCATACCCGCTAGGTAGCGGAAAATCATGGCGGCGCCGCCCACAATGGATAGCATGATGCCGGCCAAGCTGGCGCCGCGCTCTGCATCGAGTTCTTGTACTGCCGGCGGCAGGAAGGATGATACGGCGCCATAGCTCATAGAAAACGTCGTTAGCGCCAGCGCCGGAACAAGCACTAGCTTCCACGTGGGAACGCGGATAAGGTTCGGCTCTTCTTCGGTATCGGAGGCGAGCGTGACCTTGATCTTGGGAATGCGCAGGCACAGACCAAAGCCCACGAACCCAATGACTCCGGCGGTGATATACGTCGAGGCATAACCCAGCTTTTCCGCCATGGTCAATCCCAGTGGCAAAAAGACCATTTGGCCCAGGCCAGTGAAAACACCAATCATGCCGGTGGCCTTGCCCAGCAGGCGTACCGGCGCCAGTTCCGCAATGAGCGCGGACTCAGAAACAGTCAGCGCGCCAAAGCCCACGCCGCGCAGAGCAGAAAAGAGCAGGACAACCCAAGCATCGGTACCCAAGAGGTGGCCAAAGGCAGGTACACCCAGGGTAAAAGCGGACAGTGCCATCACGCGGCGGTAGCCCCACCGGCGTAGGAGCCACGGGGAGATGATCTGGGTAAGCACGGTGAAGGCCATGAAGATGCCCGTGGATGAGCCCGCCAAGGTAGCTGAGCCGCCGGAGTCAATGACCGCTAGCGGCACCACTGGAAGGAGGATGGACCAAGCACCGAAGGCTGCGGCGATGGCCAACATGGTCGGGGTATACCCCGGAACCTTCCAGATATTAGTTTCTTGGGTTGTGCTCATTTACCAAACGCTCCTACCATCCACGAGATTGCTGCTACTACGGTGATCGCAGCCAAAAGAGAGGCTACTACTGTCATTGCCTTCGACCCCTGTTGGTAGGCGGACCACGCACCGCCCACCAACATGCCTGCTACGAGGAAGAGGACCAAGATCATAAAGTGCATGCGTTCTAGAGTGCTCCCTTCGTCGATGGAATTCCAGTCTGGCGCGGATCGAATTCCACTGCGCCGCGCAACGCACGCGCTACGGCTTTATACTCCGCTTCCGTAATGTGATGCGGATCGCGACCATAACGCACGTTGAGGTGGAGCGTTACCGCAGCGTGGGTGGCGAGCGTTTCAAAGAAGTGGCGGTTGATCACCGTGGCGTAATGCCCACCGATGGTCTGCCACTGCAGGTGCTCTGGTTCGCCGTTCATTACAAAATAGGCGCGCCCAGAAAAATCCACCACCGTTTCCACTAAGGCCTCATCCATGGGCAAAAGCTGGGAGCCAAAGCGGCGAATGCCGGCCTTATCCCCCACCGCCTTACGCAGCGCGGTGCCGAGCACGATGGCGGTATCTTCCACAGTGTGGTGGGCATCTACCTCCACATCGCCCTCAGCCTGCACAGTGAGATCAAAGCTGCCATGAGTAGCAAAGGCCGTGAGCATGTGGTCAAAGAAAGGCAGTCCGGTGGAAATATCGCTTTGTCCCGTGCCATCGAGGTCAATGACCACAGAAATCTGCGATTCCGACGTTGCCCGGTGGGCGCGTCCTACGCGGTTGCTCATGCTTCGCTCCTTTCTCCTGCGAGCGGGGAATCCGCCACTACTGTATCCGCAAGGTCCTCAGCTACGGCCAAAAAGGCCGAATTTTCTTCTGGCAGCCCCACGGTCATGCGCAGGTGGCCTGCGATGCCAACATCGCGAATGAGCACTTCCTTATCCAAGAACTGTTGCCACACGCGGTGTTGGTCAGCAAAGCGGCCGAAGAAGAGAAAATTAGATTCGCTAGGCAGGACGGTATAGCCTAGTTCGCGCAAGCGAGCGGCCACCCGCTCGCGTTCGGTGGCAATCTTTTCCACGGTGGCGAGCGTATCCGCACTATGGCGCAGCGCCACCGTCGCCGCTGCTTGGGAAAGCACGGACAGGTGGTACGGCAAGCGCACCAGCATCACGGCCTCCACAAAGGCCGGGTCCGCCACGAAATAACCGAGGCGGCCGCCGGCAAAATCGAAGGCCTTAGACATGGTGCGCGAGACCACCAGCTTCGTGGGGTATTTCTCCAGCAGCGTCACCGCAGATGCCGAGGAAGAAAATTCGCCATAAGCTTCATCGACGATGAGGATGCCCGGGGCGGCGTCGGCAAGCGCGGCAATATCGTCCACGCTGGTCACCCCACCGGTGGGGTTATTCGGCGTAGTCACAAAGATGATATCCGGCTGGTGCTGCGCCACATCTGCGAGCGCCCGGTCCATATCGATGCGGAAATTCTCATCGCGCGGGCACTCCAGAAACTGCGTGTGAGTCCCATCCGCGAGGATGGGGTGCATGGAATAAGACGGGGTGAAACCGAGCACGCTGCGGCCTGGACCACCGAATGCCTGCAACAGCTGCTGCAAAATCTCATTCGAGCCATTGGCCGCCCACACCTGCGCATAGCTCACGCGCACGCCGATTTGTTCAGATACGTAGTCCGCCAAGGATTGACGCAGCTCCACCGCATCGCGCTCCGGATAGCGATTGAGTGTGGTGGCAAGGCGCCGGGTCTCCGCCACCAAGTCATCCACTAGTGCCTGCGAGGGAGGATAAGGATTTTCGTTGGTATTGAGCTGGTAGGCCACATGGAGTTGCGGCGCCCCATAGGCAGACTTGCCGCGCAGCTCCTCGCGCAGGGGAAGATCATTCAAGTGCGTCATTTAATTCTCCTCGAATCGGGCGCGGATAGCCTCACCGTGGGCAGGCAACCCCTCGGCCTCCGCAAAAGCGATAATGTGCGGGGCAATCTCGTCCAACGCAGCTCGGTCATAATCAATAAGGTTGACCGGCCGCATAAAGGTATGGGTAGAAAGGCCGGCAGAAAAGCGCGCCGTACCGGAGGTGGGCAATACGTGATTGGAGCCGGCCGCGTAATCTCCGAGCGGCACTGGAGCAAAGTCCCCTACAAAGATGGCACCGGCGTGCTTAATCCGCTCGGCCACTGCACCGGGCTCTGCGGTGTGGATCTCCAGGTGCTCAGCAGCATAGGTATTGGCCACCGCCACCGCTGCATCCAGGGAATCGACCAGCACAATTCCGGATTGCTCGCCGCCTAGGGCTTCGGCCGCTCGCTGCGCATTTGCGGTGGCGCTGTAGCGCGCTTCTACCTCGGCATTCACACGCTGAGCTAGGCTTGGCGAAGCCGTAATGAGCACACTCGCGGCCATCGGATCATGCTCGGCCTGGGAGATAAGGTCATAGGCCACATACACCGGATTCGCAGTGTCATCAGCGATAATGGCGATTTCGGTCGGCCCGGCCTCAGCATCAGTACCCACCACGCCGCGCACCAACCGCTTGGCCGCGGTGACGAAGATATTTCCGGGGCCGGTAATCATGTCCACTGGGGCTAGTCCGGCGTCATCATCTCCGTAGGCCATCAGCGCGACGGCCTGGCCGCCTCCTACCGCCCAGACCTCATCCACGCCCAGCATCTGGCACACGGCCAGCACCGTGGGGTGCGGCAGACCGCCGAATTCTTTTTGTGGCGGCGAGGCTACCACCAAGCTTTCCGCGCCGGCCGCCTGCGCTGGCACGGCATTCATAATCACCGAGGACGGATAGACCGCCTTGCCTCCCGGCACGTATAGTCCGACGCGCTCGATGGGGCGAAAGACCTCGGTCACCGTGGCACCTGGTGCTAGCACGGTGGTGTGCGCGGCCGGTTTTTGCTCGGCGTGAACCTTGCGGACCTTCTCGATGGAGACCTCAATCGCTTGGCGCACCTGCGGGTCTAGTTCGGAAGCGGCCTTCTCCAACTCCGCTTGGGGCACCCGCAGATGGGCTGGGCGCACGCCATCGAATTGCTCGCCATAGTCCAAGGCGGCCGCAGCGCCTTCTTGGCGTACTCGATGAACCAGCGGCGCCACCTTGTCCACCACGGCGGCGACGTCGGTGCCACCGCGCGGCAAAACTCGCCGCAACTGGGCGGGGCGCAGCTCTTGGCCACGCAGATCGATGGTGCGAAGCATTCCCGGTTCCTCTTCTCCCTATCGGATTTCTGTTATTAAACCAATATCCTAATGGTCAAACGCCAGCGAGGGGGCCGGTTTGAGCTATAGACTCGATATCAACACAGCTTTAAGGTGGTGGCAGCGATGAGCGAAATTGAACCCTCTTTTCTGCTCTCGCATGCCCGCACCATTGCCCGCGATAATGACGTGTCCTGCTGGGCCCTGCCTACTGGCGAGCTACTCGTTCCACATGCGGCAGGCGGCTCCACCTTCATCTTTGTAGACCAGCTGGAAGAACCGGTGCTCCACCTGCACACCAGCCCCCGCGGCGGCGTCGATCTCAGCGAGATCTCCGAGCTCGCGTACTTGGCCAACGAATGGAATCACGATTGCATCTCCCCGGTCGTCGTGGTTGATTATGACCAGCCTGACTGCGTGAGCGTATCTGGGCACAGCTATCTGCCGGCCGATACCTCCCCCAGCCGCGAACAGCTTGCAGCGTTCCTCCTACCGGCACTGCGCAACGCGGAGGTCCTCATGGATCTGCTCGCCCAATCCCATCCCGGCCTCGTGCGCGAAGCTTCACCGGAGCTTGCCCCGCTTGCCGACGCCCCCTTGGAACCCTTCACCCTCGATAGCCTGGCCGGGCTCCTACCGCTTATTGGGATCCAGCGCTTCCAAAGCGACGGCGCCACCGCCATCTACGCCTGGGTCAATGATGTCCTTTTCGCCTTTGCACTGGACAACGGGCCCAGCCTCATTATCAAAGGACATTGGGACCCCAATCTGGACGAGGCGGAATTTACCCGGCTATTCCTCATTTGCAATGACTGGAATCGCGCCCACCATGGCGCCGTGGCATTTTGCCACCACACCTCCGAAGGCCTGCAAGTGCGGATGGATGCCGCCACCATTACCGCCGCGGGACTTACCCGGCCGCAACTATTTAGCGCCATCGGCCGCGGGCTCAAGCACATCCTGCACGGCATCGATGACATCGCACACGAAGTAACCGGCGCCTCCCCCGTCGAATGGCCTTAGACGCGCACATCACCAATCTTCATCGGCACTCACAAACGCCGTGGACCAATAGGCAAACATCGCCATAAAGGGCGCCACCGCCCACGAGATGGCTGGGGAGAAATTCGGCGCAAACTCTACGACTTCCCCTGGGTTTTCTGGTGGATGCGTGGCCGTGACCCCACCAAAGACATAAAACGACGCCGCCCCAGCCAGGGCACACACGCCGACCCACAAGAGCATCGACAAGCCCCGCCCCTGCCGGCGCAAATACGCGCCCAACCCCAAGAACAAACCAAGCAGGCCGGTAATGAGGGCAAAGGTAATAAAGGCGATGAACTGGGCGCTTCCCATCGCATCGATGGCATAACCGCCGTCATCTAACTCATGGCCGGTGAGCGTCGGCCGGAAAATCCCCCACAGCGCACCGGCCACGCCGTAAACGAGGAGCGCACACGCGAGTAACCCCGCACCGAAGCCTAGGGTGCGGGGTAACCGGCGCTTTAACAGAGACAACTTAGTTACAGAAGGTCCAGTTGCCATTCTCGCGACGGAAGCGGACCGTAGAGGTCTCAGTGCCCTCAGAGTTGGACACGCTCACGGTTGCAGAAGCATCGTCGCCATTAACCACAACGTCGTTGACGGACTGCAGCTTGGTCGACTGCGGGATGGACTCCAACTGGCTAGCGAACTTCTCCACCTCGGCGTTGCCGCCGCCCTGCTGGCGCATAGTGTTAGCGTACTCGGCAAAGGACTGGTTCGGCAGGCTATCGACGTACTGCTGGTACTGGCCGAACTCCTGGGACTGCTCATCGCGCACCGCCTGGCAGGCATGCTGCGGCATGTAGTTGAAGTATTCCTTCACATTGTCGATCTCATGCTGACCACGGACCAGCTGCTCGATGGCCTGCTTATCGGCATCATTAGCATTCTGGCCGCCCTCAATCGGCTTGATGTCCTTCGCTCCCGCGAAAGGATCCTCACCATTGTTCAGCGGGTTAGCCAGCTGATCGGGGCCCTCGCCAGCGCCGTCCTCGCCCTCTGCACCCGCAGCGGCGTCCTTGTTTTCGCCGTCCTTATTCTGATCCTTTTCTTTTTCCTTGTCCTTATCCTCGGACTTATCGGCATCTTTGTCCTCGGATTTATCTGCAGACTTATCCTCAGAAGACTTGGATGCCGTGGTGGCGGCAGCCTTCTTGGAGTCGTCATTGTCATCCGAACCACACGCAGCTAGCGCCAGCGGGGTGACCAGCGCAACTGCGATGAGGGACTTCTTTGCAGGGGTCAAAAAGGACAAGGGAAAACTCCTGAATCAATTTTGCGAATGTGAAGCCACCCCAAGGGCGACCTCTTATTTGTCTTCGCAATACTAACAACCCGACGATGGAAATGACATTGAGACTCCGTTAAAAGAACCTGTGAACTACCGTCCTACCCGGCCGAGTCCGTACAATTGCCAAGGTGCACATAAACCGCGAGAGTATTATCGACGCCGCTCTTTCCCTGCTTGATGCCTACGGGCTTGGAGACGTCACCATGCGCCGCGTTGCTTCCTCCCTCGGCGTCGCCCCCGGCGCGCTCTACTGGCACATTGCCAATAAACAAGCGCTCATTGCAGCCCTAGCGGAGGAGATTATCTCCCCCGTTTCTGGGGAGTCGCTCGAGGATATCAGCCTCAATCTTCGTGATTTGCTGCTCGCCCGCCGCGACGGCGCCGAGGTAGTCATTGCCGGCCTCTCCCTTCCGCAGGCCCCTGCCTGGGACCACCTCTTGGCGGCCTTTACCGCTGCAGCCACGCGCAGCACCCTCGCTGCCACCAGCGCCCACCGCGCCGCCGCGCTCTCCGCCATTCACCTCGTGCTCGGCGCCACCTTAATGGAACAATCCCAACGGCAGCTTGCAGAAACCACCGGTGAGTCTCCGGTCACAGATTATCGCGCAGACCTCCTACGCGGCGTGCGCATTATTAACGCTGGACTTACGCACGGCGCCGGCGCCTAAAAAGCGGTTATGCTCGTGGGCATGAACACTCCCGCCATGGACGCAGTCCCCACGCCAACCGAGCGCTACGGCCGCCAAATCTGGCCCGGCAAACCCACCCCACTGGGATCCACCTTTGACGGATCCGGCACCAACTTTGCCCTGTTTTCCGAGGTAGCAGACAAGGTCGAGCTCTGCCTCATCGACAAAGAAGGCAACGAGGAACGCATCGAAATGTCGGAGGTCACCGCCCATGTGTGGCATATTTACCTCCCCAACGTCACCCCTGGCCAGCGCTACGGCTACCGCGTCTATGGCCCCTATGAACCAGAAAACGGCCTTCGCTGCGACCCTTCCAAGCTCCTTGTAGACCCCTATGCCCGGGCGTTCGACGGCGAATTCGACGGCGATGCCTCCCTCTACTCCTATGACATCCACGCCGAGGAACCCGGCACCGGCCGCAACGAAGAAGACTCGCTAGGCCACACCATGTTGTCGGTGGTGATTAACCCCTTCTTTGACTGGCGCAGCGACCACCGCCCCCATATTCCCGATAATGAAAAGGTCATCTATGAAACCCATGTCAAGGGCATGACCATGACCCATCCGGACGTGCCGGAAGAGCTGCGCGGCACGTACGCCGGCATGGCCCACCCTGCCGTCATTAACTACTTTAAAGAGCTTGGTGTTACCACCGTTGAGCTCATGCCCGTCCACCAATTCCTGCAAGACGATCGTCTGCGCAACCTGGGGCTGCGCAACTACTGGGGCTATAACACCTTCGGCTTTTTTGCCCCACACCATGACTATGCCTTTGCCAAGAAACCGGGCGAGGTGGTCTCCGAGTTCAAGGCCATGGTTCGCGCTTTCCACGAGGCCGGAATCGAGGTCATCCTCGATGTGGTTTATAACCACACCGCCGAAGGCAACCACATGGGCCCGACCATTGCTTTCCGCGGCATCGACAATGGCGCGTACTATCGCCTCGTCGAAGGCGATGAGGCCCATTACATGGATTACACCGGCACCGGCAATTCCCTCAATGTCCGCCACCCGCACTCGCTACAGCTCATAATGGATTCGCTGCGCTACTGGGTTACGGAGATGCGCGTCGATGGCTTCCGCTTCGACCTGGCGGCAACGTTGGCGCGGGAGCTTGACGACGTCGACAAGCTCGCCACCTTCTTCGACCTAGTCCAGCAAGACCCCATTGTCAGCCAGGTTAAACTCATCGCCGAGCCCTGGGACATCGGCCACGATGGTTACCAAGTGGGCAACTTCCCGCCCATTTGGAGCGAATGGAACGGCAAGTACCGCGATACCGTGCGCGACTTTTGGCGCGGCGAACCCGCTACCCTAGGTGAATTCGCCTCCCGCTTGACCGGGTCGTCGGATCTTTATGCCGATAATGACCGCCGCCCCACCGCTTCTATTAACTTCATCACCGCCCACGACGGCTTTACCCTGCGCGACCTCGTGTCCTATAACGACAAGCACAACGAGGCCAACGGCGAAGACAACCGCGACGGCGAATCTTTCAACCGCTCCTGGAACTGTGGCGAGGAGGGCCCCACCGATAACGAAGAAATCCGCAAGCTGCGCCGCCGCCAGGCCCGCAACTTCCTGACCACTCTCCTGCTTTCCCAGGGCACTCCTATGCTCTCGCATGGCGATGAATTCGGCCGCACGCAGGACGGCAATAATAACGTCTACTGCCAGGACAACGAGCTGTCGTGGATGGACTGGTCTATGCTGGAGGAAGAAAAATCCGCCGCGATGCTGGGCTTTACCAAGCGCGTGCTGTCCATTCGCAACCACCACCCCGTCTTCCGCCGCAAGCGCTTCCTCGCCGGCGGCCCGCTCGGCTCGGATGTCCAGGAACGCGATATCGCCTGGCTGGTTCCTTCAGGCCGCCTGATGACCCAGGACGACTGGGACCACGACTTCGGCCGCGCCCTCATGGTCTACCTCAATGGCAATGCGATTACGGAAACCACCGCCCGCGGCGAGCGCATCACCGATGATTCCTTCATCATGATCTTCAATTCCCACGACGGCGAAATCGAGTTCACCCTGCCCACCAAGGATCTCGGCGCCACCTGGAGGCTGATGGTCGATACCGCCGATTCCGGTGGCTACCCCGCGGAGGAAACCCTCATTGAGGCAGAGGGTACGATCACGGTGCAGCCGCGTTCAACGCTGATTCTGCGTCAGATTGAACCGCCCATCTTCGATTCCTAAAGAAAGGCCCCTCGTGTCATTTCCCGCGCACGGCGCACTCATCGATGTCACAGCGGATAAACTCGTGCTTCACCGCACCCTGCTGGCCACCAGCCTCGGTGCCCCCGCCACGCAGGATATCCCGCTTGAGTCCATCGGCACCGTGCGCGTGAGTGAACCGACCCCCACCGGCTTCGGCGCCCTCGACTTGGGCGCCGCCGGCACTATAGCCTTCGCCCCGCACCAAGACCCGCAGGCCGTCGCCCGCGCCATTTCCGCCGCACAGCGCGGCGAGGCCCCCTCCTCCACCGCCACCATCCCCGGCCTTGATTTCACCGCCGTGGACGTGGAAACGGCCAACGATAACTGGGGCTCTATCTGCCAAATCGGCGCGGTGCGCTTCCGCGATGGCGAGGAGACCGCCTCCCGGTCCTGGCTGTGCACCCCTCCACCAGGCCTCGAGCACTTCGCGGATATCAACGTCTCCATCCACGGCATTACCGCGGACGATGTGAAAGGAGCGCCGGCTTTTGCCGATGCCGCCAAGGAGCTCTTCGATTTCCTCGGCGGCGACGTGCTTGTCGCGCACAACGCCCAGTTCGATTCCACCGCCCTGCGCTCCGGCCTGCTTTCCGCCGGCGCCGAGGTGCCCACCGTGCCGCTGGCCTGCTCCCTCGCGCTGTCCCGCGATGCTTCCAAGGCCAAGGTTATTTCGGTGCGCAACCACAAGCTGCCCACCGTCGCCGCCCACCTGTCTGCGCCGGACTTCAGCCACCACGACGCCACCGAGGATGCCCGTGCGGCCGGCGAAATCATCGCCCGCTTGGCCGAGCGCTTCGGGCACACCGGCAGCGTCCGCGACCTATTCACCGCACGCGAATTCACCTTGGGCCGTCTCGATGCCGAGGCTATCCTGCCAGTTCTGCGTGCCCATACCGCCCCCACCTCCGGCGCGGATCTCGGCGCTGGGACCGACTTCCGCGACCAAACCCGTGCGGCCGGCTCGGCACAGAAGAAGTCTCGCGGGCCCGCCCCGTGGCAGTCCGTAGCCACCCCGGACACAATCCCAGAGCCGAACCCCGACGCCGACCCGGAAGGCGCACTCTACGGACAGCACGTCACCCTCACCGGCGATTTCGACCCCTATGACAAGGGCGTGCTGTGGCAGGGCATCGCCGAGCGCGGCGGCCAAGTGGCAAAGAACGTCACCAAAAAGTCCACCTTGCTCATCGTGGGCGAATGGGCCAAGAAAACCTCCAAGGAAAAGCGCGCGGAGGAACTGCAGGCCAAGGGCCAAGAAATCGCCATCTGGCCGGCCGATAAGCTCTTTGCCGAGCTGCAACTCGACGCCGAGCCGCCCTTCTAGGCCCAACCGGGGAACCAAACGGCGGTTTCTCCAGTCCAATAAAGGCGACCGCACCCTACCGCCACACTGGAGAACTCGCCGTGACCGTCGCCCTGCGCCCGCCTCGTCCCACCACCGCAAACCTGCTGCCTGCGCTCTTTGCCCGCTCCTGGCTGAAAGAACAGCGGCTTTCTGACGACGGCTTCTGCGACTCCCTCGCCACCATCCAGCTCTCCCCCAGCCTGTCCATGGCGCTGGTATTTCCCGGCAAGCAGACCTTTCGCCGGCTCAGCCACCGCGGCCTCGCAGACATGGATATCTCCGCGCGCCGAGCATGGAACCATGCTTCCCATAACCTGCAGCGCGCCGCCCTCGATTCGCAAGGGCTGCGCTTTTGGACCCGCCCCGCCGCCTGCGAACTCCCTTCCGCCGCCCGTTTCGGCGGCCTGCAGGTCCGCTCCCACGGCGCACCGATTTCCTCTTGGATTGCCCACCCAGAGACCTTTACCGTGCTGGACAAGCACATGCGTCGCCTGCTGCGTTCCCACTCGCTGACCTACCTAGTGCCGGACTCCGCCACGCTCTTTGCCTTTGCCCACCTGCCGGACACCTATGCCCGCCAGCTGGCCGCCGATGCCGTCGCGCGCGTGCCCCGCCATCGCACCGTGCTCCACCCACGCCCGCTAGTATGGTCTAACGGATTCCCGCGGGAGTTATGAAAGGAGCACTATGCCGGAAAGTAGGATGTCACGGCTGAGCAACCAGTACCACGACTGGACGCGCAGCCACCCCACCGCCGCGGTGGACTTCCGGACCGCCATCGAGGACCTCCTCAATGACGCCGGCATCATCTTCGACCGCGTCTCTACCCGCGTAAAAACCTGGCCCTCGCTGAAGGCGAAGGCCAAAAAGCGCCGCGAGAATGGCGATTTTGTCTATCCCCAGCCCTGGCAAGAGATCCACGATGTGATGGGCGTGCGCGTGACGGTGTATCACTCCACCGCCATCCCCCAAGCGCTCAACGTCTTTGGGGAGTCTTTCCACGTGGAGCGCTCCGTAGACAAGGCGGCCGAAACTCGCATTTCGGGAGGTTTCGGCTATGGTTCCCACCACTTGGTGCTCACCGTGACCGAGGATAGCGCCGTCGCGATGGAAGAACTGGCGAACTATGTCGGCTGGACCTTTGAAGTGCAGATTCGCACCGTCCTGCAGCACGCGTGGGCGGAGTTTGAGCACGATATCCGCTATAAGCAGGGACCGAACCCGCCCTCGCCGGAGGTGGACCGCCTCTTTACCTTGGCCGCGGGGCTCATCGAGCTCGCCGACCAGCAATTCGATGAGATCGCCGCCCTCAAGGCCCCCGATACAGAAACGGACAAGGACGTCGAGCTTACCGCCGAAACCTTGCCGGGCGTGCTCGCCATCATTTTGGGCAACCGCTTCCCGCTCTCGCGCTCGGAGCACTACCGCTTCTTGGCGGAGCTGCTGGAGCAAAACGGCGTGCGCCACTTGGGCCAACTTGAGCAGCTGCTGGATGACACCGCCATTGCCCACGTCCACGACGCGATGCGCTACCGCTTCCGTCCTGGCCAAGTGCGGCTTATCGACGACCTCCTGCTCAACAAGTTTGGCAAACAACACATCGAGGCCACCGCCGAGTCCGGCGACCGCCCAGGCCGCAAGCGGCGGCTTACTGCGCGCCTGAAAGCCCTGCGCGCCGCCCACTAGCTGCTCAAGATTTTCGGCAACTTACCGGAAACCGCCGCGGAATTTCTCCATGTCGCGGCGTTCCTTCTTCGTCGGCCGCCCAGCACCGCGCGGGCGCACGGGAACCGACGGCATAAACTCCTTGGGCGGCGGCGGTGGCGCGTGGTCCGTATAGCAGGTACGCGCGACGGGCGCGCCCACGCGCTTGGCGACGGTCGCTAAAACCTCGAGGTCATGCTCGTGGTGGTTGCGCCATACGCGCACGCGGTCGCCCGGCACCACCTGTTGGGAAGGCTTGACGGCCTCGCCATTGATCTTCACGTGCCCGGCGCGCACGGCGGTCGCGGCCGCGGACCGGGTTTTCAACATACGAACGGCCCACACCCAGGCATCAATCCTGACGGGGCGGCCGCTAGGTTGCGGTGCCGGCATTTAGTACTGGTTGTGGTTCTCGTTGACGATTTTCTGGATCTTCAGCCAGTTATAGCCGCCACCTGCGACGGCAACGATGGCACCAAGTAGCATCCAAGCCCAGAAGTTTGCCGAAAGCACGCCGAGCACTACGCCCACACCGATGCCGCCGGCCACGCATACGACGGCGTTGCGGGAGTGCTTGCGCACCTGCTGCTTGCGCTGCGCAATGGGGTTATTCGGTCGTTGCTGCATACTCATGGTCAGGATCCTACCTCAACCCACGCGCTGCCGGCCTCTGCCGCTTCGAGCTGGCCCTGCGAGATCGCTGCCAGCGTAGCTTCCAGCTCATCCAGCCCGCCTGGGCGCACGGCCAGCGTAAAGGTCACCGCCGCCGCATACGCGGTATCGGTTATCTCGTAGCCGCGCCCGCGCAGGTCCGCTTCCACGCGCCCGGCCGTCGCATGCGGGCACTTCACCGCATAAAGCTCCCGACGCGCCCTGGTTACCGCGCGCACCTTCTCCATGGCCTCGCTCACCGCGCCGCCATAGGCATGCACCAGTCCGCCGGCCCCCAGCTTGATGCCGCCAAAGTAGCGCACGACCACCGCGCATACATCGAGCATGCCGGACCCCTTCACCACGTCCAGCATCGGCTTTCCGGCCGTTCCGGAGGGCTCACCATCATCGGAGGATCGCTCCACCGGGTTCGCGCCGTCGACGTGAAAGACGTAGGCAGAGCAATGGTGACGGGCGTCGGGAAAGCGGCTGCGGGCGGCGTCGATAAACGCGCGGGCTTCTTCCTCATTAGTGACGCGACCAATCAAGGTAATAAACCGGGACCGCTTAATTTCAATTTCGTGTTCAACCTGGCCTACTGGGCGACGATAAGAATCCTGCATTAGGCCACGAGGAATTCATACTCGGGGGTGCCGGGCTTGAGGTACTGCACCGAAATCTTGGATTCTCCCATGCGCTCTAGCAGGCCCTCGAGATCTTCGGCACGGCTAAGCTGCAGGCCCACCAGCGCGGCGCCCGTCTCGCGGTTATTGCGCTTTAAGTATTCAAAGAGCGTGATGTCATCGGTCGGGCCCAAAATCTCCTGCAAGAAATGGCGCAACTGGCCCGGCTCCTGCGGGAAATTCACCAAGAAATAATGCTTCAGGCCGCGGTGGACCAAAGAGCGCTCCATGATCTCGGCGTAACGCAGCACGTCATTATTGCCGCCAGAAATCACGCACACCACCGTCGAACCGGGCTCCAGGTCCAACTGGTGCAGGCCCGCTACCGACAGGGCACCGGCCGGCTCCGCAATGATGCCCTCATTTTGATACAGATTGAGCAGGTCCGTACACACCGCGCCCTCGGACACGGTGTCAAAGCTCAGGCGCTCGCGATTGGCGTCCAAAATCTCATAGGGCAGCGCGCCCAAGCACTTTACGGCCGCGCCATCGACGAAGGGGTCGACCTCCTCCAGCGCGACCGGGCCGCCGTGGTCAAACGCCGCTCTTAGCGACGCCGCCCCCTCCGGCTCCATACCCACCACCCGGGTGTGCGGTGCCATATCCGCCACGTAGGAGGTGATGCCAGAAATCAGGCCACCGCCTCCCACAGGAACGACGATGGTATCGAGAGACTTGCCCTTGGCCGAAAGCTGCGCCAGAACCTCCGCCGCGACCGTACCTTGTCCGGTGATGGTATCGCGAGCGTCGAAGGGCTCGATGAAGGTGGCGTCGCGCTCGGCGGCGTCGGCGTGCGCGGCCGCGGCTGCTTCATCGAAGTTGGCGCCGACCACCACCAGCTCCACCTGGTCGCCGCCATGGACCAGGATGCGGTCGCGCTTTTGCATCGGCGTGGGCTCCGGCACGAAAATTTTGCCGGCTATGCCCATCGTGCGGCAAGCATAGGCCACGCCTTGCGCATGATTGCCGGCCGACGCCGTAACAATTCCCCGGCCGCGCTCTTCCTGGGGAACATTCGACATACCGTTTAACGCGCCGCGAATCTTATAGGAGCGCACGTCCTGTAGATCCTCCCGCTTAAGATAGACCTCGCAGCCCGTCTCGGCCGACAACCGGGCGCAGTACTGCAGCGGAGTCGGGGCGATTTCCGAGCTAATCCGCGCCTGCGCCTGCTGGATATCGGATGCATGGATGGTCGAATCAGTCATGTCTTGACAGTCTACCCATTCACTGGAAATTTACTGTCCTTTAGTTGCACCGTTACCTCCATCAGCAATAGTGGACACAACCACAAGAAAGGAATATCTATGCTCAAGCGCATCTCTCTGCGTTACCTCCTCCCTCATCCTGGCCTGCGCCCCGACTGCCCACGCCCACATCATGGATAACGTGCTGGAACACTCCGCCCCCAACGCCGCACTGCAGCTGACCCCCATCGGTTCCCATAAATCCGGCGTACTGGAACCGATGACGAATGCTCTCAAGCAGCTGGGCGTGCGCTTCTAAGCACTGAATAATCTAGCCACTCCGGAACTTCGGAGCGGCTTTAGGCGTTTTTAGAACAGTTCTCGGGTAGCGATATCAGCGCCTTCTACCAAGGATTGCAGCTTCGCCCATGCAATCTGGGGGTGCAGGCGGCCGCCGAGGCCGCAGTCGGTCGACGCGATAACATTTTCCGGGCCGACCACCTCAGCGAATTGAATAATGCGATCTGCCACGAGGCGCGGATGCTCTACCGCGTTGGTGGAGTGAGAGACTACGCCCGGGTAAATCACGGTATCCTCCGGCAGTGCGTGGTCCTGCCACACGCGCCACTCATGCGCGTGGCGCGGCGAAGCGGCCTCGAAGGAGAATCCGCCGACCTCGGCACGCAGGATTTCCTCGACAATATCCGCAAAGGGCACGTCGGTAACGTGCGGGCCGTGCCAGGAGCCCCAGCAGATATGCAGGCGCGTTTGTTCCTTGGGCAGGCCGGCGATGGAATCATTGAGGACGTCGATGCGCTCGCGAATAAAACCGCGGAAGTCCTCGACCGACGGCTCCGGATTGATTTGGTCCCAAGCCTCGGCCAGGTCGGGCGCGTCGAATTGCACAGTAAGCCCAGCATCGGTGATGGCCTGGTATTCGGTGCGCATGGCACGGCCGACGTCGGCAAGCAGCTCATGCTCATCGTCGTAGTAGCGGTTGGTCAGGCGCGCTGCCGAGCCGGGCGAAAGGGCGGCGATGAAGCCGGGGGTGCCGGTTGGGAGGGCGTCGGCAAGCAGGCGAACATCGGCGGCAACCTCGTCCTGGCCGATGTAGGTTACAGGGCCGGTGAACTCTGGGTTCGTCACCTTGGCGCGGCCGGTGAAGATACCAGAATCCGGATCATTATAGGCATCCGAGAACAACGCGCGGTCGCGGCGATCAATAAACGACGTCAGCCGCGGCTCACCCGGCTTAGATCGCACCACCTCGGCCGATTCCCAGCGGTCGGTATCCGTCATCGTCAGCCCGCCCAAGCGGCTAAACGAATAGTTCCACCACGCGCCATAATCCACCGCGCCAGAGGTGATATGGCCGTACTCGCCCTCGTTAATGATATCGAGGCCGAGATCGAGCTGCCGCTTGACGACGTCCGCCACCGCAGCCTCCAAAATCCCCTGAAACTCCGCGGCCGGCAGCTCCCCGCGCTGCAGGTTGGCTTCCAACAGCTCCGGGGTGCGCGGCAGTGAGCCGACGTGGGTGGTGCGAATCTTGTTAACCATCAGGTTTCCTCCATCGATATAGACTGTGCTGTCTAGATTAGTGGAGGGCGCCTGCCGCCGCCGAGTTTAAATTCAGCCTAAAATGCCCGCGCCCATTGTGGCCTTGAGGTCGCCCATGAGGTTGCCGGATCGCTCCACGCGCAGGTGGTCGCCGAGGATCATGGTGGTGGACTCGGAGCCGTCGACAAGCTCGAGGTACACGTCTGACTCGCCCTGGTTTTTGAGCAGGACCTGCTTGAGGCGAGCAATATTTTCCATGGTGCACTGATCCGTGCGCATGGTCAGGCGCAGCGGCAGGCCCGCACCCCCGCCAGGGCCCAGCTCCGGCACGCGGATATCGGAGCAGAATAGCGAGCGGCGCTCATCGCGCACCTTGACGTTCACGCGCGCGAGGATGATATTGTCCTCGACAATCTGCGGGGCGACGAGCGAGTACACCTTGTTGAATACCAGGATTTCCACCTGCGCGCCGTTGTGGTCTTCCACCGTGACGATGGCCCACGGCGAGCCATCGCGCTTGGAAAAGCGACGGTCCACGCCCGAAATGATGCCGCCGATGATGAGCTCTTGGCCGTTATGCACCTCGTCGTTGAGGATCTTGGTCAGCGGGGTATCCGTCTGCGCGGCCAGCGCCTCCTCGAAGCCATCGAGCGGGTGGCCGGAAACATATAGGCCCAGCATCTCGCGCTCGAGGGCAAGTTCGTGTTTGCGATCCCAGTTGTCTTCCGGGATATCCAAGGCAAAGGCGTTGGAAGCCGCGTCGTCCTCTCCCCCGCCGATTCCGGCAAAGAGGTCGAACTGTCCCTTATCCGCGGCCTTCTTGGTGGTTTGCACCGCATCCACCGCGTCCTCGTGGATAAGCATGAGGCCTTTGCGCGGGTGGTTCAAGTCATCGAAGGCGCCGGCTTTAATGAGCGCCTCTGTCACGCGCTTGGTGCAGGCGGCGAGCTCGATCTTGTCCAGATAATCGCTAAAGGAGGTAAACGCGCCCTTATCGTGGCGGGATTTGATGATGGATTCCACCACTTCCGAGCCCACGTTGCGGATAGCGCCCATGCCGAAGCGGATATCCTCTCCCACCGCCTGGAAGTCCTCTTCGGACTCGTTGACGGACGGCGGCAGCACCTTGATGCCCAAGTGGCGGCAGTCCGAAAGGTAGATGGCGGACTTATCCTTCTTATCGCCCACCGAGGTCAGCAGCGCGGCCATGTACTCCGGTGCATAGTAGGCCTTGAGGTAGGCCGTCCAGAAGGACACCAAGCCGTAGCCCGCGGCGTGGGACTTGTTAAACGCGTAGGACGCGAAGGGCTCGATGGTGCCCCACAGCGCATCCATGGCGGACTTGGAGTAGCCATTTTCTTGCATGCCGCCCCAAAATTTGTCGTACTGCTGGGCCAGCACTTCGGGCTTCTTCTTACCCATTGCCTTACGGAAGCCATCTGCCTCGCCGGCCGTGTAGTTGGCGACCTTCTGCGAGATACGCATGATCTGCTCCTGGTAGACGATGAGACCGTAGGTCTCATCCAGGATTTCCTTGAGCGGCTCTTCCAACTCCGGGTGAATCGGAGTGATCTCCTTACGGCCGTTCTTGCGGTCCGCGTAATCCCAGTGGGCGTTCACACCCATCGGGCCCGGGCGGTAGAGCGCCAGGGATGCCACAATATCCTTAAAGCCGGTCGGCTTCATGCGCTTGAGCAGCTCCTGCATGCCGCCGGAGTCGAGCTGGAAGACGCCCAGCGTATCGCCGCGCGAGAGCAGGTCATAAACCTTGGAGACCTTGGGGTCGTCGGCATGCAGCTGCTCTAGGTGGATTTCTTCGCCGCGGTTGCGCTTGATGTTTTCAATCGCATCGCCGATAACGGTGAGGTTGCGCAGGCCCAAAAAGTCCATCTTCAGCAGGCCGATGGCCTCGCAGGCCGGGTAATCCCAGCCGGTGATATAAGCGCCGTCGGCCGGGCGCTTCCACATAGGAATGTGGTCCATGAGCCGGACCGAAGCCATAATCACCGCACAGGCGTGCACGCCTGCCTGCCTGACGACGCCCTCCAAGCCCCGCGCCGTGTCATAAATCTTTTTCACATCCGGGTCGGATTCCACCATCTGGCGGACCTCGGCGGCCTCGGAGTAGCGCTCGTGGTCCGGGTCCGTGATGCCCTTGAGCGGAATGTCCTTGGCCATGATGGCAGGCGGCAGCGCGCCGTTGATGCGGTCGGCCATCTGGAATCCGGGCTGGCCAAAGTGCACCTTGGCCGAGTCCTTAATGGCCTGCTTAGTCTTCACAGTGCCGAAGGTAATCACCTGCGCCACCTTGTCCTCGCCCCAGCGCTCGGCCGCGTAGGTGATCATTTCGCCACGGCGGCGGTCATCGAAGTCGATATCGATATCGGGTGCGGACGGGCGTTCTGGATTCAAGAATCGCTCGAAGAGGAGATCGTGTTCCAGCGGGTCGATATTGGTAATGGTCAGCGCGTAGGCGACGAGCGCGCCGGCCGCCGAGCCACGGCCCGGCCCCACACGAATGCCCACGGAGCGCGCGTGCTTAATGAGCTCGGCCACGATGAGGAAGTAGGACGGGTAGCCTTTCATCTCGATAACAGAGATCTCATACTTGGCGCGCTCGATATACTCCTCCGGAACATCACGGCCGGGGAAGCGCGCTTGCAGGCCCTCCATCACCTCGTGGGTGAGCCAGGAGGTTGGGGTGTGACCCTCGGGGACGTCGGCAATAGGCATGCGATCGTGGGTGTGTTCTTCCCAGATTTCGCCGTAGTCTTGCACGCGCTCGGCAATCCACAGGGTGTTATCGCAGCCGTCTGGAATCATATCGTCCCAGGTCTCGCGCATCTGCGCGGCCGACTTAATGTAGTAGCCGGTGCCGCCGAACTTGAAGCGGTCCGGGTCCATGAAAGTTTTGCCAGTCTGCACGCACAGCATCGCCTCGTGCGCAGGCGCCTGGGACTCCAACACGTAGTGGCAGTCATTGGTCACCAGCGGGGGCAGGTCTAGCTTGCGGCCGATTTCTAGCAGGCCATCGCGCGTGCGCTTTTCGATGTCCAGCCCATGGTCCATCAACTCCAAAAAGAAGTTGTCCTTGCCGTAGATGTCTTGCCACATGGCCGCGGCCTCCAGCGCCTCGTTGAACTGGCCGAGGCGCAGGCGGGTCTGGACGTCGCCAGAGGGGCAACCGGTGGTGGCAATGATGCCGTCTGCGTGCTCGGCGATGAGCTCGGCGTCCATGCGCGGCCATTTGCCCAACTGACCTTCGTAGGAAGCCAGCGAAGACAAGGTAAAAAGGTTGCGCAGGCCGGTGGCGTTCTCCGCGATCATCGTTTGGTGGAGGTAGGCACCAGAGGCGGAGACGTCGTCGCGCTTTTGGTCCGGCGTGCCCCACAGCACGCGCTTTTTGTTGAAGCGGGATTCGGGCGCCATATACGCCTCGATGCCGATGATGGGTTTGACGCCGGCGCCGGTCATGCGGCGGTAGAAGGCATCAGAGCCATACATATTGCCGTGGTCGGTCATGCCGACGGCCGGCATTTCTTGGCGGACCACCTCGTCTGCCAGCATATCGACCTTGGCCATGCCGTCCAGCATGGAAAACTCGGTGTGGTTGTGCAGGTGGACGAAGGAGGAGTTTTTGGCCATGCGGCTCATCATAGCGGGGCGGTCAAAATGGGCTATTATTTTGTGATGCTCTACACGCTCGCCGCCTACATCATGTGGGGATTTTTCCCTGCGTTCTTCCCTCTGTTGCTGCCGGCATCGCCGCTGGAAATCTTGGCTCACCGCGTGCTGTGGACCGCGGTGTTGGTTACGGGATTTTTGCTCCTCGGCGGCCGGTGGCGCGAAATGGCGCGCATGGACAAGCGCACGTGGGGTTGGCTTGCGGCCGCGGGTGTATTCATCACGGTCAATTGGGGCACCTACGTGGTGGCGATTAATAGCAACCACGTGGCCGATGCGGCGCTGGGGTACTTCATTAATCCCTTGGTGTCGGTCGCCCTCGGCATGGTGTTTTTGAAGGAACGACTGCGGCCGTGGCAGGCCGGCGCGGTGGGCATTGCGGCCATCGCGGTGCTGTATTTGACGTTCTTTACCGGCCAGGCGCCGTATATTTCGCTGCTATTGGCGTTCAGCTTTAGCTTTTATGGGCTTCTCAAAAAGCAGGTTCGGGTGTCCTCGGCCGTCTCGGTCGCAGCGGAGGCGCTCGTGATGTCACCGCTGGCGGTGGGCTACATCCTGTGGCTAGAAACAAGCGGCCAGGGCACTTTCGCCAGCGAGGGCGTCGGCCACGCGCTGCTTTTGGTCAGCGCCGGCTTGATTACCGCGCTGCCGCTTCTCTGCTTTGCGGAGGGCGCACGGACGCTGCGCTTATCGACGATCGGAATGCTCCAATACCTCACCCCCCATCATGCAGATGCTGTGGGCGCTCTTTGTCACCCACGAGCACTTTTCGACGCACCGCTGGATCGGCTTCGGCATCATCGGCGTGGCCGTTGCGATTTACGTCGCCGACTTGGTGCGCATGGCTAGGAGCGCTTGAGTTCTTCGCGGGCGGCGCGGGCGCGGCGACGCGCCGCCTGTTCTTCTTCTGCCCGCAGCGCCCAGCGTGGCATCACCACGACGAGAAAGATGCCATAGGCACACACGATCCCGGAAAACACCAGCGTCATCGACGTGCCGCCGGTGACAAGGCCGGCTAAAAGCGCGATGCCGGAAACCACCACCGCGACCCACGCGGCGATATAGGCAAACTTGTAGTTGGGCATCCACTGCGAAAAGGGCTGTTTTGAGGCCATGGTCCTAGCTTAGGATCGCCACAACGCGCGACGCCTCAGTGACGCCGCGAAAATCACGTGGTGGGCCCGGTATCGACGAGGCCCGGTGGGGGCGGATCCCAGGGGTTGACCCAGCGCACCCCGCGGGAGGTGCGCTCGAAGCGGCCATTGCGCGGCGGGCCGGTGCGATGGTCATCATTGCGGCCATTGTGATAGGCACAGGCGGTGGTGAGATTTTTCGCATTGGTCCATCCTCCGCCGGCCCAGCTGAAGATGTGGTGGACCTGGCACTCATCGGCGGGCTTATTGCATCCCTTGACCGGACAAGTGGGATTTTCTGCCGCAGCCATCATGAACTGCTTCCAGGTGGCCCCACGGCGCATGCGGTACAGGTTCACTGGGCCCTCTACGGGGTGGAGCAAGGTGACAAATCCCTCCTCGGCGAGCGAGCGCTGGGCCAATTCGGCACCGGTTATCTGCGCGCCGTTGGTCATGGTCAGCACCACATCATCACTGCCATGGGCCACGCCGACCAACTTATCTAGTGGCACCACAACATTAGTGCGCACGGTAGAGGTAGAGGTAGAGGTAGAGGCGCCGGTACCGGTGCGGAAGAGGGAGGCGACGTCGGCAAGCGAACCGGCATGCTGGTGGAGTTCTGCAATCAGCGCGGAAGGCCCGGTAATAGACAGCGTCCACGGCTTTCCGGCAGCGCGGCGCCGCAACCGCACCCCTGGCTTGGGTTCACTTGGCGCGCGCATCTCACGCAGCTTCTTGCGGGCACGCTTTTCCATCTCCCGCGTATCGCAGGCAATGTGGGTGAGTTCGGCGCGCAGGGCCCAGGCGCGGGCTTGGGTGGGTGCGCGCCGGGCATGCTTTTCGATGACCTCCAGCGTCGGCAGCGAATGCCGGTTGCGGCGGGCCCCATCTACCGCACGTCGTTGGCGGCGGCGAAAGCGTGTGGGCCCGAAATAGACCTGTGCTAGCTGCGCGATAGATTCTGCTTCTGCATCGGGCATGCCGGCGGCGATAAGGTCCGTGGCGGAGGCATCGGCTGCCTCGGCGAGGATGTCCATCGCCGAGTTGAGTGCCGCAATATAGGCCCGAATGTGTTCCATGCCCTAGATGCTAAAAGCGCTGGGCGGCCACCGCGCGCCACAGGGCCCAGGAGGGCGATATTAGCTGGGAGGGCGGATGGCGAAGCTGCCCCAGGCGGCGTCCGCAGGTGCGGGCTCGACGGCGGCGACGGAGGGGGTGGAGGCGACCTCGGCAAGCTGGGCGCCCGACCCCCACACCACGGCCGCGCTCACCGCGGTGGGACGCTGCCCATAGGAGGCACCGATGCGGTCGAAAGCGCACTGGATAACGGCGGCTCGGTCTTCGCCGGCGGTCGGTTCGGGGACGTCGATGGGGGCGGTGGAGCCGATAAGGATAGCGTCCATGCGCGGGGCTGCGGCAACGGCGGCCGCGGCGGCTACGGGCGGCAGATCCTCGTCGAAGGTGACAAGGGCGTAGGCAGTGGCGTTCGGAATGTCGCTGCCGGACACGCGCGCAATATACTCCGCTCGCGATTCGCCATCCGGGCCGAGCTGATCGCCTTGCACCTGCGAAGAAGCCTGGGTCCCCAAGGCACCGAAGAGCGCAAGGGCGGCAAGGAAAAGCACCGTCAGCACCGCCAAGGCCGCTAGCCGACGCCGCCGGTAGACCTTCCTCATCCCCGCAAAACCTCCAAGGCGTGCTCGAGATCTGCCGGGTACGGCGCCGCAATCTCGAACCACTTGCCGGTGCCGGGGTGAGTAAAGCCGAGTTTTACCGCGTGCAGCCACTGGCGCTCGAGCCCAAGACGCTTAGCCAGGTTCGGATCCGAGCCGTACATCGGATCGCCCACGCACGGGTGGCCGGTGGCGGACATGTGCACGCGGATCTGGTGGGTACGGCCGGTCTCTAGGTGCACTTCGATGAGGCTAGCCTCGCGGAAGGCCTCGATGAGGCTGTAATGGGTGACGGCCGCTTTGCCGTCGTCAAGCACGGCGAATTTCCAGCCCGACTTGGGGTGGCGGCCGATGGGCGCATCGACGGTGCCCTCGATAGGATCTGGCAGGCCTTGGACTACGGCGTGGTAGGTCTTTTTTACGCTGCGGTACTTAAAGGCATGCTTGAGCGCGGAATAAGCGCGCTCCGAGGAAGCCACGACCATCACGCCAGACGTACCCACATCGAGGCGGTGCACGATGCCTTGGCGCTCGGTCGGCCCGGACGAAGCCACGGTATAGCCGGCCGCGCGCAGCCCGCCGATCACCGTCGGCCCGTCCCAGCCCACGCTGGGGTGCGCGGCCACGCCCACCGGCTTATGCACGCAGATGATATCGGCATCGCTGTAGAGCACGTCCATGCCCTCGACCAGCTCTTCGCGCGGCAGCAACGGCTTTTCTGGCTCCGGCAAAAGCACCGAAACCACGTTGCCGGAGGTCAACCGCTCGGACTTGCTCAGCTCCTGGGAATCGATGGTTACGCTGCCCTCGGCGCACAACTGCGCGGTGGCGCTGCGGGAAAGGCCAAGGAGCTTGGCCAAGGCGGCGTCGGCACGCATGCCTTCTAGGCCTTCAGGAATGGGGAAGCTGCGCATCTGCCTATTCATGCTCGGCCTTCCTTTCCTCCAGCACCATGGCGATGATGAAGATCACCACGCCGCAGGTAATGGCCGCGTCCGCGATATTGAACACGGCGAAAGAGCCGACCGAAATATAGTCCACCACGTGCCCGAACCAGAAGCCAGGGGCGCGGAAGATGCGATCGGCGAAATTACCCAGCGCGCCACCGGCAATGAGCGCTAGGCCCACCGCCTGGCCGGAGTGGGTAATGCGCGGGGCGGCAATGGCCACGCCGAGCACAAAGACCAGCTGGATGGTGGTAAAAAGCCACGTCGATCCCTCCCCACCCATGGAAAAGGCGGCGCCAGGGTTAAAAAGCAGGGTAAACCGGAACCAATCCCCAATAACCGCCAGGGGCTCGCCCTCCGTAAGGATGGAGAGCATTATTTGTTTCACGGCTTGGTCCACCAGCGCCACGGCGATGACAACCGCGGCGATAAGTCCTGTCTTGCTCCTTCGTTTTTGACTCACCCGCTCTATTCTAAACGGGAGCGTCCGGTATTTTGGTAAGCGTGTTTCGAGTCAAAGTTTTTGCAGCCCTGACCACAGCCGCCGTAGCGCTTACGGCGTGTTCCTATGAAAAGCCGGGACCCGCGGTAGAACAGCCCGTGGGCCTGACTATCGACGCCCCACGCGTCACCGTGGACAATCCCGGCACCGGGGAGAAAAAGCTCCTGGAATACCGGGATATCGACTCCACGCAGGACGTGAACTACCGCGTTACCGAAGGTTTTTCGCAGGACTTGCTCAAAAAGTCCGCGGCCGAGAAGTTTCAGGCCTCCGACGTCGAATCCACCGCCACTACCCTGCCGCTATCGGCCAAGGTAGATAAGGCCAGCGAGGACGTTGAAGATCAGCTGCCGGCCACCCGCAATGCCTTCGTCACGGCTGGTGCGCCGGAAACGTCTGGGGAAACCGACGTCTCCTCGGCCGAGGGATTTCAATTTGGCTGGCGCGGCCAAAATACAGGCCAGATGAATTCACTGCGCCTCGCCGCGCCCCAAAATGCCACGGATGAAGCCCGTGGCTCTGTCGAACAGGCGATTATGAAGCTGACGGCGCTGCCCGTGGTTTTCCCCACCGAGGAGATAGGCAAAGGAGCGAGCTGGACGGTGGATTCGCGCGTTACCGGCGAGTCCACCCTGCTGCAGACCACGCGCTATACGGTCGCTTCCATCGAGGGCGACCAGGTCAAGCTCAACGTGGAGGTAGAACAGCGGCCCTCGCTAGGCGCGCTGTCTTTTGAGGGCCAGGCCCAGGGCACGGAGTTGGAGGACAAGGAGCTCAAGGTAGTGGACTCCAGCACCCAGTCCAAGGGCACCATCACGGTAGACCTGAGCAAGCCGCTGCCCGTGGGCGGTGACGTGTCTTTCGATACGAAGGTCATTTATGGCGCCGCCGGCTCGGAGCTGCGCGTGGTGCAGTCGAGCCTGACGGAGCTGAACTTTTCCTAGTTACTCGGCCGGGGCTTCCACAGGGGCCTCAGCTGGCGCCTGCTCGGCGCCGGCAGCCGGGGCGTCGCCTTCAGCCGGAGCAGTGTCGCCCTCGGCCGGTGCAGCGTCGCCCTCGGCCGGTGCCGGGGCGGGTGCGGAGGCACCGGCGCCGGTATCTGCACACATCTCCGGAACCTGTTCCGGCGGCACGGTGTTTTGGATGAGCGTGCAAGCCCACGCCTTGGAGAGCTTCCAGGTGCCATCTTCATACACGAACTCCACCTGGTCAGCGGTCTGCTGCTGGCCATCAGCGGTGGTGAAGTTCACGGTGGTCAGCACGGACTGCGGGTCATAGCCCGGAAGCACAGGATCGACGACCTCGAACTCGGCACCGGATTCCTGCTTGGACTGTGCCATGGTGTCAAAGATTTCCGGTGCAGTCTCGCCGCCCTGCACGGTGGCGGTCTTTTCCTGCTCAGAAGCGTTGGGATCCGTGGCCTTGGCCAAGATGGCGTTGAGATCCGCCGGGGACGGCAGCGCCGGGGCGGCGGAATCGCCGTCGGAAGAGGCGGATTCCTGCGCCTCGGTGTTGGTGGCGGCGGTATCGTCCTGCTCGTCGTCGGAAGAGCAGGCGGCCAGGGCGGTGGCCGCGGTCAGTGCGAGGCACGCGGCGCTAAACTTGCGGAATTTCACTTCTAACTCCTCACGTCTGGGTTCTAAACTCCCATCAGTTTACAGCTGCACCAGCTTTTTCCGGGCTGCGCCCGCCGCGTGGGCGAAGATTTCTTTAACCTTAGGTGCATGACCCGACTTGCTTTGATCGCCACCGGCGGCACGATCGCGTGCACCACCGTGGCCGATGGTTCCTTGGTTCCCACCGTCTCCGGCGCGGACCTCGCCGCTGAAATCGACGCCGAGGTAGTGCAGTTTCGCCAGCTCGACTCGTCATCTATTACTTTGGCGGACCTCGATGAGCTCATTGCGGTGGTCAACGAGCACACCGCGCGCGAGGATATCGGTGGCGTGATCATCACCCATGGCACCGACTCCATGGAGGAAACCGCGCTAGCGTTGGAGATTTTCTGTGGAGGGGCAAAACCCATCGTGCTTACGGGCGCGCAGCGCGCCTACGATCACCCCGCGGCCGACGGCCCCGCCAATCTGCGCGCTGCCCGCGAGCTAGCGGCCAGCGGTCGCCTTGGGGTTTTCCTCTGCTTCGGCGGCGAGACCATCCCGGCGCGTGGTGCGCGCAAGCGGCACACCAGTGACCTGCGCGGGTTTGAGTCGCTGCGTGTTCCTGGCACCACCCCGCGTTTGAATCCTGCCCCGCTGGCGTCGCAGCGTATCGAGATCGTCCCCGCCTATCCGGGAGCGGGGCGCCTGCTGGTCGACGCCGCCGTAAACTCCTCCATCTCCGGTCTCATTGTGGAGGCCATGGGCTCGGGAAATATGGGCGAGGACATGGGCCGCGCGCTTGCCGACGCCCTCCACGCCGGCCTCCCTGTCATCATTTCTACCCGCACACCCTATGGCCCGACGGCGCTGGCTTACGGTGGAGACGGTGGTGGCGCAAGCCTGGGGAAACGTGGCGCCATCAACGCCGGATGGTTCCGACCGAGCCAAGCGCGAATCCTGCTCGCAGCGGCGCTGGCCACCGGCACCGATCCGGCGCAGCTTTTTGCCCAGGAGGGCTAGTCCTCGCTGGTCAGCCAGTCCTGCCAATCCAGCGAGTCGAGCGGGTCTGCTGGCACAAGCGCGGGATCGTCGGCCGCGAAGGATGTGGTGCGGCCGGGACCCGTGGTGCGGGTTTCAAAGCGCACGCTCACCACCCCGTGGCCGGCGCCTTGAATCCAACCGTGGCCGTAATCGGGGTGGAAAACATCCTGCGTGGCGTGCCACTGGTTATCGGTTTCTTCTTCCACCGTCACCGTAGGCGCTGGAATGGCCGGTGTTGCGTCGTCGCTCACCCCAGTCTCATAGTCCGTATCCGCCGGTGCAGGACGCACGATCTCGCGGTCGAGCTCCGGAAAAAGCACGTCTTGGCGAGCGGCCTCTAGCCCTGAATAGCTCACCCCTACCAGGCGGATGGGCCCCAGCTCATCGGGGTAGCGGGCAAGCTTGAAGGCGGCAGCGGTAAGCACGGCGGCGTCGTCAGTCGCGTACGGCAAGGTAGTTGAGCGTGACTCGATATGAAAATCCGCCATGCGCAGCTTCACCGTTACGGTGCGCGCGCCGCGCCCATCCTTAAGCAAACGACGGTGAGCGCCCTCCGCCGCGCGAGTGATGGCCGCATCGACCTCGGGGGCGGTCTGCAAGTCTTTCGGGTAGGTGTGCTCGGTAGAAATCTGCTTAGAAATAGCACGCGGCGCCACCTCACGGTCATCAATGCCGCGGGCCAGCTGCCACAGCTGCAGCCCCACCACACTGCCGATAGAAATCTCTACTTCCTTGCGCGTCATCGCCGCTAGCTGCCCAATGGTTTCTACGCCGATGGACTTGAGCTTCGCCCCGGTCACCGGTCCGACTCCCCACAGCTTGTTCACCGCAAGGGGGTGCAACATATCTAGCTGGCGCTCCGCTGGGATAACAAAGGTGCCATCAGGCTTCGCTTCGCCCGATCCGATCTTGGCAAATTGCTTGCCCGATCCCGCCCCAATGGAGCACGGCAGACCCGTCTCTTCCCGAATGAGCCCGCGCAGCTCATCAGCCCAGCGCTTGACCTCCTCCGCGCTCGCCCCCTCCAAGGAGGCGGGTTCCATAAAGGCCTCATCGATGGAAAGCTGCTCGATTACCTCCACGTGTTGCGCGATGATGCCAAATACGCGCCGCGACGCCGCCGCATACACCGCCCGGCGCGGCTGCACTACCACCGCGCGAAGCCCAACAAGCTGCTGCGCGCGATACATCGGCATGGCCGAATGCGCGCCGTACTCGCGCGCCTCATAGGAGGCGCCGGCCACCACGCCGCGCCCACTGGTGCCTCCCACCAAAACGGGACGCCCCTGCAGCGTAGGCCGGGTCAGCTGCTCGACGGAGGCGAAAAACGCGTCCATGTCGATATGTAAAACCCAGCGTTGCATGCGGCCCAGTCTAATAGGCGCACCTCCACATGCACTCCTGGGTGTTTGCATGCCGTTAATTAAAGCTTTAATTTCCTTCCATCTCATCGCCACCCGCCCGCAAAGTCATCTATTTAGGTTTTCAAAGACACTTTCTCCAGAAAGTAACCCTCAGCCTATGAAGCCTCCATAGTTGCACACGGAGTCCACAACTCGCCTCACTCCTTACTGTCCGAGCCGAAGATATCGACACCACAGCCCTGAGGAAACAATCGCCATTGCACGTATTTCCCCTCGTCTTGGCAGCACAACCGAAAGACCGCACATGCCCGCTAGCATCTTCGTCTTTTCAGATCTCCACTTAGGTCTCCCTGGCGCTCCTGGGCTGGACTGGGCCCTGCAGGCACTCGAGGTTGCCGCCAATAGAGGTGCCACGGCGTGCGTGTGCTTGGGCGATATCATTGACCGCAACGCTAACTCGGCCGAGTTTGTACCTCAGGTCCACACCGTTATGGCCCATGCTGTCACTCTGTTCAGCGAAGTCCACTTCATTTCCGGCAACCACGACACCCACCACAACCTGGACTTCCCGCCCGAGGTCACAGTCCACGGCACGCAGATGCATACCTTTCACATAGGAAACACCACGGTTCTAACCGCAGCGGTGGCCACCGATCCGGACCCGCGCCGCCTCCAGCTTCCTCCCCGCCGCAGCAACGGGCCCGTCCTCGGCCTCCTACATTCTTCCGTCAGCGGTGAGTTTTCTAAAGGCACCTGCCTGCCGCTTTCCGTGGCTGAGCTACAGGCCTGCGAGGCCGATGCCTGGATCCTTGGGCACGTCCACACCCCGCACACGCTTGCCGACACCCCCTTCATCGGCTGGGTCGGCATGAGCCACGGCTTACTCTTCAACCCTGATACGTGCCACGTCACACGTTTGTATTACTAGATTCGTTCCCCACAAATCCCACTCATATTTTTGCTTGCATACAAGCTTGCATGCAAGATGGATGCATGTCCAATGAACGAATGCAGCCCGCCGCGGAGCGGGCCTATGACTTCGTCAAAGAGAAGATCATTGACGGTTCCTTCGATCCCTCGCAGATGCTTTCCGAGGCCTCCCTGGCTACCGAAATGGGAATTAGCCGCACCCCAATGCACGAGGCGTTCCTGCGCCTAGAGGTCGAAGGCTTTCTACAGCTCTACCCCAGGCGTGGTGCGCTCATCGTGCCGATCAGCCCGCAGGAAATTCGCGAGGTCTATGAAGCACGCTTGCTCGTAGATAGGCACTGCGCTGAGAAAATCTGCGCCATGCCTGACACCGAGCGCGCGGACATCGCTGATCAGCTAGACGCGACCATCACGGAACAAGACGCTGCGTTGGATGGCGCAGACCTGCATGCCTATACGCATCTTGATGCGCGTTTCCACCAGATCATCATGGATGGCGGTACCAATACCCTGCTGGCTGGGCTGGGACACCAGCTGCGCGAACGCCAGCAGCGTTTTACCGCTACAGCCATTGGCCGCAACGTAGCCCGCGCCCGCACCTTCGTGGATCAGCACCGCACGCTTGCCGATGCCCTCCGCGCCGGCGACCTCGACGCCTACCTTTCCGCATTGGACACCCACCTAACCAACTCGAGGAATCAACTATGACCGAAAAGTTTGCCAAACACTCATGGTTTCCCGTCGCTGGCAGCATGGTTGCTGTCGCGTGGGGCGGCAATGAGTTCACCCCTCTCCTAGTTATGTACCGCGAGGAGTCGCACTTCTCGCAGGTCACCGTCAATGGCCTCTTGGCCGCCTATGTGCTCGGCATCGTGCCGGCGTTGCTGATTTCTGGTCCGCTTTCGGACTACATTGGCCGCCGCCCCACGATGCTGCCTGCCGCGCCGCTGTCACTGTTGGGTTCTTTCCTTTTATCCATCGCGCCGAACGAGCCGCTCGTCATCGCCGTGGGCCGCATCATGTGCGGCTTGGCTTTGGGCATCGTCATGGCTGTCGGCTCCACATGGGTGGCAGAGCTCATCACCCGCGCTGGCGGCGATCCAGCTGCCGGGCCGCGCCACGCCTCCATGTGCCTGACCTTAGGTTTCCTCATCGGCGCCGGCCTCGCATCGGTACTGGCCCAATGGGGTCCGTGGCCCACCCACTTGGCGTATATCCTGCACATCCTCCTCACGGTTGCCACCGCCATCTGGCTGATGAAGACCCCGGAAACCCGCCCGCCGCGGGGCGCTACGGTAAAAGACACCTTCCTTGACTTAAGCATCCGCGACATGCTGCGTATGCTGCACATTCCCTCCGCAGCACACCGCCGCTTCGTGCGCATTGTCCTGCCGGTCGCCCCGTGGGTCTTCGGCTGCGCTGGCGCCGCCTATGCCCTCCTGCCCCAGCTTTTGTCCAAGTCCGCTGGCGATGCCCCTATCGCTTTCTCGGGCCTGATGACCGTTATCACCTTGGGCTGCGGCGTCGGCATCCAGATGCTCGGCAAGGTCATCGATACCAGCCGCTCCGCCCGCGCTTCCGCAGTTGCCATGGGGGTTATCACTGTGGGCACCATCCTCGGCGCGGTTGCCTCCCATACTCGCTCCCTGCCGCTCGGAATCGCCGGCGCGGCGGTCATGGGCGCAGGCTACGGCCTCGCCCTTGTCGCCGGTCTCTCCGAGGTCCAACGCATCGCCCGCGCCGAAGAACTCGCCGGCCTCACCGCCGTCTACTACTCGGTGTCCTATACCGGCTTCTTTATCCCCATGGCCTTCAGCGCACTCGCGCCGCTGGTCGGCTTTACCACCCTATTCCTCATTGGCGCCGTGCTCGCACTGTGCTGCCTCATTAACGTGGTCCTCGGCTGGCGCGCCCACCTGCCTGGCCCGGTCCGTTAAGTCCTATCACTCATAAAAAATTGCCCAGCCGCACTGGCTGGGCAATCATTTTTTAGGTGGCAACGTACGCGCTACTGCTTGACGACGGTAGCGCTAACCCCCTTCACCACCTCGTGCACATCCGCACCATCGAGCGCCTCGGTGGTCACCAGGAAATCGGTGGCGAGCACTTCACCGGCGATATGGTCGGCGTGACGCTCCGCCCAGGCCTTCTTCTCCTCGGGGACAGAGAGTACGGCCGCGATGCGATCCGAGACCTCGAACCCAGAAGCCTTGCGGGCATCCTGGAGGCCGCGGATAACGTCCGCCGCCCAGCCTTCGGCCTCGAGCTCTTCGGTCACCTCGGTATCAAGTACTACCAGGCCATCAAGACCTTCGATACGCGCGGTCGACTTCGGATTCGCTGCCTGCAGGCGCTCGGTGTACTCATCCGGGCCAAGCACGATATCGCCGTCCACTACAACCTCATCGCCGCGGCGTTCGTAGTTGCCCGCCTTGAGGTTCTTGATGGCACGCTGCACGTCCTTGCCCAACCGCGGGCCGGCGACCTTCGCGTTACAGACAACCTGGAAGGTGCCAACCGAATCGACGTCGTCAGTAAGCTCAACTTCCTTGACATTGACCTCGTCGCGAATGATATCGGCAAAGTCTGCCAGGCGCTGCGCCCCGTCGAGGGCCACCGTCAGCTTCGGCAGCGGCAAGCGGTTGCGCAGCTTATTGGACTTGCGCACCGAGGACGCTGCCGAGGCCACCGCGCGGGTCGCATCCATCGCAGAGACGAGATCTGCATCAGACGGGTAATCCGCGGCCTGCGGGTAGTCTGCCAGGTGCACCGAACGCTCACCGGTAAGCCCGCGGTAGATAACCTCCGCCACGTGCGGTAGCAGCGGTGCCACCACGCGAGTCACAGTCTCCAGCACGGTGTACAAGGTATTAAACGCCTCAGGATGGGCGTCCTCGCCCTCCCAGAAACGATCGCGCGAGCGACGGACGTACCAGTTGGTAAGGACGTCAGCAAACAGGCGCACCTCTTCGGTTGCCGTGGCAATATCAGTATCGGCAAGCGCCGCGTTGACATTGGCCACGACATCGTGGGTCTTAGCCAAGATATAGCGGTCCAAAACATGCGTGGAGCTGGTGTCGAACTTTGCTTCCTTCTCTGCGTAAAGCTGCAGGAAGGTGTAGGCATTCCAGATAGGCAGGATAGCCTGGCGCACGCCCTCGCGAATGCCCTGCTCGGTCACGATGAGGTTGCCTCCGCGCAGGATAGGCGAAGACATCAAGAACCAACGCATGGCATCCGAGCCATCGCGATCAAAGACCTCGTTGACGTTTGGATAATTGCCCTTGGACTTAGACATCTTAAGGCCATCGTTGCCCAGCACGATGCCGTGGGCCACGACCTTCTTATACGCCGGGCGATCAAAAAGCGCGGTGGACAGCGCGTGCATCACATAGAACCAACCACGCGTCTGACCGGAGTATTCCACAATGAAGTCGGACGGCGAGTGGGTTTCAAACCATTCCTTGTTCTCGAATGGGTAGTGCTTTTGCGCAAACGGCATCGAGCCGGACTCAAACCAGCAATCCAGCACGTCTGGCACGCGGCGCATCATCGACTTACCGGTCGGATCATCCGGGTTCGGGCGCACCAACTCGTCGATGTGCGGACGGTGCAGCGACTCCGGACGGACACCGAAATCGCGCTCCAGCTCGTCCAAGGAGCCGTAGACATCCATGCGCGGATAGTTGTCATCATCGGACATCCACACTGGGATAGGTGCACCCCAGTAGCGGGTACGGGAGATATTCCAGTCGCGTGCTCCCTCGAGCCACTTGCCAAACTGGCCATCCCGGATATGCTCCGGTAGCCACTCAATCTCCTTGTGGTTAAGCTCCACCATGCGATCGCGGAACTCGGTCACCTTCACGAACCACGCCGGCAGCGCCATGTAGATAAGCGGCTCGCCCGAGCGCCACGAGTGCGGATAGGAGTGCTCGATGGTGACGTGGCGCACCACTCGCCCAGCAGCCTTCAGGTCCTTAATGATGTCCTTATTCGCATCAAAGACCAGCTGGCCTTCATACGGCGGAACCTGCGAGGTGAACTTGCCGTCCTCATCCACTGGGATAACCAGCTCGATGTCGTATTGGTTGGTGGTATTCATATCGTCTTCACCAAACGCAGGAGCCTGGTGTACCACACCGGTGCCGTCCTCCGTGGTGACGTAATCAGCGATCAAAACCTGGTAGGCGTTGCGCAGATCCGGGAAGAAGCCGAAGATCGGCTCATAAGTAAAGCCCTCGAGTTGCGCGCCGGTAAAGGTCTCCAGCACCTCGGCCGCCCCTAGTTCCTTCTCCAGGGTGGCCAGCAGGTTTTCCGCCATGATGAAGGTACGGCCAGCGAAATCACCCTCCGTAGCCTTAAAGAGCGCGTAGGTAACCTCTGGATGAACCGCCAAGGCCTCGTTCGAAGGCAAGGTCCAAGGGGTGGTGGTCCAGGCGAGGAAGGAGGCGTCGGCAAGCGCAGGGTGCTCCGCCAACGTCTTTTCTGCCGCGCTTCCCTCGCGCGCGCCCTCCACTGGGAAGGTAACCGTCAGGGTCGGATCCTGGCGCATCTTATAGGAATCGTCCAGGCGGGTCTCCTGATTGGACAAAGAAGTGTGCTCCGCCCAAGAGTACGGCAGGACGCGGAAGCCCTTGTAGATCAAGCCCTTGTCATAAAGCTCCTTGAACGCCCACATGACGGATTCCATGTAGTCGATATCCATGGTCTTGTAGCCGTTTTCAAAGTCCACCCAGCGGGCCTGGCGGTTGACGTACTCTTCCCACTCGTCGGTGTACTCCAGCACGGACTTGGCGCAGTATTCATTGAACTTTTCCAAGCCCATGTCCTCGATCTGCGCCTTTTCAGTGATACCCAGCTGCTTTTCCGCCTCCAGCTCGGCGGGCAGACCGTGGGTATCCCAGCCGAAGACACGAGGCACGTAATTGCCAGCCATGGTGCGATAGCGCGGGACGATATCCTTCACATAACCGGTCAACAGGTGGCCATAGTGCGGCAAACCATTTGCGAATGGAGGGCCATCATAAAAGATGTACTCGGGGCAGTCCTTGGTCTTTTCTAGCGAAGCCTGGAAGGTATCATCCTGCTTCCAGTACTTCTGGACTTCCTCTTCCATATCTGGGAAGCGGCTGGAGCCGCCAGTCATGTCGACCTTGGGGTAAACCTTTTTCGCCATAATTATCCTTCACTCTTAACACGGTGCAGGGACGCGCCATCAAGGCTCGCGGTACCACCCTGCTTGAGCCCGAAGGCTCCGCTTCGTTTCGGTGAAGGAGTTGACGGTCCCACCCGTTCAGTTCTACTGGGCCACACTGGCTGTTCTTCTGAATTGCTCCCCGGTGATGGCCGGATCACTGCGTGTAGGCCACAGTATAGCGCCCCAGAATCTTCGTGCACAAGAAGTTATCCACAGGCTAAAAATTTTCCCTTGTGGGGGCTTGCGCGGGGAAATAAATTGTGAATCGTGAACGCGCTAGATACTTACCTCGCAGCCATGGCACCCGGGATGGACATCGTCCTCGGGTGCGCAGGCATGTCTGAGGACGACCTCTGCGCGCGAGGCGCCGCTGAAAAAACGGCCCGCGAGTTGGCATTGCTAAAAGAGGCGTACTGCGGCACGACCAAGTTCACTAGGAAGCGTCGTCGTGCTATCGAAGGTGCTCAGCACAATGGGCATTCCATCGTTGCTTTATCCATCATTGAAAAGTATGCGCGCAAGATGCCCACGCTTTTCGACGCCTGGGTCCTCCGCGAACAGCTATGCACCACCAAGGCCACAGCAGGGGCGCTAGAAAAGCTGGCCCAGTCCAAGGTCCCGAAGAAAAAGCGCAAGGTGAAGCCTGGTGTACGCATCATCAGACGCAAGGATGCGCCGTGGACGCTAGCGATCGATGGCTCGTCTTCGTTTATTGCGGACCTCCACGCGGCGGTGGAAAACCAGGATAAAAAGCCGCTGAATGTGGTGGAAGATACCTTCTTCGGCAACAATACGGGGCAACGAAGCACCGTGGTAACCAATGTCATCGTGCGGCTGGAGGACTATGTGCGCATCGTCAACGGTGATGGTGAAGAAATCACCTTGCAGATGACCAACGGAGCAACGCTTACGGGTGCGCAGTATGTGCGCCGCGCATTAAAGGAGCATGGGCTCATTACCCTGCTGAGCCCCTATGAAGGCGCGGTGAACCTGTACCGCACGGAGCGCTTCGCCAATGCAAAGCAGCGGTTGATGGCGGGCGCGGAAAACCCGGTATGCCCATGGCCGCGCTGCGCTAAGCCTGCCGACGAATGCCAAATTCACCATCTGGAGCCGTGGTTGCACGGTGGATTGACCAATATCGCGAACTTATCCACAGCTTGCGCGTACCACAATGGCGCCAACGATGACGATCCCAATGCCCCTCCGCTGCGCGGGCGACTTGCCCGTACCAACGGACAGATTCGGTGGCAAACGCCCGATTGCTAGAACCCGACTGCGAAATAAGGCGCTTCGTGCGCCTTATTGGCATGCCTGCAACCGAAAGCTTGCGGTCTCGCGGCGTTAGTCCTCGCGGAAGGCTGCGCGCAGGGCCTCTTGTTCGGGGGATTCAGTTGCTTGGGCTTTGTCAGCGCGATGCTTCTGCACCCAGTCCAGGATGAAGCACACGAGTCCGAGTCCAGCAGCGGCGAAAACGATATACAACGACCAGTCGGCTCCCGAGATAACGAAGTTGACCAAGGCCACGAATGCCACGAGGGCGAGAACTAAAGCGGCAACGAGCACAGTGGTTCCTTTCGGTAGGAGCGGGCTAAAGCACGACGGTCTAAAACAACAATAGCGCCCCCGCCGCGGTGGCGGAGGCGCTACGAAGAACGGGGTGGCTTAGTTGTTGCCAGCCTCGCCGTTCGGTGCGGCGGTGCCGCGGGTAGCCAGCTCTTCCAGCTGAGACTCAAGCAGGGTCTTCAGGCGAGTGCGGTACTCACGCTCGAAGGTGCGCAGCTCGGAGATGCGAGCCTCCAGTGCGGTCTGCTGCTGCTTGACGGTGTTCATAACCTCGGTGTGCTTGCGCTCGGCATCGGCCTGCAGCGAAGCGGCCTTCTCCTCTGCCTGGCGGATTTGTGCCTCAGCACGGGAGGAAGCATCAGACTCGGTCTGCTTTGCCTTAGCCTCAGCGTCAGATACCAGCTTCTTGGAGCGGGAATCTGCATCCTGCAGCTGGGCGTCGTACTTCTTCTGGGCGTCGGCAAGCTGCGCCTTGGAGCGGGAATCTGCATCGCTCAGCTGCTTCTCAGCGGCAGTGCGTGCCTCGGACAGCATAGACTCGGACTCCGCACGAGCCTCGGAGGTCAGGCGGTCTGCCATCTCCTGTGCCAGCCCCAGAACGCGGGCAGCCTGCATGTGGGTTTCTGGGGTAGCCAGGCCATCGGCGGTCTGAGCAGCACCAGCACCTGCGATACCCGCAGCCGCTGCACCAGCCTTGGAGGAACCAGCTGCGGAAGCGGACTTCTTCAGCTCTTCGTTTTCCTTCTTGGAAGCCTCGAGGTCCTTCTTTGCCTGGGCTGCCTCCGCGCGAGCTGCCTCGGCGTCCTTCTTGGCCTGAGCCGCCTCATCGCGGGCCGCCTTCAGGTCTGCGGAAGAGGAAGCAGCAGCGGAGCCAGACGCCTGTGCCTTGGAAGCCTCAGCCTGAGCTGCCTTAACCTGCTCCTGTGCCTTCTTGGTCTCCTCCTTAGCACGGGAAACCTCGGACTTGGAGTCCGCCAGCTTGGTTTCGTACTCCGCGCGCAGCTTGGCCTCAATCTCCTTGCGCAGCGCAGCCTCATCGGTGCGGGTGGAAGCCGCAGTTGCGGTACCAGCAGCACCAGCACCCGTCTTAGACTGGGAGCTCAAATCGCTGACCTGAGCCTGCAGATCTTCGTTCTCATCCTGCAGCTGGGCAAGGGCGTCCTCTACGAGGTCGAGGAACTGATCCACCTCGTCTTCGTTGTAGCCGCGCTTGCCAATCGGCGGCTTGCTGAACGCGACGTTGTGAACATCAGCTGGTGACAGTGGCATGTCTTCTCTTCCCCTTCAGGTTGGTACAACCCCGGAGCTTCCAGGGCCTTAGGAGTGCGGTTCAGGTCTAACTAAACCTTCCCCACAAAGGTACATGTGGTTCATAATACGGGTTATCGCGATTTATCGTAACCAAACGCCCACAATAATCGACGCCCCGTCGAGTCTCAACGTTTACCACAGGTTTCGAGGCGACGGGGGTGCTAAGTCAGAAAAATCATCCGCAAGATCATTGTGAGTATCGAGAGCAAGACGAACAGCACAAGCACCGACACATCAAGCGCTACGCCACCCATTTGCAGGGGCGGGATCAGGCGCCGCAACGCCTTGACCGGCGGGTCCGTAATCACAAACAAAGGCTCCGCTATAACCATGAACCAGCGTGGAGGGTTGAACTGCCGCGAGAAGGACTGGATCATCTCAATAATGATGCGGGCGATGAGCACCCACGTGTAGATCCGCACGAGCAGGATAAGAATAATTCCGAGTTGTGTCACAATGACCGAGCCTATCGAATAAACCCCCGCGGGTGCCCAATCGGCACCCCGCGAGGGTTAAATGAACCGTGCCGCTTTAGCGCAGGCCTGCGGCACGCTCGAGTTCGTGCTTTGCAATGTCCGCAGACTTAGGCACGATGGAAAAGACCTTGCGCTCAGTGTCCATGCCCTTGGTGAGGTTGAGCATACGGCCCTCCAGGCCGAAGCAGAGACCGGCAGCGAAGTCGATGAAACGCTTGGCGGTGGCCTTTTCGGCGTCAGTCAGCTCGAAAACCACAGCATCACCGTCGCGGAAAGGCTCGCCTACCTTGGCGGCATCATTGAAAGACGTCAGCGAAATAGCCACGATGGTCGGAACGAATTCCTCCTGTACTGGCGCCGGCTCATAGGACTGCGGGGCGCGGCGAGGTGCGTAGGCCGAGGAGCTATTTTCGGAGTAACGCGGCTCCTCGTTGTAGTAGGCATCGTCCTCTTCGATGTCCACCGGGCCCAGCCCGAAGAAATCCTTCGTCTTATCAATGAATGACATTTTTGGGTCTCCCTCTGACCTAAATTTGTACAAGTCTAAACGCGTAAAATGTGTCTGGTGTGACTCATGTGATTTACGCTGTGAAATGCGCTTTTGCGATGTTTTTAACCTACTGGCCGCGGTCCCATGATGCTGGTTCCGACACGCACGATATCGCTGCCCGCAGCAATTGCCTGGGCCATGTCCGCACTCATGCCAGCAGACATTTTCAGCGGTCGATTGAGCTCAGACGATAAGCGATCTACCTCTCCACGCACGTTCCGGAATACCTCACCTGCGTCGGCGTCGAGAGGCGGAACAACCATGAGTCCGGCAAGCTCCAGGTGCTGCGCTTCTTCTACGGCACGGACGAGCTCATCGAGGTCGTCCGGAGATACACCACCTCGAGCACCATCACCATCGGCGGAGACTTGGATAAATACCGGCAAGTTGCTTTCGCGCTCGCCTCGTTCCTTGGCTAAGGAAACTCCCCGCTCCAGTGCGTGGGCGAGCTTGAGGGAATCAAGCGAATGCACGCTGGTCGCCCATCGAGCTACATGGTTGGCTTTCTTGGTCTGGATCTGGCCAATCATGTGAAAATGCAACTGGGGCAATTCAGCGGCCTTTGCCCGAGCTTCTTGCTCTCGGTTTTCGGCGACGTCGGTAACCCCAAGATCCGCCAGCAGGGCAATATCCGCAGCAGGGTGGAACTTCGTCACCGGCAACAGCTGGGGCGGTTTTCGACCTGACTGCGCTGCTAGCCGTTCAATCTCGGCACGAGTGGCCGATAGGTTTTGTTCTAGCTGTACCTTTCGGTCTGACATTACTTAGCCTCCAACCAAATTAGTCCGGCCTGGCGGCCGGTGGTTCCTTCGCGTCGATAGGAAAAGAATTCTTCGTCTTCAATGGTGCAACGGGGGTCGGATTCAATGGCGGTGATACCTAGCCCCATAAGCTGGCGAATCAGCCCTGCGCGCACATCAATGCCCCACGTGCCCTTCGACGTCCGTGTCTTGGAGCCGGGCAAGCGACGCTCGACGTCAGTGGCCATTTCCTCGGGCACTTCATAGTTCTTTCCCGAAGCAGCCGGCCCCATAACCACCTGAATGCGCTCGGGCTGTGCGCCAAGCTTCTGCATTTCGCGCACGGTATTGACCACAATGCCGTTGCGGGCGCCAAGGCGGCCGGCGTGGGCGGCGGCGATGACACCAGCGGCGACGTCGACAAGCAGCACCGGCGTGCAATCAGCGACGAGGACGCCCAGCCCGAGGCGTCGCTGGGTGGTGACAATTGCGTCTGTGGCTGGCACGGGCTCGTCCCGTGGACCATCGACGACGGTGACGGTATTGGTGTGTAACTGTTCCATCCACACGATGTCGTCCAGACCGGTCACGCGCTTCAAGCGCTCGCGGTTAGCGGCAACCGCGGCGGGGTCATCGCCGACGTGATGCCCCAAGTTAAAGGAGTCGTATGGAATAGCAGACGCCCCGCCAGCACGGCTAGTAAAAACCATGCGGACGGGGCGTGTGGTGCGATGTTCCTCGTTTACTGGCATGCACACCAGCGTAGCGCTTTGCGCTTAGCGCATGAAGGAAGGCACGTCCAGATCGTCGTCGCCGTCATCGTCACGACGCTGGGACGGGCGGGACAAACGGTAGTCATCACGGCGTTCCTCGCGGGAGAAACGATCAGAGTTGGTGAACAGACCGCTAGATTCTGGGCGACGCTCCTCGGTAGGGCGCTGCGGGGTGTAGCGCTCTCGCTCCTGGCCGGCGCGCGGCTCGTAGGAGTGGCGCGGGGAATAGTCATCCTGTACCGGCTGAGCGGCAGCAGGCTGCGCCGGCGCCGGGGTGACGGACTCTGCATTCTCGCGCTGACGATTGTCAAAAAGAGAACCCGGCTTGCGCTGTTCCTGTTGCGGCTGCTGATCGGCAGCAGCCTGAGCCATGTTGGCCTCGGCGTCAAAACCAGTAGCAATGATGGTAATGCGAATCTCATCGCCCATGGTGTCATCAATGATGGTGCCGAAAATGAGGTTGACGTCCTCATCTGCGCGCTCTTCCACCATGGAGGCGGCGGCATTAACCTCGTGCAGGCCAAGGTCGGAGCCACCAGCAATGGAAAGCAGCACACCCTTGGCGCCTTCCATCGTGGATTCCAGCAGCGGAGAGTTAATGGCCTGCTCAGCGGCAGTCATTGCGCGATTATCGCCGCGGGCGAAACCGATACCCATGAGCGCAGAACCGGCATCGGACATGACGGAGCGGACGTCCGCAAAGTCGACGTTGATCATGCCCGGGATGGTGATCAGGTTAGTAATACCCTGCACGCCATTGTGCAGCACCTCATCGGCAGCACGGAAAGCCTCAACGATGGAGAGCTCTTCCCCACCGAGCTGCATCAGGCGATCGTTCGGGATGACGATGAGAGTATCGCAGACCTCGCGCAGCTCCTCAATGCCGGCCATGGCCTGGCGGGTACGGCGAGCACCTTCGAACTTGAACGGGCGGGTGACAACACCGACGGTCAGCGCACCCATCTTCTTCGCGATAGACGCCACGACCGGAGCAGCACCGGTGCCGGTGCCGCCACCCTCGCCAGCAGTCACGAAGACCATATCGGAGCCCTCGAGGGCGTCTTCAATTTCGGACTTGTGGTCTTCTGCGGAGGTCTTTCCTACCTCAGGGTTAGCGCCGGCGCCGAGGCCACGGGTGGCCTCACGGCCAATGTCGAGCTTGGTGTCTGCATCGGAGAAAATGAGGGCCTGGGAGTCGGTGTTGATGGCGACGAACTGAACACCCTTGAGGCCTTCTTCGATCATGCGGTTGACGGCGTTGACGCCGCCGCCGCCGACGCCGACGACCTTGATATCCGCGAGATTGTTATTGGAAGAGATCATGTGAGTAGGTCTCACCTTTCGCTACTGTAAGTCTGCACGTGCATTAAACGAGGAATGTAATGCGGTCCGCCGAAGGCGAATCGCGTTCCTTTCCATCTTTAACGACAGCGGTGTAATTTTCACGCACATTTTCCGCGTGTCGAGACCCTCAAGTTCCACTTTAGGGTTTCTCACCTGCGGTTTTACAAGTCACACCCGTATCATCCGCCCCATAGTTCAGGCAATGAAAAGAGCCCATGCAGCGCACACGCCTAAGCGGTGCTGCACGGGCCCACAAGAGCGATAAAAAGCACTCGCGGGGGCACCCGTCGCCCTATCCGCGGGTGGTGACCAACTCAGGGTTGGAAATATTCCACTCGCGGCCTTCCATCTTCAACACTGTGGCAAAGGCATGCGCCTTGTCCTCATCGTTGGAATCGCTGGCCCCCCAGAAGATGCGCCGGTCATCTTTAGTGGTGAAAGTCAGCGAGTATTCGCCCGTTACTTCGAGCTTTGCTACTTGGTTGCGGACGTCGTCGGAAAGCGCTGCAATCGCTCGCACGGCATCCTGGGTTTGCGGGGAGCCACTATCGACAGAGCCCGTAACCTCAACCGCGCCCGCGGGAGGTTCCGCGGAGGTAAATTCCTCGCCTTTGTCGTCGATCAGGTAGGGCTTATTATCGCGCTTTACAAACGCCACAGCCTTGTGCTCGGACACGTTGATGGTCAAGGTCGAAGGGAAATCGCGAGAGACTGTCACCGAATCGACCCAGTCCAATCCAGCAACACCGGAAGCTGCCTCGCGCGCATTAACGCGGAGCAAATTTTCGCCCTTGGGAACCCCAGAGGCTTCCTCCACCTGTGTGGGATCGAGCTGGTGGACGCCCTCCACCTGAAAATTGCGTACCTTCAGGACGGGAACCGTCCACATCACAGCGGCCGCTATGAGGGCCACGGCGACAATTGCGGCGATGACCCCAGCGATGAGCTTTGCGGATACGCGCACTAGCTTGCCCGCAATTCATCGAGGATTTCCGCCGCCACCATGGTTACCGAGCCAGCACCAATGGTCAGCACCACATCTCCTGGCTCCACCACCGACACGACGTCGCGGGCAGCGGCGGAAAAATCCGGCTCGAAGATGACCTGCATATCAGCGGGCATCTTATCGGTAATGATGCGGGAGGTAATTCCCTCCACGGGCTGTTCGCGAGCGCCGTAGATGTCGAGTACCACGGCGGCGTCGGCAAGCGAGAGTGCCTGGGCAAATTCCGCGTCGAATTCCATGGTGCGCGAGTACAGGTGCGGCTGGAAACACGCGATGACGCGCCCGCCGTGGCCTTCGGCCTCGACCTTGGCGCGTGCGGCGCGTAGCACTGCCGCAACCTCGGTGGGATGGTGGGCATAATCATCAAAAACGCGCACGGGTTTGCCCTGCTTGTCGACGCTCCCCCGGTACTCAAAGCGCCGCCGCACACCGCCAAAATCAGCCAATCCCTCGGCGATGGCGGCTGGAGTGCCGCCGGAGAGCACACCGGCGATCAAGGCTCCCATGGAATTGAGCACCATGTGGTGGCCTGGGATCTGCAGCTCGTAGCGCACGGTTTCAGAAACACCAGGAAGGTTGACTTTGACGGTGGTGTCCATGCCTTCCGCGGTGGTCTCTTCGCGGACCAGCTCGGCGGCCAACGGCACAGTGGAGGTAAAAGATTTCTCCTGCGAGCCGTAGGCTACGACGTTGATGCCGCGCTCCAGCGCCCGCTCGCCGGCCCGGGCAGCGTGCTCGTCTTCAGCGCACACAACGAGGTAGCCGGTCTCCGGGGTGACCAAGTCAGCAAAGTCATCGAAGACTTGGAAATAGGCTTCCTCGCTGTGGAAGAAGTCGAGGTGGTCGGGCTCGATGGTCGTGAGCACCGCAACATCGGGGCTATAGCGCAGCAGAGAGGCATCGGATTCATCGGCCTCGGCGACGAACGCTTCCCCGGTGCCACCGTGGGCATTGGTACCCGCGCGGTTGAGCTGGCCACCGATGGCGAAGGAAGGATCAAGACCCGCGTGTTGCATCGCGCTCACGGTCATCGACGTGGTGGAGGTTTTACCATGGGTGCCAGCCAGCAACACCTGCTGGTGACCTTCCATCAAGGCGGCGAGCAGATCGGAGCGGCGAATTACCGGGATATCGTTATCCTTTGCGGCTACTAGCTCCGGGTTGTCTTGGGGGATGGCGGCAAATGAGGTAACTACGACGGTGGGCAGCTCACCTGACAGTCGCAGATTTTCCGCGGCATGGCCGATGGCGACCTTGGCGCCCATGGTGCGCAGCACCTCAACCGGGGTGGAGTCTTTGACATCGGAACCAGTAACCACTCCGCCGCGAGCGGCGAGGATTCGCGCGAGCCCCGACATTCCGGAACCACCAATGCCGATGAGGTGGACGCGGCGCAGATCGTAGTGTGCGGGATCGGTCATTTACTTATCCTTCCTTCCAGCTGCGTTTTCGGCCTCGGATACGCGGGCGGCGATGCGGTCTGCGATGGTATTTGCCACGTCTCCGGCGCTGGCATGGGCGGCGGCGTGCGTCATCGACTCGAGGCGTTGCGGGTCATCGAGAATGCCGCGCACCTCAGAGATGAGTCGCTCTGGGGTCAGCTCCGCGTCCGGAATCTGGATGGCGGCGCCTGCCTCGACCACTTCGCGGGAATTGAGCGCCTGTTCGCCATTGCCGTGCGGCAGCGGAACGTAGATGGCCGGCAGGCCTGCGGCGGATACTTCGGCAACGGTCATCGCGCCGGAGCGGCACACGACGAGGTCGGCTACCGCAAGGGCGGAGCCCATGTCCTCGATATACGGCAGTGCGGCGTAGTTCGGGTGTTCTGCGGGCGGGTCATTCTTCTTGCCATAGGCGTGCAGGAGCTGGAAGTCCTGTGCGAGGTCCTCTACCGCTCCAGCGACGGCGCGGTTGATACTGACCGCGCCTTGGGACCCACCGGTGATGAGGACGGTGGGAAGTTCGGCCAAGTTCCACTTGGTGCGCGCGTCTGCGGCCAGGTTGCCATTCGGGTCCTCCGCTAGGCTCGGGCGAACGGGAATGCCGACGACCTCGCCCGGCATGCCAGAATCCGGGTGGGCGTTGAGCCCAATGCCGCCCATCTTCACGCCGAGCTTATTGGCCATTCCAGCCAAAGCATTGGTTTCAAGAACATAGAACGGGATGCCGAGCGAACGCGCAGCGATATAAGCCGGGCCGGCCACGTAGCCGCCGGTACCAAAGACGACATCCGCCTCGACGTCCTTGAGCACCTGCTTGGCCTCCCCCACCGCACGAGAGAGGTTAAACGGTAGCTTGAAGAGCTGCGCGTTGACCTTGCGCGGGATTGGCACGGGGGTAATCAGACTAAGGTCCACGCCGCGGGCGGGAATGATATCGCGCTCGAGGCCCTTTTCGGTACCGAGGGCGGTGATGCGTGCGCCGTGGCGCTCGCGCAAAGCTTCGCCTACGGCGAGGGCGGGTTCAATGTGTCCGGCGGTGCCGCCACCTGCGATGACGACGGAAATAGGCGTGGAATTCATAGCCTAAAGGCTACCAGCGCCACCTATCGATAGCGGCGCTCGGCGCGCGGATAGCGGCGGCCGCTTCCGGTCACGGAGCGACCAAAGCGCTCCTCGCGCACGCGGGACCGCGGCTCCTGCGGCCGAGCGTGACGGCCCTGCTGCTTTTTCTTCGGCTTCGGCACCGGCTGCGGCTCGCCGATGAACAAGAGGCGGTCGAACAGCGGGCGGCCAAAGTTCTGCATGGCGGAAATTTGCATCGGCTCGTGACGCGCCACGTTGCACAGGATGCCCATCGAGCCGATCGTGATGATCGCCGCGGTACCGCCGGCAGAAATCATGGGCAGCTGAATACCGGTCACCGGCAGCAGGCCAATGACATAGCCAATATTCACGAAGGCCTGCGTGACCACACCGATAGTCAGCGTGGCAGCGAGCAGGGACTGGAACTGGTTCTGCGCGCGCATCGCGGTGCGCAGGCCGACATAGCCCAACGCGGCGAATAGCACGATGACGAGCGCACCGCCCCACCAGCCGAGTTCCTCACCCACGATGGCGAAAATAAAGTCATTTTTTGCCTCGGGCAGGTAGAACCACTTGGCACGGGATTGGCCGATGCCAACGCCCCAGAAGCCGCCGTCGGCAAGCGAGAGAAAGCCCTGATAGGACTGGAAACCCGTACCTTGAGTATCGGAGATATTGCCCACTAGGGCGTCAAAATAGGTGTGGAAGCGGTTGGAGCGGAAGCCGCCGGAAAGGAAGATAAACAGCAAACCACACACGGCTGCGACGCCGATAGTCGCGGGGACCCGCCAGTCGACGCCCGCGAAAATCAGGGTGAAGACAACCACGAGGGCAAAGGACAAAGCCATACCCAAATCGCCCTGAAAGACGATGAGCAAGAACATAACGCCGGCGATGAGGGAGTACATCATGAAGGGATCCGTCACCTTCATGGATTTGTGCTCCTTATCCGCCAATACGGTCGCACCAAACATGCCTACGGCGACGCGGGCAAGCTCCGAGGGCTGCAGGGAGAACGGTCCCAAGTAAATCCAGGACTGGGAACCTACCTCCTCGCGGCCGGTGCCGACGCCAGGGATCAGCACGGCGATGAGCAAAATGATGGACAAGCCCACAATCCACGGCACGCATTTGCGCAGGGTATGCGGCGACACCTTGAGACCAAACCAAAAGGCAACGAGACCCAAGAACACCATCACGCACTGGCGCAATGCCTGGTTCCATACTCCGCCGTCCTCGGTTAGGGAAGTAGCCATGGAGGAAGAAAAGACCATGAGCACGCCGATGCCCACGAGGAAGAAGATGATAAAGCGCAGCAGCTGGTAATCAAGGCCTGCTTCCTGGCGGGCTCGCTCGCGCAGCTCGCGAACGCGGTCGCCAAAACTCTTGGAGCGCGGGCGCTGCTGGGAGGTGGCCGTCATATGTTCTCCTGATCCTTAAATCTATAGCTCTAGTTGCGGGTAAGCTCCCGCGCGGCCGCGGCGAATACATCACCGCGTTGAGCCATGCCGGTATACATGTCTAACGATGCCGCAGCCGGCGCCAAAAGAACGGTATCCCCGGCGTCGGCGTGTTGCAGTGCAGCCTCCACCGCAGCATTCATGGCTGCGAAAGGCTCCTGCGTTTCGATGATGTCCACCGGGGCATGCGGCGCGTGGGCGGCGAGGGCCCGGGCAACCGCTTCCCTATCCACGCCCAGGACTACCGCGGCTTTGATGTGGGCGGCGTGCTTGGCGACGAGCCCGTCCACCTCCGCACCTTTCAACTGCCCGCCGGCAATCCAGACCACGGAATTGAGCCCCTTGAGCGCCGCATCCGCCGCATGCGGGTTGGTGGCCTTGGAATTATCGATGAACGTGATGCCGGAATGCTCATGGACCACAGCGCCGCGGTGCCCGGCGACGGTATATGCGGCCAGCCCCTGCGCAATGGACTCTGGGGTGGCGCCTGCCAGACGCGCGACGCTGGCTGCGGCCGCAGCGTCTAGAACTCCTGCCAGACCGGCGGGCTCAATGCCCTCTGCGGACGCGAGATCCTCGCGCTTCTCGCTAAGCCGCGAGACAAGACGGCCGGCACTTACGCCCACCTCTCCCTGTATAGGTTCAGCAGCAGTAAAGCCGAAGAGGTCTGCGGTATCCGCGGCGTAGTGGACCGCCTCGGCGTCATCCTTGCCCACCACAGCGACTTCACCGGAGAGCACCTTGGCCTTCGCGCGGGCATAGGCATCAAACGATCCGTGCCAATCCAGGTGGTCATCAGCCAAATTCAGTAGCACGCCCACATCCGGGCGCACATGGCTGGACCAATGCAACTGGAAAGAAGATAGCTCGGCGCAGAGAACGTCGACGCGGGGGGTGGCAGTGAGGGCGTCGAAAAGCGAAACGCCGATATTGCCCACCGCCAGTGCGCGCTTGCCGGTGCGCTCTGCATCTGCCTGCATAATCTGGGCCAACATACCGGTAGTCGTGGTTTTGCCGTTGGTTCCGGTAACTACCAGCCAGGTACGCGGCGCACCGAAGACGCCCGCACGATCCAGGCGATACGCGAGCTCCACGTCACCGATGACCTCTACCCCAGCGTCCTGGAGGGCGACCAACAAGGGCGAATCGGGACGCCAGCCCGGCGAAGTAACCACAAGGTCAAAATCGCCTTGGGCGGCAGAATCGACGGAGACGGTTGCTACCCCGTATTCCTCCGCCAATTCCGCCAGCGCGGTCTCCTTGGAATCTGCCACGGTGGTATCCACCCCGAGGCTTGCCAGCATTGCAACGCAACCGCGTCCCGATACTCCCGCCCCGGCCACGAGCACTCGCCCGCGCAACGAGGATGGCAACTCGGTCATCTCTATTCCTCTTTCCTCGATAAAGCTAAAAAGGCGTGAGTCTTAGGAAGCAAAGCCAACCGCAGACAGCCAGTCGCCGTAGAAGATGCATACGCCGGCAATAGCGGCCATGGCGCTTAGCAGCCAGAAGCGGGTGACCACGGCGGTCTCAGCCCAGCCACCATTTTCAAAGTGATGGTGGATGGGCGCCATGCGGAAGAAACGCTTTCCGGTGCTTCGGAAGACGATGATCTGGATAACCACGGAGACCGTCTCAATTACGAAGATGGCGCCGATGATGATCATGAGCAGTTCGGTGCGAGTGGTCACCGATAGGCCGGCGACGAGGCCGCCAAGTGCAAGCGAACCGGTATCGCCCATGAAGATCTTTGCCGGTGCAGCATTCCACCACAAAAAGCCCAAGCAACCGCCCAGGCCAGCGGCAGCCAGTACGGCCAAGTCGAGCGGATCGCGAACCTCATAGCACCCCGCCGCTGGCGACACGGCGCAAGAGTTACGGAACTGCCAGAAGGAAATCAGTGCATAGGCGCCCATCACCATCGCGGTGGTGCCTGCGGCCAAGCCGTCGAGTCCATCGGTGAGGTTCACGGCGTTCGACCACGCAGCAATGAGTAGATAGAGAAAGACCAGAAAAACAATGGTGCCGATGATGGCGCCGCCCACGGCGATGTCGAAGGTTTCAAAATCGCGAACGAAGGAAAGATTGGTAGACGCTGGGGTCAATCCGTGTGCATCTGGGAACTGCAGCGCCAGGATGCCGAAGATGAGCGCCACCGCCAGCTGACCTACCAGCTTGGCGGTCTTGTTCAGGCCGAGGTTGCGCTTTTTGAACAGCTTGATGAAGTCATCGGCAAACCCCAGACCGCCAAGCCCCATCGTGAGGAAGTAGACCAAGAGACCGGAGGGGCTAAAGCCACCGTTACCGGTCACACGGGCATAAATTCCCACCACGAGATAAGCCACGGTGATGGCCAGCAAAATCGCCAGACCGCCCATGGTGGGGGTGCCGCGCTTGCGCAAGTGCAGCTGCGGCCCGTCCTCGCGAATTTCTTGCCCCTTGCCTACCCCGGAAAAGTAGCGGACCAACATGGGAGTGGTAAAGATCGCGACGAGGAAGCTGAGGATGCCCGCGATAATGATCTGAGTCATTGCTAGAGGTCTTTCTCCTTGTACTGAGGACTAACGGCGATTGAGCTGTTCTGCCACGCGCCACAGGCGCTGGGCATTCGATGACTTGATGAGGACTACATCTTTGGCCTCGCGCCCCGTCCAATCTTCGATGCCGGCAGGCGCTACCCTGACGATGTCTTCGACCGCCGCCGCAGCGGCGTCAACATCTGGGCTGATAGTAGTATTTATACCCCGCGCCCGTGCGGCCTCAACCATGGCCCTCATATTATCGTTGTCTCCCACGGCCACGAGGTGGTCAACGTGGTACTTGGAAAGCACCTCGCCCAATGCGCGGTGTGCGGCCACTGCTTCTCCGCCGAGCTCGCCCATCTCACCGAGCACGGCGATGGCGCGGGCATCCGGTCGGGCGGCCGAGGTATAGGCCAGCGCGGCAATGGCCGCGTGCATGGAATCGGGGTTGGCGTTATAGGAATCATCGATGGTGGTTACTCCATCGCGGCGGGTACGCACGTCCATGCGGTGTTCCGAGGCATTCTGATGCCCGGAAAGCGCGTTAGCTACTACCTGCGGGTCCATGCCCGATTCGATAGCAGCCGCGGCCGCAGCCAAAGCGTTAGAGACCTGGTGCTTGCCAAAGACCTGCAGCTTTACCGGAAGCGGGTCTGTTCCCGGCGCATGCAGCACAAACGAGGGGCGGGCGACGTCATCGAGCTGGATATCGCTGGCGTAATACTGGGCGTCGGAAACCGGCGGCTTATTGGCCGAGTAGTAGACGACCTTGGCCGAGGTGCGCGGCGCCATGCCGGCGACGAAGGGATCATCGGCATTGAGCACGGCGACGCCGCCTTCAGCGGCCGAGGGCAAGGCTTCAACGAGCTCGCCTTTGGCCTGGGCAATATTCTCGCGTGAGCCAAACTCGCCCAAGTGCGCGGTACCAACATTGAGTACCACGCCGACGGTAGGGGCAGTAATGGTGGTCAAGTGGCGGATATGACCGATGCCGCGGGCAGACATTTCGGCAACCAAGAAGCGAGTGTGCTCATCGCAGCGCAAAGCGGTATACGGCAAGCCGACCTCGTTATTAAAGGAGCCGGGAGGAGCGACGGTGTCACCCTCAGCGCGGAAAATCGTGGCCAGTAGGTCCTTGGTGGAGGTCTTACCGGCCGAGCCAGTCACGCCGACAATGTCTAGGCCCTGCTCGGCGGTCAGGCGGCGGGTGACCTCCCGCGCAATATCGGATAGCGCCTGCACCACCGCGGCGGCCGAGCCGTCCTCGTCATGGGCATAGATATCCGCGTTGGCGGCATCACCGGTAACGCGGCCTTGGGGCTTGACGACGACCGCCGGAACCCCCACCGGCCGCGCCGCCAACACCGCCACTGCGCCCTGCTCGATGGCCTTTTCTGCATAATCGTGGCCATCCACACGGGCGCCGGGCAAGGCAAGGAAGAGCCCGCCCTTAGTTACCTTGCGGGAATCGAATTCGATGAACCCGGTAACGCGCTGGTCTGGGTCAGACACGCAATCGAGGCTGCCCCCGGTGATTTCGGCAATATCGGCAATAGAAAGTGGAATCATGTCTACTCCTTCGCATCCCCAAGGGTATCGCGGTGCGGGGTTCCGGCCAGCTTTTCCTCGATCGCGCGGGCCATTTCCTCGCGGTCATCAAAATGCAAGGTCTTTCCGTTCACGAGCTGTCCCACCTCGTGGCCCTTGCCCACGACGATGACGGCATCGCCCGGCTCGGCCCAATCGACGACCTCATCGATGGCACGGGCGCGGGAGCCTACCTCGCGGATATCGCCCTGCGGGGCGGCCTCACGCGCACCCGCCATAACCGCCGCGCGAATGGTGGCGGGGTCCTCGGAGCGCGGGTTGTCATCGGTAACCACGGTAAGGTCAGCGCGGCTGGCTGCGGCTGCGCCCATGATGGGGCGCTTAGAGCTATCACGGTCTCCGCCGGCTCCGACGACAATGCCGACGCGGCCCTTGGTTCCCTCCAGTTGGCCGCGCAAGGTGTCGAGCACCGCAGCGATGGCCGCTGGCTTATGCGCGTAGTCCACCACGGCCACAAAGTCTTGGCCGCGGTCGATGCGCTCCATACGGCCAGGGACTGCGACCTTCTCCACTCCCGACAGAAACTCCGCCGGATCCTCTCCTACCGCGGCGGCCATGCCGAGCGCCAAGCAAGCATTGGCGATATTGAACTCGCCAGGCAGCGGTAGCCGGAAGGTGAAATCGGCACCGTCATAATTCAGGGCTACCTCCTGGGCACCGGTGGCCTCAGTGGCGGTTTGGCGTGCGCTTATCGTGGCCGAAGCGCCTTGGGTGGCAACCGTAGTCACTTTGTGGCCCGCGCCCTTGGCGACGCCGCGCATGCGCTCGCCCCACTCATCATCGATGCAGAGGACGGCCCGCTCCGCCGCCTGTTCCCCAGCGAAAAGCTTCGCCTTAGCTTGGAAATAGTCCTCCATGGTGGGGTGAAAATCGAGGTGGTCCTGGCTCAGGTTCGTAAACCCGCCTACCGCAAACCGAGTTCCGCGCACGCGTCCCAACTCCAGCGCATGCGAGGACACTTCCATCACCACATGGGTAACGCCCTCGTTCTTCATGCGCGCGAAAAGCTCTTGCAGGGTCGGCGCCTCAGGCGTGGTGAGCGAGGTGGGGACCGGATCGCGGTTGATTCGAGTACCGGTGGTCCCGATTAGGCCCACGGAATGCCCGGTGTGGAGCAGGCCGGCCTCCAGCAGGTAACTGGTGGTGGTCTTGCCGGAAGTTCCGGTAACGCCGATAACCGTCAGGTCGCGGGTGGGGTGGCCATAAATCTCGGCGGAAATGGGTCCGAGCACGGCACGAATATCGTCCACCACCACAATGGGGCGGGTCTCTTGGGCCTCGGTAAGCAGGTCGAGCCCGGCGGCGTCGGTAAGCACAGCTGCAGCCTTAGTATCGCGGGCGAACTGCGCGCCGTGTGCACGTGTGCCCGGCAGGGCGGCGAAAAGCGCGCCCTCAGGCAGCTGGGAAGAATCCAGCCCGCACGCGGAGACCTCCACGGAGGCATCACCAATGACGCGCCCACCAGAAAGCTGGGCGAGAGTATCCAAAGAAACGGTCATACTAAGCTCCTATTGTGCCCGCAGGGTCAGCCGCGGTGCTGGTTTCGAAGTCGGAATATTGTCACGGTTAAGCAGCCACGAGGCGATGTCGCGGAAAATCGGCGCTGCCGATTGGCCGCCGCCTCCATTGTCCTCCACGCCGGTTTTGGGTTCATCCAACATGACGGCAACGACGAAGCGCGGATCATCGGCCGGGGCAATACCGGCGAAGGTGATCCAATAGGCGGAATTCGAATACGCCCCGGTATTCGGATCGACTTTTTGAGCCGTACCGGTTTTGCCGGAGAGCTGATAGCCCTTGAGCTGCGCATTACCGGCCGTGCCATTTTGCAGGCCGGCGTCATCGTCTTGGAAGACGGCGCGGAACATATCCACCGTTGTCTTGGCGGTTTCAGGGCTTAGCACCTGAGTCTTTTTCGGTTCCTCCAGCTTTTCGTCCTTACCGTCTGGCCCCTTCACAGAATCAATGATGCGCGGCTCGATGCGCTCGCCGCCATTTGCCAGTGTTTGATACACACTCGCCATCTGCAAGGTGGTCCACGACTGGCCTTGGCCAATGGGCAGGTTGGCGAAGGTGCCGCCGGACCATTGCTCTAGATCCGGGACGCTGCCGGCCGATTCGTTCGGCAGCTCAACGCCCGTGGTATTGCCCAACCCAAACTTCTTTAGGTAATCGGCGTACTTTTCTTGGCCCAATTTATCGGCGATCATCAAGGTGCCAACGTTAGAGGATTTACCAAAGATGCCGGTGGTGGTATACGGCTCGGTACCGTGTTCCCACGCATCATTCACCGTCACGCCCGCCATATCGATGGAACCGGGGACCTGGTGCACCTCATCCGGAGTGGTCACACCCTCCTGCAGTGCGGCAGCCGCGGTAACCACCTTCGCTACAGAACCCGGCTCATATGGATGGGAGACGCTGCGGTTTTCAAAGTCCTTGCCTTCATCGAGCTGATCCTCAACATTCTTATTGGGATCCACTGTATCCGTATTTGCCATGGCTAGGACCTGGCCGGTTGCAGCATCGAGGACCACTGCTTCTGCACCGGAAGCCTTGGAGTTGGCCTTAGCCTTTTCCAGCTTTTGCTGAACGTAGGTCTGCAGGTCCAGATCCAAAGTGAGGGTGACGTCGCGACCATCAACGGTATCTACGACGTCACGCAGCGTGCCCGGGATCACCTGGCCATCTGCGGATACGTCCTCGGTGGACTGGCCGTCAATGCCAGTAAGTTCCGTATCGCGCGCGGCCTCGAAACCGAACTGTCCATGGCCATCCATCGACACTTTGCCCACAACGTTTTCACCAATGGCGCCGTTGGGGTATTGGCGGATGTCTTGGCGGTCCGCTGCCACTCCGTGGTACTTATTGGCGATCTCTACGGCAACATCCGGATCGACATTGCGCACCAGTACCTCATACTGGGTATCGGCTTTGAGCTTATTGAGGATGTCGTCCTTATCCACCTTGGAGGTCGAGGCGCCGGAATCCTCAATCAGCTTCGGGATTCCCTCAGACATGTCCTTGAGGGTCTGCTCCATCTTCTTGGTGAGAAAGCTATCCAGCTTCTTATCATCCATGCCCTCCGTCGAGCCATCTTTTTGGGCCTCGATCTCGGCCTTGTCTTTTAGCTCATCGCGCAGTCGGGTCGGTGAGACGGTCAAGGAACGAGACTTCATCGTGTAGGCCAAGCGCTGGCCATCGCGGTCTAAGATCTCTCCCCTACGGGCCGGCTCAATATAGACGCGCTCACGCTGGGTGACGGCTTTGGCGGAAAGGTCTGGGCCCCACACAAGCTGTACCCAGGCTAAGCGGCCAGCGAGGACGACCATCGCCACGAGCACCACGGATACGATGATACGCAGGCGTTTGCGCATCATTTTCTTTTGCGGCACCGCGGAGCTGGCAGAGCGGCGCGGGCGGCGCCTAGCCTTACTTGGCGTAGTCACAGTCCAGTGTCACCTTCCCTATTTCCGCCACAATTTCTTGCGTGTATTGATTGTGCCCTACAAAAGTGAGAATGCCCGCGCCACCACGCGCGAGCATCATCTTTTTCACCGTTAATTCTTCCCTAGCTATTCGGCGCGGCTGGCATACGGCGCACGGGCTGGAAGATTGGGTCGCGCATTGTCTTGGACAGCACCAGCAGCGCCGGTCTCACGATCCGATTTACGGTCGGCATCGCCACCATTGCTGGTGCGCTGCTGTCCCTGTGGCACGGCATTGAGGGAATCCGACATCCCCTCCGTATCCTTTGGGTCGCTGGAAGCCTGGCCCGGGCGGATTGGTTCACCGTTGACATCAATGAGCTTTTCAGTATCCGGGGTGCCTTCGCGCTTGTCGACGATCTTTCCATCGCCGCCAACTTCCGCAATGCCCGGCTGCTTAGGAATAGCCATTCCCATTTCGTCCGCGCGGCGCGCAATATCAGCAGAAGAGCTGAGATTCTCTGCATCGCGGTTGAGGGTCTCAATCTGGTTATCCAGTTGGGAATCCTGCACGGTCAGCTGCTGGATGGCAAAGGTTTGCTTGGTAGACAGACCGGACAGCCACATGGCCAAGGCCACACCGACGATAAGCAGCGTAAGGGAAATGACGCCCAACCGGGTAAGGAGCCCGTTCTTCTTCGTCTGCGGCTGCAGCTGACGGCCACGGAAGCTCACTACCTGCTTCGAACCCAGGCGCTTCGTGCTGCGGTGCGGTACCCGAGTGCGGCTCGGGGCACGCTTAGTGCTGGGACGCTCGCGCAGCGCCGTCGGGGCTCCGGTATCGATTCCGGTGGTGAAGTCTCGGCTGGCGCCCATGGTGCGAGTGGCCTCTCTATCGCGGCTGTCAGTCTTTAGGTGGTTGCGGCGTGGGATGGTGCTCATTGCCTGCCTCCCGACGGTAGAAATTCTGGCATTCCCTCGAGTCTTTCGATGGCACGAACACGTACCGACGCGGCTCGCGAATTTTCTGCGATTTCCTCTTCAGAGGCCTTTTCCGCCCCGCGCGTAACAATCTTGAACTTCGGCGCGGTGCCCGGCAGATCCATCGGCAACCCAGCCGGCGTCTTGGAAGTGGTCAGTTCTTTGAAGGCTGCTTTAACGATGCGGTCTTCCAAAGATTGGTAGCTCATGAATACGGCACGGCCGCCTTCCGATAGCGCCTGGGTTATGACCGGCAGGACATTTTCGATAGCTTCCAACTCGCGATTGACCTCAACCCGCAGCGCCTGGAAGGTGCGCTTGGCGGGGTGCCCTCCGGTACGGCGGGTCGCAGCGGGAATGACATCATAAAGTAGCTCAACGAGCCGCGCGGAGTTGACGAAAGGCTCCTTGTCGCGCTCTCTCAACACGGCGGAGGCAATTTTCCCAGCGAAGCGCTCATCGCCATAGGTCTTGAGGACCCGCGCTAAGCCACCGTGCGAATAGGTATTGAGTACATCCGCCGCAGTAATCCCCTGCGAAGGATCCATGCGCATATCTAGCGGCGCATCCGCCTTATAAGCGAACCCGCGGTCAGCTTGGTCTAGCTGCATCGAGGAAACACCAAGATCAAAGAGAGCGCCGGCAATGCCTACGGTGCGGGCCGAATCAAAGATGTCGCCGTCACCTTCCGCGATGGCGCTGCCCAGCTCATCGAATCGTGCGTTAACGCCGACGAAGCGATCGCCGTAGGGCGCAAGACGTTCGGATGCATTGCGCAACGCCTGCTTATCGCGGTCAACGCCAATGACTCGCGCCTCGGGGAAAGATTCCAGGAAGTAGCGAGTGTGACCGCCGGCGCCCAGAGTGGCGTCAACAAGCACGGCCTTATCCCCCGCCGCTTCAACTTGGGGGCGAAGGAGATCGGCCATGCGCTCGCGCATGACTGGCACGTGGCCGTGGTTTTCGGTCACATCATAATTTAGGTCTTTGGTAGCCATGTCTCCCCGCAACCCCCTTTCTCAAATTCCTGACTTCCAGTGGTGGAAAGCATGCGAGTGCGTATAGGGCCCTGTCCGAGGCAGGTTTCTGATATCGGGGAAGTACACCAGAATCATCCGCCTCAGACAGAGTCCTTACACGCACTCTTGTACAGGCTTAGAGCAAGCCCGCCAGTACGTCATCGGCATCTGCTGCCGAATAAGCATCTTCAGTTTGCGACTGGTACTCAGCCCACGCGGCTGCGTCCCAAATTTCGAGAAAGTCCACAGAGCCAACCACAACGCACTCCTTGGACAAGTTGGCATATTCCCGATGTCCCGCGGACAACGTAATGCGCCCATGCCCGTCCGGCCGTTGTTCGTCCGCACTTGCTGCCAAGTTACGGATAAAAGCACGTGCTTCTGGGTTGGTTCGAGAAACCGCCGCAGCCTTCCGTGCGCGTGCCGCAAATTCCTCCCGCGGGTACACGGCCAGCGAGTGGTCCTGCCCCTTGGTGACCATGAGGCCACCCGCGAGTTCATCGCGAAACTTTGCCGGAAGCGTAAGACGTCCCTTGTCATCGAGCTTCGGAGTGTAGGTTCCGAGAAACATCCCGGCGTCCACCTTCCTTACTCGAAAACTCCGGATTCTCTTACTTCAGAATCGAGACCCTTGAGCCCCTCTTTCCTCCGCTGCGCCCCACTCTACCCCACTTTCTCCCACCTAACCCACTTAAAGCGGCGTGTCCCTCGGATTGCTCTCGATTACTCGCAGCTAGATAATGGTTTTTCCAGTGGGAAGAAATCCCACGAAAGGCCTTGACAGCCCACTACAATCACCCCACTCACCCCACCCGCAACACCAACATAATGAGCCTCAATCCACACACCAACCCCATATACTGTGTTATCGAGGACTTTTAACTAAGCCCACGGGATAGTTACCCCACCAGTTCCCGCCTAGCACCCCTTCCGTGGGGCAAAGTGGGGAATTTTGGCGCGGCACAAAAATCCCCGGTTGGCCCTCACTGGGCCAACCGGGGTGAACCACATCAATAAAGCGTTAACGCTCCTCAAAGCGGCGACGGAAGTTTTCCTCCAACTTGCCGCTGACTCCACCACTGCGAGACGCGGGCTTCTTTGCACGGGCACCGGAGTAATGACTCTGTACAGAGTGACCGGAACTGTCTCCACGCAGCATCCACACACCAGCGGCAAACATCACCAAAAAGCCCGCGATAGAAAGCGCAATAAACCACAGGCTTTGCTGCGCGAGAGCAACTCCACCAACAAGCATGCACAGCCCAACGACGACGAGCGCTACACCTCGGAGGGTTACCGCACCGCCAGATCCGCCGAACGACGTAGGCTCAGAAACGGAAGCGCCAAACTTAGGATCGTCAGCAAGTAACGATTCCTCAATTTCACGGAGCGTGCGCTGCTCCTGCTCGGAAAGAGACACTGTTCCTCCAACTAGGGATTGAGCTTCGGGCGGTAATAGTTCTATCTATACTAACGCCCAGAATAATCAGTATGTTCCCCAAAAGGTAGTGAGCGCCCCCACGGAGTGACTACGCAGCAAAAGAGCCGAAAGTAGTCGCTGCCTCACTTTCATCCAAAAATTGTGCGGCATGCTGCATGAGGCCATAAACATATTCCTCGCTCGGCGCTTCATCCAGCCCCGAAGACACGCGCGCACGAGTCCGCGAATATCCCTTAAAGGATTCAGCCCACCGCTTGTCTTCCACACCAACGAGCGCTAACCGATCCCATGCACTGGAGGGAAGGCGGCGGCGCCGAGCCACTACAGATACAGCTACTCGTGCGCCAGCAGTACGTAGAGCCGATTGGTACGCCACCTCTAAGGCTTGATCGAATCGCCCCTCAGCCGCATAACCGCGCGCAGCGTCTAATAATTCTCGTGCTTGGAAGAGAAATCGTGCCCGCTTGCCACTTTCTCGCCCAAGAGAACGAGTACGCGTTGCCGAAATAATCTGTGCCATTGTTTTGTCCTTAGCTAAATAAATAACGTCGTTGAACTGTCCCCGACCCTAAGCAAGCCGCCAGACATTTCACTGTTAAGAATAGTTCACGTGTTCGATTCGATCAACGCTAATTGCAGGCCACAAGTTAACTGCAGCCCTCTTGTTCGATTCGCTCTTGTGACTTTCAAAGAACAAAGTGGGCCTCGCTTTCCTTCCGCTACAGACATCTGGTGTCATAGGAAGTGTGAGCTTTGAAATTCGCCGCCTAACCCCGCCGGAATTCTCCCTGCTAGCCCCGCAGTTGGTGGAAATCTACATCGAGGCAATGCACTACAATCCCGCGATCTTGCATAGCCGCATCTCAAGCTGGCGAAATGACGTGACCCGCCCCGGATTCAGCGCGCAGATTGTCACCCATGACAATGGCATCGTCGGCGTGGCCTATGGGTTCTTAGGCTCCCCAGATAGCTGGTGGGACGCTGAGCTTCGCCGGGGGCTCCGACTACAAGGCGGGCCCACCGAAGAGCAATGGGACATTGTGCGCAACTACTTTGAGTTGGCAGAGATTCACGTCTTGCCGCAGTACCAGGGGCACGGCCTAGGCAGAAAACTATTAGAGGGATTGCTATGGAATGCCCCGGCGCGCTACGCACTGTTGTCCACACCCGAGGTGCCGAACGAGGATAACGGTGCCTTCCGTCTCTATAGAGCCGCCGGCTTCTTCGATGTACTCCGTGATCATCTCTACCCCGCCGATGCCCGCCCCTTTGCCATATTGGGCGCGAGCCTGCCGCTGTAAACCTCTGTTATTTCTTGCGCAGCCTAGCCGGTATCGTGTGGGGTGTGACTATGCAGAATATTCCTGAGCTTGCGGAAATCCCCGGTGCAGTGCGCGAGGAACTCGCCACCTTCCTTGATCAACGCCGAGAGCAGGTGGCGGAAATTGGTGCCCCGGTAACCAAGGCCGTGAGCTTTTTGGAATCCTTCGTGCTTGACGGCGGCAAGCGAGTGCGCCCTACCTATGCTTGGGCGGGCTACCTTGCTGCAGGTCGAGGAGAAGAAGATCCCACGGCTATGCTCCGCGCGGCCGCCTCTTTGGAATTTATCCAGGCCTGCGCTCTTATCCACGATGACATTATCGATGCTTCAAATACCCGTCGCGGCAATCCTACGGTGCACCGGGGCGTCGAAAAGCTACACCGCGAATCGGAATACTTGGGGGATCCAGAATTCTTCGGCACCTCCGTAGCAATCTTGGTGGGTGATTTAGCGCTTGTTTATGCAGAAGACATGTTCCAAGATTCCGGCCTGAGTGCGGCCGCTCTGCACCGTGCCCGCAGCCCGTGGCGCGGCATGCGCACTGAGGTTATCGGTGGACAGCTCTTGGACATCTCTTTGGAGGCAGCAGGGTCCGAATCAGTAGAGCTTGCCAATTCCGTCAACCGCTATAAGACGGCCGCTTATACCATTGAACGCCCGCTGCACTTGGGCGCCGCCATCGCCGGTGCGAGCGAGGAACTTATCGCGGCCTTCCGCGGCTATGGGCACGATATAGGCATTGCCTACCAGTTGCGCGACGATCAGCTGGGTGTTTTTGGCGATCCCGCGGTGACCGGCAAACCTGCCGGTGATGATCTGCGCGAAGGCAAGCGAACCGAACTTTTAGCGCTAGCGCTCCAGCGCGCGGATGAGTCCGATCCACACGCTGCTGCTACCTTGCGCAAGCTCGTTGGCCACACCTCAGATCCCCAGGAGCTATCGCGCCTGGCTCAGATCATCGCTGATTCGGGCGCACCAGAAGAAATTGAGCGCCGCATCGATTCCCTAACGCAATCGGGCCTGCAGCACCTGCACGCCGCGAAGGTGGATCCCACAGTCACCGAAACCCTAGAGCAGTTGGCTATCAAGGCTACTGCTCGCCGCAAGTAGGTTGTGCCGTGGCAAAGACGTACTCTTTTCCCATTCCGCGCGCGCTGCCGCTAGGGCTATCTGCCTCCTGCATTTTGCTGCTCGCGTCCTTCTCTGGCGGCGCCACCCGCAACCGTGGAGGACTCCTCGAAGCCTTAAATATCGGATTCTTGTCCTATGGGCATGGGCGCAATCTCGGCCTCGCGCTGTACTGGGTGGGTATTTTCCTCTTAGCCGCGGCGTGGGTGCTAGCTGGGCGCACCATCATTCGCCCGCAGCTCAAAAATCCTCTGCCCGAGGGCGGCTTGCGTGACATCCAGCGCATCCTCATCGCCTGGGTAGCTCCCCTTTTATTAGCCGGGCCATTGGCCTCACGCGATGTGTATTCCTACCTCATGCAAGGTGCTATGGTGCGCGATGGCTTTGATCCGTATACCGAAGGTGCCGCCGTTAACCCCGGACCCTTCCTCCTTGAGGTATCACAAGATTGGCGCAATACCACCACACCTTATGGTCCCCTTCACCTGTGGATAGGAGAACTGGTCACCAGCCTGGTAGGCGATAACGTCACTGCAGGCGTGGTGCTCTATAAGATTCTTTCTCTGCTCGGGTTTATTACCATCGCTTGGTCAATCCCCCGCATCGCCCGCAAACTCAGTGCGGATCCAGCGGTAGCACTGTGGCTTGGTGTAGCTAATCCAGTTATTATCTTGCACCTTATCGGCGGCATGCATAATGAATCACTCATGGTGGGGCTCGTATCGATCGGACTGCTAGCGGCATTGCATAAGCGCTTCCACGCCGCCCTCATCCTCGTGGGCACGGCCGTGGCCATGAAGGCAACTGCGGTTATTGCGGCACCGTTTATCGTATGGATGATGCTCCACCACTATGCCCCCAAGGGCTCCAGTAAGTGGCGACAACTTGCTGTCTTTGTGCTATCTGGCATCGCCGCAGTGGCAGAAATCATCGCCGCAGTAGCCCTCATCACGTGGGTTTCCGGCACATCGTGGGGCTGGCTATCGCAGGTAAGCGGCAATTCCAAGGTGATTAACCCGCTGGCAGGTCCCACCTTGGCCACCGATGTTATCTTCCCGGCGGTACAAATATTTATGCCGGATGCGTCCTATAACGCCATCTTGGCCGTCCTGCGTAGCATCGCAATGGGCTGCATGCTCATTGGGCTGGTGACAGTATGGTGGCTCTGCCGCAGGAACAACCGCGACGCCATTATGGGGACCGCGGCCGCATACCAAGTTGCCTTCGTTTTCAATGCCGTGACCCTACCGTGGTACTACGCCTCAATCTTCACCCTGATGGGCACCTTCCGGCCGCCGCTCTGGCTCATCAAATTCACCACCGGCGTGGCCTTGTTTATTGGCGTCTCCTTCTCCGGCGATGGCAATCACCAGCTCTACAACTGGTTCTGGGTCATCGGCATGATTGTGGTGGTGTGGTTTGCCACCCAGTGGATCTTTGAAGGCGTGCCTAAAAAGCGGCAGCCTGCGCGCGCCGAATAACCTCGCGGGCAAGGTGACCGTGCAGGGCATCGATCGGGCGGCCCGGCAGCGAGTCATCCTCGGTAAAGAGATGCCTGAAAATTTCGTCGTCCTTATAGCCGCCGTCTGTCAACACGGTAATTGCGGCAGTTACATGCTTGGCAATGACGTCCTTGTCGTTAAAGAAGGCCAGCGGTACGCGCTTTCCTTCTGGGGAATCCCAGGCAATGAACTTTCGGTCCTGCAGCAGGTCATAAGCGCGTGTAATGGGCAGGTCTAGCTTTTCTGCCACCTGCTGCATGCTGAGCAGTTCTTCGTTAGCGAGCAAGGAATCGAGGGATTTTTCTTGATTAGTCACGTTCTCTACTTTAACGCGGGCTAGATGATCGGCCATACTGGGAAGTATGACTAGGTTGGAAATTGGTGACGTTCTGGAGAATCGTTACCGGATCGATCGCCCCATTGCCCGCGGTGGCATGTCTACCGTCTATCGCTGCGTGGACATGCGGCTGGGACGAGCGGTCGCGGCCAAGGTCATGGACGAGCGCTATTCCGATGACCCGGTCTTTATCAAGCGTTTTTCTCGCGAGGCTCGCGCCATGGCCCGCCTGCAGCATCCCAATCTCGTGGCTATTCACGATTTTTCCGCTGACGGCGAGCCCATCTATCTCATCATGGAGCTCATCGATGGCGGTACGCTACGCGAGCTACTGGCCGAGGGCGGCCCCTTTCCGGTGCAGGCGGCCGCCTCTACCCTGCGCAATGTTCTGCGCGGCTTGGAAGAGGTGCATTCCACCGGGCTCATCCACCGCGACATCAAACCCGATAATGTGCTTATTACCTCGCACCACCGAGTAAAGGTGGGCGATTTTGGGCTGGTGCGCGCCACCAATGCCGAAGCCACGACAGACATGATTGTAGGCACCGTGTCCTACCTTGCGCCCGAGCAAGTCACAGGTGAGGAAATTACCCCGGCCTCGGATGTATATTCAGCCGGCATTGTCCTCTTCGAGCTTCTTACCGGCACCGTTCCATTCTCGGGGGATACTCCCCTGGCCCATGCCACGGCCCGCTTGGATTCTGACGTCCCCGCGCCGTCCTCGCGGATTTCTGGGGTGCCCAAGCTTGTCGACGCCCTCGTGGCCACCGCCACTGCCCGCGCTCCCCGCGAGCGCTTCGCTGACGCCGGAGAATTCCTCGAGGCGCTCGATGATGTCTGCCGGGAGCTCGATCTCCCGGACGTGACCATTCCTGTGCCGAGGAACGCTGCTGCAGCGCGCACGGCACAAGCCCCCACGGATTTTTCTGGCACCGGAGCCACGGAAATTTTCGAGCCCACCCGCAGCATTCCACAGGGCGAAACGGAGCATCTCGACGGCGGTCCGACAGAAGTCATCCCGCCGCAACGCCTAAGCTTTGAGACCAAACTGGATTTGCCACAGGCAGAGCCCGCTCCAGAACCGGAGCCGCAATCATTGTCACGCCCCCAGGCACAGCCGTATTCTGCGACCGAGCCACCACGCGAACCATTCGCGCCGGCAGCTGCCTCTGCGCCTGCACCGGTACCTGCTCCTGCCCCCGAGCAGTCGGTCCACAGCGCGCATGAAGAGCCCGCCGAGCGTCCGCTGACCAACCGCAATCCGCTGTCACTAGTGCTGTACTTAGTAGTGGTCGCGATTGCGGTGGGCACAGTGGCTATCGGCGGGTGGTGGTTCGGCTCCTCGCTCTACGGCATGACGCCGAACCTATGGATTTAGTTACGTAGCATCTCCGCGATAAGGAAGGACAGCTCGAGCGACTGCTGCGTATTAAGGCGAGGATCCACAGCCGACTCGTAGCGGCCTGGCAGATCCACGTCGGTAATGTCCTCGGCGCCGCCCAAGCACTCGGTGACGTCTTCACCGGTGAACTCAAGGTGTACGCCACCTGGGTGGGTACCCAGTTCACGGTGAACCTCGAAGAAGCCTTGGACCTCATCCACGATCTTGTCAAAGTGGCGAGTCTTGTAGCCATTAGAAGCGGTGAAGGTATTGCCGTGCATCGGGTCGGACTGCCATACCACTTTGTGGCCGGAGTCTTCCACCGCCTTCACAATGCTAGGCAGGACTGTGCGCACCTTATCGTGGCCCATGCGCGAGATCATGGTTAGGCGCCCCGGCTCGCGATTCGGGTCCAGCCTTTCCGCGTATTCCACGGCCTGCTCCGGGGTGACGCCCGGTCCCAGCTTGATGCCCACTGGGTTACCAATCATCGCCGCAAAGTTCACGTGGAAATCTTCGATGCCACGAGTGCGCTCACCAATCCATACCTGGTGCGCAGAGAGATCGTAGAGCTTGGTATCGCCGTTATTGTCCTGGCCCAAGCGCAGCATGGAGCGCTCGTAGTCCTTCAGCAATGCCTCATGCGAGCAGTAGATATCGGCCGAGCGCAGGGTGTCATCGTGCACGCCACAGGCATTCATGAAGTTCAAGCCGTTTTCAATCTCCCGGGCCAAGTCCTGGTAGCGGGCACCCGCGCGGGACTTGCGCACGAACTCGCGGTTCCACTCATGCAGACGGTAAAGATCCGCAGTACCAGAAGAGGTCAAAGAACGCACGAGGTTCATTGCCGCCGAAGAGTTCGCGTAAGCACGGATCATTCGGGCCGGGTCGTGGCGACGAGCCTCATCGGTCGGCTCCACGGCATTGACAATGTCACCGCGGTAATTCAGCAAACCATTGGAATCCGTATCGGAGGAACGCGGCTTGGCGTACTGACCGGCGATGCGGCCGAGTTTTACCACGGGAACGGATGCGCCGTAGGTCAACACCACGGCCATTTGCAGCAGCGTTTTCACATTGCCACGGATATGCGGCTCAGTATTGGACTCAAAGGTTTCCGCGCAATCGCCACCCTGCAGCAAAAAGGCGTTGCCCAAGGCAACGTCTGCCAGCTTCTTCTTGAGCGCCTCGATCTCTGGCGCGACCACAATGGGCGGCACGGACTCGAGAATCTTGCGCACGTTATCGGCCTGGGAAGTATCCCAGCTAGGCTGCTGCTTTGCGTCACGCTTGATGACGTCCTGGAAGACCTCGTTAATCCCGGCAGGCAATGGCGGGAGGTCTGGCAGAACGCCTTGCGGAATATCTACTGTCCAACTCACACTGCTATTTAACCATCAATAGCCTATCGCGCGTTAGTTAAATCCTAGATATTAATTCTATTACCCTTAGACAGCGGAAGCACCTGGGCGCAGGCACGGAACTTGGCGAGGTTATGACGGGCGTCGACAAGCGCATCGTGATTGCCCTTAGGCACGGCCGGCAAGCTCGGACGTCCCGCAAACTCCCAATACTGCTTCAGCTCGCGGGTATAACGTGGCATGCGCCTAGGTAATCCGGCCATATCGCCCCACAGCTGCGCCAAAACCACATGATCATAAGCGCCCACCCATGCCCACAGCTCTACCGGAGTTGAGCTCTGGGTCAGGAACTCGAAGACCTCCGTGCGAATCGTCTCTAGAGGTTTCCACACTGGGTCCCGCGGGCTGGGCAATTTGGCCAATACATTGTCTTTGACCCAAGAATTGGCCTTGGACGGATCAAAATCCGTAGACACAGCGTAGTATTCGCTGCCATTCTCACCGACGATGCCGATGGAGACCAATTCAATGGTTTGTCCATCTTCGATAAATTCGGTGTCATAGAAGTAGCGCACGTCTCCCAAGCCTAGCGCCGCCTAATCTGCAGCGATAAATTGGCCCCTTAAAGAGACGGTTGTACACTTCTGGCGTGAAGAAATCTTTGTGGTTTACTGCTTTGCCCTTGTGCCTATCTGCCCTCGTGGCCCTTTGGTGGCTCATCGATATCCCGTCGCTTTTCTCCGGCGATTTCTCCACCTACTACCACATTGACCTCGATGTTTACCGTGAGGGTGGGGCCGGGTTTGGCAGCGACCTCTACACCAAGGACTACCTCGTTGGCAGCAATCGCGATGTCTCTCTTCCCTTCACCTATCCGCCCTTTGCGGCGTTGCTCTTTGCCCCACTGAGCTGGATTCCCCTCACCGCCGCGAGCATCCTCGTATCTGTCGCCTCCTTTCTTGCTCTCTGGGTCTGCGTTGCCCTGGTGCTGCGCTCCTTTGGCTGCCCGGGCTGGGCAGGCTGGGCGCTTCTAGCGGCGATGCTTACTGAACCGATTACGGAGACCTTTAGCTTCGGGCAGGTCAACATCCTGCTCACTGCACTCGTAGTGGTCGATATTCTCTGGCTGCGCCCCGGACGCGGCAGAGGCGTGCTTACCGGTATCGCTATGGCGATCAAGCTCACCCCTGCGGTATTCCTTGCCGTATTTTTCGTCCGCCGCGAATGGCGCGCATTTTTCGCCGCTCTCGGTTCTTTTCTGGCAGCTGGGCTCATCGCCTTCGCCTGCAATCCACATAGCTCCATCCAGTACTGGAGCGAAACGCTGCGCGATTCCAACCGCATCGGTGGACTTGCCTATAGCTCCAACCAATCTCTGCGCGGTTTCTTTAGCCGCCTAGCCCCTGAACACGCTGAAAAGCTGTGGCTTGTAGCCATTGTCCTCGTCGTTGCCATCGTGTGGTTTGCCATGGAGCGCCTCTCCCACGAGAATCAGGCGGTACTCATGCTGCTGGCCGCTTCAGTATCGCTCCTGTGCTCGCCCGTGTCATGGTCGCATCACTTCACCTGGCTGGTATTGGCGGGCGTGCTGCTAGTGGCGCAGCGCCACTGGGCACTCGCTGCGCTGACATGGCTGGCGCTTTTGGCCCGCGGTCACTGGCTCGTCCCTCATGCCAATGACCAAGAGCTGAACTGGGCATGGTGGCAGCACATCGTGGGCAACGACTACGCCATCGTTACCGCTCTGCTGGTTCTTTGCTCGCTACCATTGGCTCTACGACGGGCCGGCGCTTATCAATCCGCGGCGGAACCAGCGTCCAGCCAAGGATAGGAACCTTCCCTAGGGCCCAGAGCGCTACCGATGCCGCAGCGGAGTAGAAGAAGCACATTCCGATCCAGAACCAGGTATTTTCCATCGGCCACTGGCCAGCAAGGCTCACCGCATAATCGCGGTGGGCCATGAAGAAGCCGTACCCCAGCGTCATGCCGATTGGGTGGGCCAAGTAAATGGGCAGGGTATGCCGGCCCACGAACTTTACAAAAGTGGACAGAGCCGGAATATGGCTAATAAGGACAGCACCAACGATGCCCGCTGGGGTTTCAAGCGTCTGCTCTGCAAAACGGATAAGCAGGTTGAGATCGCCTCGGCCAAGCATGTCCCCGCCTGGCAGTGGCCACTGCACTGCTACCTCGCCTTCGACGGCATCCCAGGTTTGCCGCAAGGATAGGCCCGCGATGTAGCTGATGATCGCCGTGCCATAAGCCCACATAGAGCCCTTGCGGAAGGTGCCTTTGAAGGGTGCTTCGGCGGCGTCGGCAAACCGCGTAATAGGCCCGCGCAGATAGGCCGCACCGACGAAGATGGGCAAAAACATGATTGCCTTGCCAATAAAGTAGTAATGATCCTGCCAAGCTATAAACAGCAACGGCGCAAAGCTCAGACTTATGCCCGCCCACGCCGGCAACCTGCGCACGGCCCACAAAAATATATTGAAAAAGATAAGCGCGTGAATGAACCACGCCATGGTATGGCCCAACAGCAGGTTATAAAGCAGATCAGAAAGCTGCAGATAAGGATCGCCAAATACCCAGTGGTACTCGATGCGCTTAGTCCACAGTTCAACGGTCATCCACACCGTGTATGGGACGAGGAAAAACCAGAGGCGGCGCGTAAAAAGCTCGCTGAAAGAATAGCGAAAAATCTTGGTAGAGAAATAGCCGGATACGAGGAAAAACAAGGGTAGGCGGAGCGGGTCCAGCCACACGTTTAGGTCAGCCAACCACGTTAGCTCACCTTCCGGAACCACCAGCGTGACGTGCAAGAGCACGACGCCGATAATGGATACGCCTTTAGCGGTATCTGGCCAAGCTAAACGGGCCTTGGGAATAGTGATTACCTCCCCTTGTATTCAGCGCCGGCGGGGTAACCATGGCCGGCTTTGAGCGAAGCCTTCACATCGGAGGCGTACACATCAACATAAGGCTTATCGCTCAGCTCGGCCAAATTGCGCATCACAAAATCCGTGAAGGCGCGGATAGTCGCGTGCTCGGCCGGATTCATGCCGCGCTCCTTGGCCCAGTCATGCGGCCAGATAGGATCACCTACCCGCACGCCGACCTTAAACGGGCGCGGGATCCACGAGCCAATGGGATTGGCCTTACGCGAATTGATCATCGCGATGGGAAATACTGGCTGGTTAGTCTCCATGGCGATACGCCCCATGCCGGTACGGCCCTTGTACACACGGCCATCTGGGGAACGAGTTCCTTCCGGATAGATACCGAAGAGATCGCCGCGGGACAAAATACCTTCTGCGGTTTCCACAATGGCGTCGCCAGCGTCCTCGCTATCGCGCTCGATGGGGACTTGGCCTACCGCGGTAAAAAACCACTTTTGCAGGCTGCCAACAAGACCCGGAGTGGTGAAGTATTCCGACTTAGCCGGAAACGTGATCTGGCGCGGACACACCAAAGGAAAGAAGAAGGAATCCATAACCGCCTGGTGATTCGACACCAAAATCGCAGGCCCTTTAGCGGGGATTTTCTCGATGCCCTCGCTCCACGGGCGATTCCATACTCGCAGGGCGGGTCCGAAGAAGATGTGCTTAAAAGCCCAGTACCACTTGTTTTTCATCGCCAGGTCGTCCTTTGTTAGTTTTAACGGCCGCTGCGGGCCAAATCGGCTACGCCAATCATACCCGCTGCCGACCCTAATTCTGCGGTGGCAACACGTGCGAGGGGGCGATGCCCTGCCCCGACAATGTCCTGTCCCATAGCTTGGGCGGCACCCTCGAGGTAGAGGTCCGCATCTTGGGATACGCCACCCCCGAGAACGATGAGCTCCGGATCCAACACATCAGCAACAATGGAAAGGCCCTGGCCCAGCCACCGGCTGAAATCTTCCATCACCGCGACAGCAAGTGGATCTCCGCGCCGCGCCGCCTGGGTAATTTCCTTGCCTGTGGGATCAGCCGGCAGCGAAGTCTCATAGCTCCCTCGCAGATCAGCGCAAGTATCCGGCAACGCGGTACCAGAGGCATAGCGTTCCAAGCAGCCGCGCTTGCCGCAGGAGCACTGCCGGCCATTAGGGACTACCACGATATGCCCAAATTCTGGAGCGGTACCAAACGCACCGCGGTAGATGGTGTCATGCGTCATCAGCGTGGCGCCGATACCTGTTCCTACCGCAAAGAAAACCCAATCCTCCGCACCCCGGCCAGCACCAAAGCGCCACTCACCCCACGCGGCGGAATTGGCATCATGCTCCAAACGCACGTGTATACCGAGCTTCTGCGAGAGCGATTCCCGGACATTGGCGTGCCGCCAGGGAAGGTGCGGGGCGAAGCGCACTACCTCACACGTAGGATTCAAAAATCCCGCCAAGGCGAGGCCAACGGCGTCTACCTCATAGTCAGCGCGCAGTTCATCGACGATGCCCACAATATCCGCTTCCAGCTGCTCGGCGTCCATGCAAGTAGGAACCGTGCGGCTCGCGAGAATCTCACCCTCCCGAGTGATCACTCCGCCGCGCACGTTGGTGCCACCGACGTCGAAGCCGATAGTCAGATCGGCGGAGTTGTTCTTAAGCATGCATAACAGAATATACCGACAACCGGGTTAGGGTCACATCAAGACATCAGCTGCCGCAATCGCTGCCCCATTATCCGCCACGTCCACTTCTCTTCCACATGGCGACGCCCCGCCTGCCCCATGCGAAGCCTACGCTGCGGGTCGGCCAAGAGAGCTTTCAACGCTCCAGCTAGTTCCGGCACAGCCCCGCCCTTGACGACGACCCCCGTCTCCCCCGTTACCGTCTCCGGTGCACCACCGGAGTCTCCAGCGACAACCGGCAGGCCGCACGCTTGGGCCTCCAAATACACGATTCCCAAGCCCTCCACGTCTAGCCCACCGCCACGGGTGCGTGCCGGCATGGCAAATACATCCGCTGCATGCAATGCAGTCTTAATGCTTTCCGCTTCCTGAATCACTGCGTCTGGACAGTAGATTTCCGCCAACTGTTCTAAAGCCGCGCGGTAGCGTCCGCGCCCGATGAGCAAGAGCTGCGCATCCGGAAATTCTTCACGCACTAGAGGCATAGCACGTAGAAGCTGATCCTGCCCCTTGCGTGGAACGAACCGCGAAATGCAGACGATGGTCGGCCCGTCGACTCCAAACTCAGCTTTTGCCGCTGCGCGTTGCTCCGGCGTGGCTGGAGAAAGGCCTTCCACGCTCACTCCGGAAGGCAGGTGCTCCCAGCGCGGATTCGGTCCAAATGGTCGACGCAACCGACGCAGGGTGTAGTCGGAGATATAGGTAATCACGTCAGCATGGTCACCAATTCGGCGCAGGCACTGCCGAGCCACGGGCACCATCGACCACCCCACTTCGTGCCCGTGCGTCGTAGCTACAACACGAGTGGCCCCCGCCTCTTTTGCGGCCCTACCCATCAAAGCAAGGGGCGCGGCTGCACCAAACCAGACGATGTCAATATTTTCTGCGCGGATAATCTCCTGCATCCGACGCACCGTGGCGGGCGTCGGCAACATCACGCGGCGAGGCCAGCGGATAACCTTGTAGTCCACCGCGGCATCGAATTCTTCCGGCGATTCCTGGGTAGAGGCAAAGACCACGACATCACGCGGATCTAAGGTTGCTACGAAATCGCGCAGGTAAGACTGAATCCCGCCAATCTTGGGTGGAAAGTCATTAGTTACCAGCAGAACGCGGGCCACTTAGTACCGCGCCGTTCCGGTAATCGGCATGGACTTCAGCGGTACTACCTGAACAGGCACACCATAGGTGGAAGCATGGACCACTTGCCCATTGCCGATGTACATACCAACGTGCGTTACCCCAGGATAATATCCCACGATATCGCCCGGCTGTAGGTCTTCCAACGGTACCGACGTGCCACCTGCAATCTGAGCCTGCGACGTACGCGGAATGGACTTACCAATCTGTTGATACGCCCAGAACATCAATCCGGAGCAGTCAAACTGATCGGGACCGGTCGCACCCCAACCATACGGCGCACCCAACTTGGACAAGGCAGCAGAGGCAGCACCGTCAGCTACCTCACCCAGATCCATATCTGGTTTCGCGGATCCGCCGAATTGGCCTTCCCAGGCCTCGCGCTGCTGATCATCGAGAGCATCCACCTGCTTTTCGATGTCCCTTTGCTGCTTTTCCAGCTCCTCCTTTTCCTTGAGAAGCTCCTCGCGTTGCGCTTCCAGCGCTTTCTTTTCCTCGCGCACCTTCGCAGCGGCGTCAGCAGCCTTATGCTTTTCCTCTTCCGCCATGGAGGCGGCATTAGCCTTCGCATCAAGAGTGCGCTGGGCCTTGCGGGACAGCGCGCCGAGGTAACCCATGCGCTCTACTGCATCGGAAGGATCTTCCGCGGCCAAGGCACCAGACACTGCCGAACGGGAATCACCGCGGTAGCGCGACTGGGCGATGCCATTGACACGGTCCTGCTGGGTGGAAACATCGCCCTTCGCATCATCCGCACGCGTTTGTGCCTCAGCGGCAGCCTGCTCAGATTCAGCAACCTCAGCCTGCTTTTCCTCGAGCTTGACCTCGAGCTCTTTTACTTCTTCGTTCTTGGCAGAAACCTTGCGCGCGACTTCGCCAACGCGCTCTACCAAGGCGTCTACATCTTCGGTGGCGCCCTCCTGTTGCGGAGCCGCCTCCTGCGCAACAACCTGCGAAATCCCAGAAACCGACGTAACAGCAAGAGCCGCTGCAAGTGCAGCTGCAGGAAGTACTCGTTTAGACACGTAAGGACCCTTAGACTAAGAAAATTTTAAAAATCGTACTCACTATAGCGGGTTTTACCCCCTAATGCACGACAAAGCCCTCCCCACGAAGGGGAGGGCAAGATCCGCCGCTTCTTAGAAGCGAACTGCGGAGTGAATCGGCATGTAGTTCAGGTCGCGCTCCTGAACCGGGACGCCGGAGTTAAGGGCGTCGATGATGGTGCCGTGGCCGGTGTAGATACCAACGTGGGAAGCGCCACCGTAGTAAGCAATGATGTCACCCGGCTGCAGCTGATCCAGAGAAACCGGGGTACCGGCGGCAGCCTGTGCCTGAGAGGTGCGCGGGATCTGCTTGCCAGCCTGAGCGTATGCCCAGCTGGTCAGACCGGAGCAGTCAAAGGCGTTTGGGCCAGCGGCACCGTATACGTACGGGGAGCCGATGACGGAGCGTGCTGCTGCCAGTGCCTTCTGACCAACGGTCTGTTGTGCCGGAGCGGCCTGCTTGTGCCCAGCGGCTGCGTAATTGGTGTTCTGCTGGTTAGAAACCTGACCCAGGGACGGAACGTAGCGGTCAATGTTCGGAACCTGGTCAATGTTCGGGACGTTTTCCAGTCCTGCTACCTCAAAGCGGTAGTCAGTATTAGGTACGACGACCTCTGCTGCCTGTGCAACGCCCGGAGCGACGACGGCTGCGGTTGCAGCCAGTGCTGCAGTAGATGCGATGCGACGGGTGTTCTTCATGCCCTGACGACGGTGCTGTGCCATGAGTAAAACTCCAAATCTTCCTGCGCGCCTACTCCCTTGTAAAGGAAGCTCTGACCCTGGGGGACTAGCGTTCGTTGGGAATCCGTTCCTTTAGGATTTCCTCCACTCGGCCCCTCAGTAGGAGGGGCCAGATGCGGCGCTGTAATTCTTCTGTTTAGATTGAGCACCTTTCGGGCGGTAACTCAATGTCTCGAATAGGTTACGAAATCATCACAAGCAATGTCCATTCGCGACACCAAAATAACGTTTGTTATCGCTTCGTTACCTTCCGTTGACCTCGCCGAGATTTAACCCCCACATAGAAGAAATCGCTCACCGGAATTAAAACACTTATGGCCACAAGCTGCACAAATAAAGTCGGACGACTGTCGCCCGACAAAGGTGCACCCTCGCTAGGAAAAACCTCAACAATTAAGAGAATTCTAAATTGTGACTTTCAACACTAGAGTATTTTAGCGGCCCCTTCTCCCCCACCAATTCACTCCTTTTACCGCACGCCTAGAAACTAGCTTTCATCCCAACCACGCCCCGCTTCGGCACCCTTCCTTATGGTGGTTCTAGCTAAACCGCTTTCCGACGCCCCCCTAAGTCGCTCAATCGACGAGTGCAGCGTGCTTCCAGGCAATAAAACCTTTCGGGCATTCACACCTCCCTGAGCCCACGCACTAGGCCCCTTGGTGCTGTAAAGCACGAGCAAACCACTAACCACCGACAACACGCGCACCAGACCGCGCACTAAACCGACTGCGCAACAAGCTTCAGCAGCAGTTCTTCAGATCCTTCAAGATTCATAAAGACTGACAGACACGCAACGGATTTCTTTCAACAGCTCTTGGAGCAGCCAGAAAAATAAGGACTGGGTTCGGAATGAATCCGTATATACGCAAGACCCGCCCGTGCTCCTTCAACAGGAGCAGGGCGGGTCTGTGAGCGCGTTTCGAGTAATCCTCAGGAAAAGCCGGTTAGATGCGGCCGTTTTCCTCGTCCTCACGGCGGTTAGCCTCATTGAGGCGGCGGAACATTTCCGCTTCCTCGTCTTGGTTATCCGAGTGGATTTCGTGTACTCGGTGCATGAGGGCCGAATCATCAGGGCTGAAGGTGCCCTGGGTCTCGGAATCGGCGAGTCCGAGGTGGTTCAGCTGCTTCGGTACCTGAGCGCCTGCGTACTCGAGCGGAACCGGGTGGCCTTCGGCATCAACTGGGCCGAGCGGCTGGTGAACCTCAATGAAGGCACCATTCGGCATCTGCTTGATAACGCCGGTTTCAATACCGTGCTCCAGTACCTCGCGGTCAGAGCGCTGCAGACCAACGCAAATGCGGTAGGTCATGAAGTACGCAATCGGAGGTAGCACGATGAGGCCGATACGACCAACCCAGGTCATAGCGTTCAACGAAATCTGGAAGAAGTGTGCCACGTGGTCGTTACCACCGGACAGGGTAACCAGCAGGAAGAACACGATGGCAGCCGCGCCGATAGCGGAGCGGGTAGGAACATCGCGCGGACGCTGCAGCAGGTTGTGGTGTGCATCGTCACCGGTGAACTTCTTCTCCAAGAACGGGTACGCCATAAGTAGGACAACCATGAGACCACACAGCAGAGCTACCCAGAACGCGGAAGGAATGGTGTAGTTGCCGATGTACAGCTCCCATGCCGGCATGACACGGGCAACACCATCAGTCCACAGCATGTAGATATCTGGCTGGGAACCAGCGGAAACCTGGGATGGGTTATAAGGTCCAAGCGTCCAGATGGCGTTGATGGTTAGCAGACCAGACATCAGCGCCAGTACGCCAGCCACCATCATGCCCATACCAATAGCCTTGGTGGCGAAGACCGGCATAATGCGGACGCCAACCACGTTATTCTCTGCACGGCCCGGTCCAGGGAACTGGGTGTGCTTCTGGAACCAAACCATAATCAGGTGGGCTGCAATCAGGCCAAGGATGATGCCCGGAATAACCAGAACGTGCAGGATGTAGAAACGATCCAGCATCAGGTCAGACGGGAAGTCACCGCTAAAGATTGCCCAGTGCAGCCAGGTGCCGATAATCGGCAGGCCCAGGATAATGGCGGACATGATTCGCAGACCAACACCGGAAAGCAGGTCATCCGGCAGGGAGTAACCAAGGAAGCCCTCGATCATGCCCAGCAGGATAAGTGCGCAACCGATAATCCAGTTTGCTTCACGCGGACGACGGAATGCGCCGGTGAAGAAGATACGCAGCATGTGCGCAACCATGGACATCATGAACAACAGAGCTGCCCAGTGGTGCATTTGGCGCACGAACAAGCCACCACGAACTTCAAAGGAGATATCCAGCGCGGTGGCGTATGCGCGGGACATTTCTACACCATTAAGCGGTGCGTAGGTGCCGTCGTAAATGACCTTGGTGATAGACGGGTCGAAGAACAGCGCCAGGTAGATACCGGTCAGTACAAGAATGATGAAGCTGTATAGCGCCATCTCACCAAGCATGAAGGACCAGTGGGTCGGGAAGACCTTGTTCAGCTGAGTCCTCAGCACGCCGGCGGCGCTATAGCGCTCATCCATATTGTTGCCCATTTGGGCGAGTTTATTGCTCATTATGACTTACGCTCCCAGAATGCCGGGCCGACAGGCTCAATGAAGTTGCCCTGTGCTACGAGGTAGCCCTCGTCATCCACCGTGATAGGCAGCTGTGGCAGTGCACGAGCAGCAGGACCGAAGACCGGCTTGCCGTACTGCAAAGCATCGAACTGCGACTGGTGGCACGGGCACAGGATTCGGTTGGTCTGAGCCTCGTACAGAGAGGTCGGGCAACCGATGTGGGTACAGATCTTGGAGTAGGCGTAGTAGTCGCCGTGGTGGAAGTCTTCTTGACCTTCGCGCTCGATTGCCTTCTGGGCGTCGTTGTGACGCAGGCGAATCAGCATGACCGCATTGCGGTTGCCGTGAATCGAGTGCATGTGGTGCTCGTAGACATCGCGCTCGGCATCGTACTTGTCGCCATCGTTGACGTCTTCTTCTGCCAGCGGGAAGACGGTTTCCATACCGCCTGCCGCCAGATCCTCCGGGCGCACACGAACCAAGCGGGTTACGCCCTTGGTGCTGTAGTGCTCACCGGTTTCACCGGAGTGCTTCTCGGCGATAGTACCGGTGTCGCGGGCCAAGTAGAGCTTGACGCCTTCATTGTGCAGGGTCCAACCGGAAGTCCACAGGGTGCCGTCGCCGGCGTAGTTCATATTGTGGCGAACCTTCCAAGGGTTCTTAATTGCCCCGCCGAGCGGAGCAATCACGGTAAGACCGAACAGAACGCCGGCGCCGCCCAACAGACCCTGAACGGTCTTGCGGCGACCCAGGGTCGAGGTCTTCCAAGAATCGTTCAGAAGGGCGGTCAGGGTACGGCGGTCAACCTCTTCGGAAGGACCGTCGTGGCGACGCTGAACGGAAATCTCCTCTGGGAGAATCTTCTTAACGTACTGAACGATGGCGATGCCCAAGCCGCAAATTGCGAGGGCTGCAGTAATGCCCAGCAGAGGGGTGTAGAGAGTGTGCCAAATGTGGCCCTCCTCCCCTAGCTGCTTGTACTGCCACGGCCAGAACAGATAAACGCCGAGGAACCCGAGGCCGCCGATGACGGACAGGAACAACCAGATAGCAACGTTACGTCCAGCGCGCTTTTCAGCCGGGTCACCTTCGACTGGGAATCGCTCCTTTCGGAACGCAACGGTGACGTCGTCGAGCTCGGTACCAAGAGCAGCGAGTTCATCGTTGCTCATCTTGTCGAGCTCAGCATTAGTGTAATTCTTCTTCACATTGCTCATGAGCGCGATCCAATCCACATAGCGGCAGCGCACAGGGCGCTAATGCCGATAATCCACATTGCCAGGCCTTCCGCTACTGGGCCGAGACCACCAAGGTCCCAACCGGCAGGAGACGGGGTTTCCTTTGCAGACTTGAGGTAGGCAATGATGTCCTTCTTCTCATCTGCGGTCAGCTGGCGGTCAGAGAACTTAGGCATGTTCTGCGGGCCGGTCAGCATTGCCTGGTAGATTTCCTGCTCGCTCGCCGGAGCAAGCTCCGGAGCGAACTTACCGGAGGACAGCGCGCCGCCTTGGCCGGTGAAGTTGTGGCAGGAGGCGCAGTTCATGCGGAAGAGCTCGGAGCCCTTCGCTACGTCTTCTGCCTGGATTTCGCCATTGTAGTTAGCACCACGCAGCGATTCCTGGGCAACGCTTCCGTCGTCGTTGTAGACAATGTCAGCGCCGCCACCGTTAGCTGCAACATATGCAGCCAAGGCCAGAGTCTGCTGCTCGGTGTAGCGGGGAGCCTTGCGCTCTGCCTGTGCGTCGTTAGACATCATCGGCATACGGCCGGAGTGCACCTGGAAGTACACGGAACCAGCACCGATACCAACGAGGGACGGACCACGACCTTCGATGCCCTGCAGATTGGCACCGTGGCAGGTGATACAAGCGGTGTCATAGATGTCCTTACCCTCTTGGACGAGGGCTTGGTCATCTTTTTCCGCCGTGGCGACCTGTGCGTCCGGGGTCAAGGCAGAAGCCAAGACGCCCGCACCGGACAGGCCAATCGCCAAAGCGAAGCCACCGGCAAGGGTGCGCTTCGCCTTGCGGCGACGGCGGGTCTTCTTAGCCGCCGCAGTGGTCTGCTCCACTGCCACGGACTGCGAATTGTTATCCATCATTTTCCTTTAGATAACTCGAACACGGGAGGACTGTTTGGGAATCTTGGCCAGTGCTACTGGACCAAGTAAATAACGGTGAAAACGCCGATCCACACGACGTCAACGAAGTGCCAGTAGTAGGACACTGCCATTGCTGCGGTCGCCTGTGCCGGCGTGAACTTGGACTTAGCAACGCGCGCGAGAATGATTGCAAAAGAAATCAAACCCGCGGTCACGTGCGCAGCGTGGAAGCCGGTGATGATGTAGAACACCGAGCCAAAGACGCTGGCCTGGATAGTCACACCTGCGTGAATCAACTCGGTCCACTCGAACGCCATGATGCCCAGGAACACAACGCCCAGTACTAGCGTCACGGTGTACCAGAGTCGAAGCTTGTAAACGTCACCCCTTTCTGCGGCAAACACACCGAACTGCGAGGTCACAGAAGAAGAAATCAGCACTGCCGTAATGAGGAAACCCATGGGCAGGTTGATATGAGCGGTGTGCTCCGCCCAATCGCCTTCCTGACCGTTTGCTCGCGAGGTAAACCACATCGCGAACAGTCCGGCAAAGAACATCAATTCCTGAGACAGGAACACGATGGTGCCCACACTGACCATATTGGGTCGGTTCAGTGAGGCAGCACGTGGTGCTGTCATACCTTGGTTAGAAACTACGCTCGTCACAGTGGCTATTATGGCTGTTCCGGGCGCTGAAGTCACCTCGATTCCCCCCGTTATCTCTATTCGTTTTTGATGCTTTATCCAGTAAACGTTCAGCGCGAATACGTGAAAAAATTTATTTTTCCAATCGGGAACTTTTCGCCCTGCTTTACGACGCCCCATTGACGCAGGTGACACCACACGTCGGGCCCCGCCCTGAAATTCCGAAGTATCTCAGACACCCGACGCCCCCACTTATCGATATTCCTATCGGAGTGCCAGACCCCATTGTCTGGAGAGATAAATCACATTCCGCGAGCCCCCTAAACGCCCAGCTTTACAACTTTCGAACGACCCCCGCAAAAATCTACTCCTACGTGGCAGAATGCAGAAGAAACGCTATCGCGTACATGCGGAATAGTCAGTTACCCCTCCCCCACCGGTAAATCTTTTTGGAACTTTCGGGAACTTTCTGACGGCGCGAACGACGCTGGATCGCCAAAGCCCTCCTAGCCATGATGACTAGGAGGGCGGAGAAGTTTTAGGCAGGGATTCCTTTATATCGAGGAATTAGTGCTTTTCCTTCGGCAGGCCGTACTGCAGGGACAGGCCGGTGCAGGCCGCGATGAGGCAAACAGCGCCGAGGGCAATCAGCCAGAAGTAAAGGAAGATGACACCCAAGCCAAGGATGCCGATTGCACCGGCCATGGCCAGCGGCCAGATGGAGCTTGGGGAGAAGAAGCCCAAGATACCGGCAGCATCTTCGGTTTCCGCTTCTTCCCAATCTTCTGGCAGGACGTCACTGCGGTCATCAGTGAAGTGGAGGTAGGCACCTAGCATCATGCACAGCAGGAAGGCGAGGAACATTCCCACGATGCCGACCCACTCGGCACCGTAGAGGTAGCCGTCATCCTTAACGAAGGTGACGCCGAAGATGTAGACAATCAGCGAGACAAGAAGGTACGTCGCGATTGAGTAAAAGACTTTCGATGTTGCACGCATTGTGTTGTGTCCTTATCTCTTATGCCGCGGTGTTCACGTAGTTGTCGCCCTTAGCGGTATCACGCTCACCGGAGAACGGGTGGGTGGTTACCGCATATGGGTCCTGGCCGATTTCTTCCAGAGCTTCCGCGTTGGTGGCTTCTGGGTTGTCCTCGCGGAACTTCAGGTAGGTGTTGAAGTCCTCCGGAGAGACAACGCGGATTTCAAAGTTCATCATCGAGTGGTAGGTACCGCACATCTCAGCACAACGGCCAACGAATGCGCCCTGCTTCTCAATCTTTTCTACCTGGAAGCTACGCTCCTGAGCGTTTGCCTCAGGGTGTGCGTAGACGTCACGCTTGAACAAGAACTCCGGTACCCAGAATGCGTGGGACACGTCGCCCGAAGCGAGACGGAATTCAATCGCGGTATCGGAAGGAAGAACCAGAACCGGAACCTCTTCGGTGGTACCGACGGTCTCAATCTTATTGTAGTTCAGGTAGGAAAGATCGCCCATGGACTTGCCGTGGATTGGGTTCGGGTTGTCCACACCTTCAGGGTCGTGAGCGGTCTTCTCTGCCTCAGCCTGACGCTCCTTATCGGCACCGTCGTAGTTCTCACCATTGACATGGTTCTCGGCATAACCGAACTTCCAGTTCCACTGGAACGCGGTGACGTCGACGACAACCTTCGGATCCTTATCCAAGGCGGTAACCTTCTGCTGAGTCTGAACAGTGAAGAAGAACAGGCCCATGATGATAAGGATCGGGACGATGGTCAGAACCATCTCCAGCGGAACGTTGTACTGAATCTGGCGCGGGAACTCGCCCTTGCCATCCTTCTTTGCCTTCTTCGCGCTCCAGCGGAAGATTGCAGTGAGGAACAGGCCCCACATAATAAAACCAACGATCCATGCGGCAACCCAGACCCAAATCCAGAAGTTGTACATGGCCTCTGCCTCAGGGGTAATGCCCTTCGGCCAACCGAATCCCAGGAGGTTCTCTACAGCAGTTGGCGCCTGAACGTCACAACCTGCCAGAGCGAGTCCACCCAGGGCAAGTGCGCCAGCTACGCCCGCCTTACGGGCAAAGGTGCGCTTATTACGCTGTCCCACGTGTGTTCTGCCTTTCTGTCCACACAAAACTTCTCGAATACTCACAGAGCACTCTTACCCAATCAGAATAGAGGATAATTGCCAGATTCCCAGCCTGTTTAAAGGCACAAAAGGGCACCTAGTGCGCTCATTTCATATTCCCTTTCCGGTAGGTTACCGCCCCACCTGCACAATGTTCCAACCGCACCCCCAGTAGACATAGACTCCGTGTGTGACAATTCACAGGAACACCGTGAAACCATCATCCGAAAGTTCGCACCCCTATCGGGGAAGCTAATTCCAAGGCAGTCGGCAGGTTTCCTTAAGCCGTGGCGTGTTCTGGTTTCACGCTCTCTAGCCGTAAAGTGGGTGACTAGCAATAGACGCTTATATATAAGGAGCAATCTTTACATGTGCGGACTTCTTGGCATGCTCGCCGCCACAGGCAACGTAGATAAGTACGTTGACGCGCTGGAACGTTCCCTGCCCTGCATGCGCCACCGCGGCCCAGATGCGGCCGGCACGTGGCATGACGGCGATGCCGCGTTCGGCTTCAATCGTCTGTCCATTATCGACCTGGAGCATTCCCACCAGCCTCTCCGCTGGGGTCCGGAGGACCAACCCGACCGCTACGCCATGACGTTTAACGGCGAAATCTACAACTACGTAGAGCTACGCGAGGAGCTCAAAGGCCTCGGCTACACCTTCCACACCGAGGGTGATGGCGAGCCCATCGTGGTGGGCTACCACCACTGGGGCAAGGACGTAGTCAACCACCTGCGCGGCATGTTTGGCATCGTCATCTGGGATACCCACACCAAGACGATGTTTGCTGCTCGTGACCAATTTGGCATCAAGCCACTGTATTACGCCACCACCCCAGCAGGAACCGTCTTCGCTTCCGAAATGAAGTGCATCCTTGAAATGGCAGACGAGATTGGTCTAGAGCTCAACCTTGACCGACGCGCCATTGAGCACTACGTCGACCTGCAGTACGTGCCGGAGCCAGAATCCCTCCACGCGAATATTCGCCGCGTTGAATCCGGCTGCACTGTCACTCTTCGCCCGGGCGAAGATGTCGTCTCCGAGCGCTACTTCAAGCCCCGTTTCCCTGTGCAACAGGTAAAGCAAGGCGAAGAGCAGCAGCTATTTAACCGCATTGCAGAGGCGCTGGAAGATTCCGTCGCTAAGCACATGCGTGCCGACGTCACCGTGGGTTCCTTCCTATCTGGCGGCATTGACTCCACCGCTATTGCCACCCTGGCCAAGCGCCACAACCCAGATCTACTGACCTTTACCACCGGCTTCGAGCGCGAGGGCTATTCTGAGGTCGATGTCGCGGCAGAGTCCGCGGAAGCTATTGGTGTAGAGCACATCGTCAAGATTGTTTCCCCTGAAGAATACGCCGAGTCCATCCCGAAGATCATGTGGTACCTGGACAATCCGGTGGCTGATCCCTCGCTGGTCCCGCTGTACTTTGTGGCGCAGGAGGCCCGCAAACACGTCAAGGTAGTTCTTTCCGGCGAGGGCGCAGACGAGCTCTTTGGCGGCTACACCATCTACAAGGAACCACTGTCCCTTGCCCCGTTTGAAAAGATCCCGTCCCCACTGCGCCGCGGTCTGGGCAAGCTCTCCCAGGTTCTGCCCGAGGGCATGAAGGGCAAGTCGCTGCTTAATCGCGGCTCGATGACGATGGAAGAGCGCTACTACGGCAACGCTCGTTCCTTTAACTTTGAGCAGATGCAGCGCGTTATCCCGTGGGCAAAGCGCGAATGGGACCACCGCGAGGTTACCGCTCCCATCTACGCCCAGTCCGAGGATTTTGATCCGGTTGCCCGCATGCAGCACCTGGATCTATTCACTTGGATGCGCGGTGACATTCTGGTCAAGGCCGATAAGATCAATATGGCCAACTCGCTGGAGCTGCGCGTGCCATTCTTGGACAAGGAAGTCTTCAAGGTTGCCGAGTCCATCCCTTATGACCTGAAGATCTCGCACGGCACCACCAAATACGCCCTGCGCAAGGCCATGGAGCAGATCGTCCCGGCGCATGTTCTGCACCGCAAGAAGCTGGGTTTCCCAGTACCGATGCGCCACTGGCTGGCCGGCGATGAGCTTTATGGCTGGGCCCAGGACACCATCAATGAGTCCCAGACCGAGGACATCTTCAATAAGAAGGAAGTTCTCGAGATGCTCAAGGAGCACCGAGATGGCGTTTCCGATCACTCCCGCCGCTTGTGGACCGTGCTGTCCTTTATGATCTGGCACGGCATCTTTGTGGAAAGGCGCATCGATCCGCAGATCGAGCAGCGCGACTACCCAGTCAAGCTCTAAGAGCCTTCCACACACATAAAGAGGGTGGGTGCCAGTGGCACCCACCCTCTTTTCTGTCCTTCTATTTAGTTGAAGGAATCGCCACAAGCGCAAGAGCCGGTGGCATTCGGGTTATCAATGGTGAAACCCTGGGACTCGATGGTGTCAGCGAAGTCAATCTTGGCACCGGTCAGGTAGGGAACGGACATCTTGTCCACAACGAGGTTTACGCCGCCTACCTGGTCAACCTTGTCACCATCCAAGGTGCGGTCATCAAAGTAGAGCTGGTAGCGCAGGCCAGCGCAGCCACCAGGCTGGACGGCAATGCGCAGGGAGAGATCGTCGCGGCCTTCCTGATCAAGCAGCGCCTTTGCCTTTGCGGCTGCTGCTTCAGTCAGAATGACGCCGGTTGCGGAAGCTGGAGCGGTCATCACTTCTCCTCAATAAGTATTGGATTCGTTGCCACTACCCTACCCGGTTAGTTCAGGTGGGAAAAGGTAGCCCATATCTACAACACCATCTGGGCCGGGCCTATTCCCCTATTCACACCTAAACCTTGTAGTGTGAGGAACGTGAAACTCCCGTGGCAAAAAGATGACAAGACCTCCACTGAGCCTGCTCCTGTACAGGACAAAGCTCAGGCAGAAGTTCAGAAAGAGCCCCAGCGCAAGGGCTATACCCCACCGAAGGGTCGCCCTACGCCAAAGCGCGCAGAGCAAGAGATCGCGCGCGGCGTTAAGCGCGATCCCCATGGCATGTCCGAAGCACAGCGCTACCAGCACCGCAAGGACATGAAGAAGTCCATGAGCAAGGACGAGTGGAAGGAATATAAGAAAAAGGAGCGCCAAGAGCGCCAGCAGGCAAATCGCGAGCAGCAGGCCCGCATGGCAGAAGGCGATCCGCGCTTCCTACCCGCCCGCGACCAGGGTACCGAGCGCGCCTATGTGCGCGATTGGGTGGATGCCCGCCGCAGCCTGAGCAACTGGGTCATGCCGATGGCCTTGGTGCTCATCGTGGTCATGTTCTTGACCTACGCGGTACCCAGCATTGCAACAATCATCAACGCGGTAGCGATGGTTATCCTCATCATCTTCGCCATCGAGGGCTTCATTTTGGCCCGCCGCTGCAATAATGCCGTGCGCGCCAAGTTCCCCGGCACCACCGAAGCCGGCTTTAGCCTTGGTTTTTATGCGTATTCTCGCGCCAGCCAGCCGCGCAAGTGGCGCATCCCGCGCCCCCGCGTGGAGCTCGGTGCTGACGTTTAGGGGGACTACTCATGGCCATTCCGCAGCCCGATAAAAAGGCACATACTGCACAGGACGCGCAGCTCGCCCCTTGGGGGCGCCTGACCGACGCCGCGCAATGGCTGGCTGCTTGCCAAGGCGCGGCACCGGCCCATGAGCCGCAGCGCGTGCGCGCCGTAATTTTCGCGGATCAAGAGACCTCGCTTTCGGCCGCTGAGACCGCTGCGCGTCGCGCCGAGGCCGGGCTGAATGTAGTCACCGTGACGGATTATTCCCAGGCCTACAGCCTTGGAGCCGCAAAAGCGGATACGGAAATTGATGCCGGGGCTGACCTACTCATTCCCGGCGGCGAAGAACTCGCCCGAGTACCGGCCGTGGTAATGGCAACGATGACGCAGACGGAGCCGGTAGTGATCGTCGGCAAGCAGCGCAGCGTGAAAGACTGGAAGCGCGAGGTCTGCGCTATCCGGGACGCTATGTTCCGCGCCCGCAACCTCGAAGGCATGGAGCTGGTTGAATCGTGCCAGTCCCCAGTGCTAGCAGCTACGGTGGGGTTCATTGCCCGAGCCGCGGAGCGCCGTACGCCCCTGCTTATCGATGCCCCCTTGACCGCCACCGCCGCGCTGCTTGCCGAGCGCGATAATCCCGGTGTGAAAGAATGGCTCTTCGCCACCACGCTGTCCAGTGCCCCTGCGCATAAGTTGGCACTGGAAAAGCTAGGGCTCCACCCCCTGCTTAAGCTGGGAATGGAGCCACAACCTGCGCTCGGCGCCCTCGCGGCGCTGCCAATGCTGCTGACCGGAGTGGAGATCGCCGCGGACGCCTAAGCGGGGACTACTTCACTAGGGTATGGAGCCAACCGTGGGTATCCTCCACTGTGCCGCGCTGGATTCCGGTGAGGCGCTCGCGCAGGGCCATGGTGATCTCACCCGCTTCATTGCCATTGACCTGGAAATCCGCAGAATCTCCCAATACGTGACCCACCGGCGTAATAACCGCGGCAGTGCCACAAGCAAAGGCCTCTGACATCGCGCCGGATTCGGCATCGCGCTGCCACTCTTCGGTAGTAATGCGGCGCTCGGTGACCTTGTAGCCCAAATCCTGCGCTACCTGCAATAGGGATTCGCGGGTAATGCCGGGCAGCAAGGAGCCCGATAGTTCTGGTGTAACAATCTCCGCGCTATCACCAGAGCCATACACAAACATCAGGTTCATTCCGCCCATCTCCTCGATGTAACGGCGCTCGATGGCGTCCAACCAGACCACCTGGTCACAGCCCTTTTCATCTGCCTGGGCCTGCGCCAAGAGTGAGCCTGCGTAGTTGCCCGCAAACTTGGCCGCGCCGGTGCCGCCAGGGGCTGCGCGCACGTAGTCAGTGGACAGCCACACCGAAACCGGCTTGATTCCGCCGCTGAAGTAGGAACCCGCTGGGGAGGCAATAAGCACGTAGCGGTAGGAATTGGCGGGGTGAACGCCCAAGGAGACCTCGGTAGAGATCATAAACGGGCGCAGGTACAGCGCTGCTTCCCCGCCGGCTTCTGGTACCCATTCCTGATCCACCTCAACCAATTGGCGCAGGGACTCGATAAACTCCTCCTGCGGAAGCTCGGGCATAGCCAGGCGCTCAGCGGAGTTGATTAAGCGCTGCGCATTGTGGTCCGGACGGAAGGTAGCGATAGAACCGTCCGGCTGACGGTAGGCCTTGATACCCTCAAAGATCGCCTGGCCATAATGGAATACGTTGCTGGCCGGGTCCATGCTCATCGGACCGTACGGGCGCACCTGAGCATCGTGCCACCCCTTTTCTTCAGTCCAGTCAATGGTGACCATGTGGTCTGTAAAGTGCTTGCCAAAGCCGGGATTGGCGAGGATATCGCTCAAGTCTTCCGCGGGCGTAGGGCTATCAGAACGAGTAATCGTGTAATCAAGCATGCCCACAATCTACCCCTTTATCTATAGCAAGGCAGGAATAAGTTCATCGCCGCGCGGTACAGTGGTGGGAAGATTGATAAGCCTTTCCACAAAGGAGGAGACAATGGCACAGTCCGATCTACCAGCACGCGGCCACTTTCCCCAGGTAAAGCTGGGAAAGAAGGTTCCTAAGAAGGCGGAAGCTCTACTTATCGCCGCTTTCGAGGGCGAAGGCGGCCTAGAACTGCCAGGCACCGATCTGCTTGGGGGCGCGGCGCTGCGCTCCACTTATGAAGCACTGGTGGCCGTAGGGGCCTCTGGCAAGGCCGGTGAGGTCACGCGCGTGCCGGCCCCAGCCAAGGCGGGTGTGGCATCCATCATCGCCGTTGGCTTGGGCGATGCGGAAGAGGTAGACGATGAGACGCTGCGCCGCGCTGCCGGCCAAGCCTCCCGCTCTATCACCAAGGTGAGGACCGTAGCCACCTCCCTGGGCGATTTTGGAATCAGCCCGGTGGTGGAAGGCCTTATCCTCGGCGGCTATAAGTATTCTGGCCTGCGCTCCGAGTCCGCAGCGGAGACCACCACCTACACCGTGGTGGCGGAGAAGTCCGCTCAACAGGAGTTCGACAGCGCCAAGATTACCGCCGAGGCCGTCCTCATCGCCCGCGACCTAGTCAATACCCCTTCCAACCTGCTCTACCCAGAAACCTACGCCGCGTTCCTGTCTGCCCAAGCGGCAGAAGCCGGCCTTGAGGTGGAGGTCTTGGATGAAAAGGCGCTGGAAAAGCAGGGCTTTGGTGGCATCATGGCCGTCGGCCGTGGATCCGCCCGCCCGCCGCGCTTGGTCCGCTTGAGCTGGAAACCGAAGAAGGCCAAGCGCCACGTCGCTTTGGTGGGCAAGGGCATTACCTTTGACACCGGCGGAATTTCCCTGAAGCCGGGCGCCAAGATGTGGGACATGATTTCTGACATGGGCGGTTCCGCTGCAATGGCCGCTTCCATCATCGCTGCGGCAAAGCTGAACCTGAAGGTGGGCATCACCGCTACCCTGCCGCTGGCAGAAAACATGCCGGGCAGCGATGCTACCCGCCCGGGCGATGTCATCACCCATTACGGCGGCATTACCTCCGAGGTTCTCAACACTGACGCGGAGGGCCGCCTCGTGCTTGCCGACGCCATTGCGCGCGCCAGCGAGGACAATCCCGATTTCCTCATCGAAACCGCGACCTTGACCGGCGCCCAGATGGTCGCCCTGGGTGAGCGCACCGCCGGTGTGATGGGCTCGGAAGAATTCCGCGATCGCATGGCCGAGATTGGCCGCGAGGTGGGCGAAAAGGCATGGGCCATGCCTTTGCTAGAAGAACACGAGGAATCCGTGAAGTCCGCCAGCGCCGATATCCGCAATATCAACGCCAAGCGTGAGGGTGGCATGGAATACGCCGGCACCTACCTCCAGCACTTCGTGGGCGAGGGAATCGAATGGGCCCATATCGATGTGGCTGGCCCTTCCTTCAACACCACGGGCGCTTATGGCTACACCCCGAAGATGGGCACCGGCGTGCCCACCCGCACGGTGGTTGCCGCCCTGCGCGAGATTGCTGAATTAAAGTAGCACCACAGCAGGCTTGGTGCGTTTAGAATCCTAGAAGTATGAAGCCTGCTTTAATCATCGTTGACGTGCAACATGACTTCTGCCCCGGCGGCGCCTTAGGCACCGAGCGGGGCAATGAGGTCGCTGTAAAAATCGCTTCCCTGCAACAGGATTACGAAACCGTCGTAGCCACGCAGGATTGGCACATCGATCCGGGTTCTCACTTTTCTAAGGACCCGGATTTTGTCGATTCGTGGCCGGTGCACTGCGTAGCCGAGTCCCACGGCGCAGCTATGCATGAGGCTATCGGGCCGGCGCAAGCCTACTTCCGCAAGGGCGAATACACCGCCGCCTATTCTGGATTCGAGGGCGCTGCGAACGGTACCTTGCTCGCTGACTGGTTGCGCGAGCACCACATAGACGCAGTGGATATCGTAGGCATTGCCACCGATCACTGCGTTCACGCCACGGCCGCCGACGCCCTTAAGGAAGGCTTTACTGTCCGCGTACTGCATGAGTATTGCTCCCCAGTCGATGATACCCGTGGCGAAGCTGCGTTGCAGGAATTGGCCGCTGCCGGTGCCACCATCTGCTAGGCACACGACAACGCCTACGGCCCTCGAACCGAACGTGGTCCGAGGGCCGCTGGCGTCTCTCTACAAGGTGTTTCCATCTATCAGCTAAAGCAGCCGCCCTCTGGAAACGGGAGGGGTTCTCTCTATCTCTCTCGCATGCGCTCTCTCAAACGCATGATTTAAGTATGGGTCATCGATATTGGACACGGGTGACAAGTACCTGAAAGTTCCCTGTTGAAATCTACCGCCAACGCTCCTGCCGCCTCCCCTCGGCCGAGTGATTGCCCGCTGATATTGCAAAAGCCCTGCGTTGCGCTAGGCGTTTATTATAGGGTGATTTGCGTCCCCACGGGTGCCCGAGCACGGGCTGAGAGTGCGCTAAAGCTGCGCATAGACCGTTCGAACCTGTTTGGTTAATACCTACGAAGGAAGAGAGGAGCGCTTGCCATGAAGGCTGCCCCAGAAAACCACCCTAAACACTCCTATTCCCCCATTCACCACAACGGCTTAGAGGTCCCAGAGACTGAAATCCAACTGGATGATTCCCCACAAGGCCCCAATGACCCCTTCCGCGTCTATCGCACGCGTGGGCCAGAATGCGCACCAGAAGTGGGACTACCGGCCCTGCGCAGCGAGTGGATTAGCGAGCGCGGAGATATCGAAGAATACACCGGTCGCGGCCGCGAGCTGGCCGACGATGGACGTACCGCACAGCGCCGCGGGGCGTCTTCCCAAGAGTGGAAGGGCTCTAAGCGCCCGCCGCTTAAGGCTCAGCCTGGGCGCCGCGTAACCCAAATGCACTACGCCCGCCAAGGAATCATTACCCGCGAAATGGAATTCGTAGCACTGCGCGAGCACTGCGATCCGGAATTCGTTCGCGCTGAGGTCGCTCGCGGCCGCGCCATTATCCCTAATAATGTCAACCACCCCGAGTCTGAGCCCATGATCATTGGGCGAAGATTCCTCACCAAGATCAACGCCAATATTGGCAACTCTGCGGTCACCTCCTCGATCGAGGAAGAAGTATCCAAATTGCGCTGGGCTACCCAATGGGGAGCGGATACCGTCATGGATCTATCTACGGGTGACGATATCCACACCACCCGCGAATGGATCTTGCGCAACTCCCCGGTCCCTATCGGCACCGTCCCCATTTACCAGGCATTGGAAAAGGTCAATGGCGTAGCAGAGGACCTTACGTGGGAGATCTTCCGCGATACCGTCATCGAGCAGTGCGAACAGGGCGTGGACTATATGACTATTCACGCCGGTGTTCTCTTGGCCTATGTACCGCTGGCAAGCAATCGCGTGACCGGTATCGTCAGCCGCGGCGGTTCCATCATGGCGGGATGGTGCCTTGCTCACCACAAGGAGTCTTTCCTCTATGAACACTTTGATGAGCTGTGCGAGATCTTCGCTCAGTACGATGTTGCATTTTCGCTTGGCGACGGCCTACGCCCCGGCAGCCTTGCCGATGCCAACGACGCCGCCCAATTTGCCGAGCTCAAAACCATCGGCGAGCTTACCCGCCGCGCCTGGGAGCATGACGTCCAAGTCATGGTGGAAGGCCCCGGGCACGTGCCGCTCAACATGATTCAAGAAAACAACGAGCTCGAGCAGGATTGGGCCTCTGACGCGCCCTTTTATACTCTCGGCCCGCTAGTTACCGATATCGCTCCCGGCTATGACCACATTACTTCCGCCATCGGTGCTGCCCATATCGCAATGGGCGGTACGGCCATGTTGTGCTATGTCACTCCGAAAGAGCACCTAGGCCTGCCCAACCGAGACGACGTAAAGACTGGTGTCATTACCTATAAAATTGCGGCGCATTCCGCGGACGTCGCCAAGGGGCATCCAGGCGCCCGAGCCTGGGACGATGCCATGAGTAAGGCCCGCTTTGAATTCCGCTGGAATGACCAATTTGCGCTTTCCCTCGATCCGGAAACCGCGCAGGCTTATCACGATGAAACGTTGCCTGCGGAACCAGCAAAGACCGCGCACTTTTGTTCCATGTGTGGGCCGAAGTTCTGCTCTATGCGCATCAGCCAAGACATTCGGGATATGTTTGGCGGGCAGATGGCCGAGCTAGGCATGCCGACGCTGGGCGAACAGGTCCGTGCGGCCGCCCACGGCTCGGCACCAGAGGAGGGCATGCAGGAAAAGTCCGCCGAATTCCGCCGCAATGGGTCTCAGGTCTATCTACGCGAAGAGAGCGATCTAGCTTAATTCAGTTCCCGTATCGGGGTTCTCGCCGCGCTCGAACCGGGCGCGGCGTTTTCTTTGCTCTTCTCTCTTGCGCAGAATGCGGTTTCGCTCCATGCGTTCACGCATGCGCTGCGGATAGCCGGTTTCTTCTACATCATAAATATCGCAGCTCAATAGTTTGGCCACCGCATCGATGCCTTTGGGCCCACCGATGCGGCGGCGAATGAACTCGCCGTTTTCATCAACCACAACAACGGACATCTCATTGACTACTGTTTCCGGTTCTACAAAGGCCTCGACGTATACCTTTTCAGCGGCCCATTGTTGCAGATCCTGCGCGTCTTCTGGACGGATGGTCTCCCCCGGTCCGCGGGGTGGTCGCAGCGACGATCTGGACTTATTGCGGCGGAAGGGGTTGAACATAATTCCTTAGCTTACCCGGAAGGAGGGTAGTTACTAACCCCACATCTGCACGAGGGGGAGCAACACGCTGTAAGATTGTCGGGTAGCGATAGAACACTACCAACTTTCGAGGAGTCTTATAACTCATGGCGAACTCCGTTGAGATGCCCGAGCTGGGCGAATCCGTAACCGAAGGCACCATCACGCAGTGGCTCAAGTCCGTCGGCGACACCGTCGAGGTAGACGAGCCTTTGCTCGAGGTCTCCACCGACAAGGTCGACACTGAAATCCCTTCCCCCGTAGCCGGCACCATTATTGAAATTAAGGCTGACGAGGATGACACCATCGAGGTTGGCGAGGTCATCGCCATCATCGGTGACAAGGATGAGGCAGGCTCCGCATCCAACGACTCCTCCGCTGACAAGGGCGAGGAAGAAGCAGAAGAAGCTAAGGAAGAGCCGAAGGCTGACTCCTCCAACGGCGGCTCCGGTGACGCAGCCGACGTGGAAATGCCAGAACTCGGCGAGTCCGTCACCGAAGGCACCATCACCCAGTGGCTCAAGTCCGTCGGCGACACCGTCGAGGTAGACGAGCCACTGCTCGAGGTCTCCACCGACAAGGTCGACACCGAAATCCCTTCCCCAGTAGCAGGCACCCTGGTAGAAATCCTCGCCGACGAGGACGACACCATCGAGGTCGGCGAAGTCATCGCCCGCATCGGCGACGAAAACGCCACCGCATCCTCCTCCGAGGCCAAGCCAGAGCCACAGGAAGAAAAGAAGGAAGAGCCAAAGGAAGACAAGAAGCCCGAACCGAAGGCTGACTCCTCCAACGGCGGCTCTGGCGACGCAGCCGACGTGGAAATGCCAGAACTCGGCGAGTCCGTCACCGAAGGCACCATCACCCAGTGGCTCAAGTCCGTCGGCGACACCGTCGAGGTAGACGAGCCACTGCTCGAGGTCTCCACCGACAAGGTCGACACCGAAATCCCTTCCCCAGTAGCAGGCACCCTGGTAGAAATCCTCGCCGACGAGGACGACACCATCGAGGTCGGCGAAGTCATCGCCCGCATCGGCGACGAAAACGCCACCGCATCCTCCTCCGAGGCCAAGCCAGAGCCACAGGAAGAAAAGAAGGAAGAGCCAAAGGAAGACAAGAAGCCAGAACCAAAGGCTGAGGAAAAGAAGGAGTCCACGCAGGATTCCTCCCTGAACACCTCTGCCAAGGTCAACAATGGCGACAACGTTCCTTATGTCACCCCACTGGTACGCAAGCTGGCTGAAAAGCACGGCGTAGACCTCAATACCGTTGAGGGCACCGGCGTGGGCGGCCGCATCCGCAAGCAGGACGTGCTCGCCGCTGCTGGCGAGGGCGATTCACCTGCCAAGTCTGGCACACAGTCCGATAACTCCCCTCGCGCTCGTTGGTCCACCAAGTCCGTGGATCCGGCCAAGCAGGAACTCATCGGCACCACCCAGAAGGTCAACCGCATCCGCGAAATCACCGCCGCCAAGATGGTGGAGGCGCTGCAGATTTCCGCGCAGCTGACCCACGTCCAGGAAGTCGACATGACTGCTATCTGGGATATGCGCAAGAAGAACAAGCAGGCGTTCATCGACAAGCACGGTGCCAACCTGTCCTTCCTGCCATTCATCGTGAAGGCTACCGCCGAGGCTCTGGTCTCCCACCCGAACGTCAATGCGTCTTATAACCCAGAGACCAAGGAGATGACCTACCACGCGGACGTCAACATCGCTATCGCTGTTGACACCCCGAAGGGCCTGCTCACCCCGGTTATCCACAAGGCACAGGATATGACCCTGCCGCAGATCGCTCAGCAGATTGCAGAGCTGGCCGATAAGGCCCGCAATAACAAGCTGAAGCCGAACGATCTCACCGGTGCCACCTTCACCGTGACCAACATCGGTTCCGAGGGCGCCATGCTCGATACCCCGATCTTGGTTCCGCCGCAGGCCGGCATCCTGGGCACCGCGGCTATTGAAAAGCGCCCGGTCGTTGTCAACGAGAACGGCCAGGACGCCATCGCCATCCGCCAAATGTGCTACCTGCCATTCACCTACGATCACCAGGTAGTTGACGGTGCGGACGCAGGCCGCTTCATCACCACCATCAAGGATCGCCTGCAGACCGCAGACTTCCAGGCAGACCTCGAAGTCTAAAGGTTCTATCGCCGCTTAAAGCCTCTTAGCCCCACTGCGGAGCTAAGAGGCTTTAGCTATGCCTGGGGTGCCAAGTGGGGGTGCCGGATCCAAAATCACCGGACTAATCCATCCCTTTTTATTCGAGGTGTAGAGGGAGCTCTGCCCCTAAGCCCATGGTGAGCGCACTAGGCGCAGCCCTATGCAGTGACGCGCTGCATAAAAGTTTCCAAAGGGGGATCGGTTCACCCATTGTTAAACATATAATTGGGGCGGTTACAGCCACTGTCCCCCCTATTAAGGAGTCTCACTGACATGGAATTCATCTCCCGCCACCTAGGGCCGGATTCTGCGGAGCAGGCCACCATGCTTGCGAAGGTAGGCTACGACAGCGTGGACGCGCTGGTCGATGCCGCCATTCCGTCAAAGATCCGCGCCGCAGAACTGCCTCAGCTTCCTGAGGCACTCTCGGAAGATGAGGCGCAGGCTACATTGCGGGAGTACGCCAACAAGAACACCGTGCTGAAGTCCTTCTATGGACAAGGCTTTTCTGACACCCTCACCCCCGCGGTCATCCGCCGCGGTTTATTGGAAGATGCGGGATGGTACACCGCCTATACCCCGTATCAGCCAGAGATCTCCCAGGGTCGTCTTGAAGCGCTGTTGAACTTCCAGACCATGATTGAGTCCCTGACCGGTCTGCCCATCGCGAATGCATCCTTGCTGGATGAGGCCTCCGCCACCGCGGAAGCCGTGGGGCTTATGTCCCGCGCGGTCAAGAAGGGGCGCCGCGTGGTGCTGGATTCTCGCTTGCACCCGCAGGTGCTTACCGTCGCCGCGGAGCGCGCCCGCGCGATTGACCTCGAGGTAGAAATCGTGGACCTGCGCGAAGGCCTCGTGGGCGAGGATCTCATCGGCGCAGTAATCGCCTACACCGGTACCGAAGGCGATATCTTTGACCCCTCCACCATCATCGAGGAGCTACACACCCGCGGCGCACTGGCTACCGTGGCCACCGACCCACTTTCTTTGCTCCTGTTGGAGGCACCTGGCTCGCTGGGCGCCGATATTGTGCTCGGCTCTTCCCAGCGCTTTGGCGTTCCGCTCTTCTTCGGCGGCCCGCACGCTGCCTACATGGCGGTCACGGAAAAGCTCAAGCGCCAGATGCCTGGCCGCATCGTGGGCGTGTCCAAGGACGCGGATGGTCGCCCTGCTTACCGCCTGGCACTACAGACCCGCGAGCAGCACATTCGCCGCGAACGCGCTACTTCAAATATCTGTACTGCGCAGGCGCTACTGGCCAACGTCGCCTCTATGTACGCCGTCTACCATGGTCCGCAAGGTCTCAAGTCCATTGCCCAGCGCGTCCACGCGCTCGCTTCCTCCTTTGCACAGTCCGTCAAGGATGCGGGACAGCAACTAGTCTCCGAGGACTTCTTCGATACCGTTACTGTTTCCGGCATAGACGCCGCCACCATCAAGGCTGACCTCCAGAAGGAGGGCTACCTCGTGCGTACCATCGGCGAGGATAAGGTATCGGTGTCCTTTGGTGAGTCGGCGACCAAGGGGGACGTCGCCAAGCTCGCCCAAGCCTTCGGCGCCGATGCTACTGAGGCCGACTTTGCCCTGCCGGACAAGCTGCAGCGTGGCGAGGAGCCGCTCCAACACGAGATCTTCAACCACATCCACTCCGAGACCCAGATGCTGCGCTACCTGCGCAAGCTAGCTGATAAGGACTTGGCGCTCGACCGCACCATGATCCCGCTGGGCTCCTGCACCATGAAGCTCAACCCCACCGCCGCCATGGAACCCATCTCCTGGCCGGAGTTTGCAGGCATCCACCCCTACGCGCCAGAGGAAACAACCGCCGGTTGGCGCGCACTGGTAGAAGAGATTGAGGGGTGGCTGGCCGAGGTCACCGGCTACGCCAAGGTCTCCATCCAGCCCAATGCCGGCTCCCAGGGCGAGCTGGCGGGTCTTTTGGCCATCCGCCGCTACCACGTAGCCAATGGCGATAACGAGCGCGATGTAGTGCTCATCCCAGCCTCCGCGCACGGTACCAATGCGGCCTCGGCAACGCTGGCTAACCTGCGCGTTGTTGTGGTGAAGACCGCCGAGGACGGCTCTATTGACCTGGCGGATTTGGATGACAAGATTGCCAAGCACAGCAACCACATTGCCGGCATCATGGTGACCTACCCGTCCACCCACGGTGTCTTCGATCCGGAGGTCCGCGACGTATGCGATAAGGTCCACGCGGTGGGCGGGCAAGTCTATATCGACGGTGCGAATATGAACGCGCTGACCGGCTGGGCCCGCCCAGGCCAGTTCGGCGGCGATGTGTCCCACCTCAACCTGCACAAGACCTTTACCATTCCGCATGGCGGTGGCGGCCCAGGCGTGGGTCCGGTCGCAGTGGCCGAGCACCTCGTCCCCTTCCTGCCCACCAACGCCGCGGATCCGCAGCTGGATGCCACCGCCGCTACCCCAGTAGGCCAGGGCGTGCCGATTACCAATACCAAGTACGGCTCGGCGGGTGTGCTGCCGATTTCCTGGGCGTACCTCGCCATGACCGGTGCGCAAGGACTGGCACAAGCCTCCGCCCACGCCATTTTGGGCGCGAATTACCTGGCCAAGTCCTTGGAAGATTCCTTCCCTGTGCTCTACACCGGCAACGCTGGCTTGGTGGCACACGAGTGCATCCTGGATCTGCGCGCGCTTACTGACGCCTCCGGGGTCACCGCCGCCGACGTAGCCAAGCGCCTCGTGGACTTTGGTTTCCACGCCCCTACCCTTGCCTTCCCGGTGGCCGGAACCCTCATGGTCGAGCCCACCGAGTCTGAAGACTTGGGCGAACTGGACCGCTTCATCGAGGCAATGCGCACCATTCGCGCCGAGATTCAAGAGATCATCGACGGCGAGGTTTCCTACGAAGGCTCCGTTATCCACCACGCACCATTTACCGCGGAGTCCATCGGCTCCGATACGTGGGAGTTCGCCTTCAGCCGCGAAAAGGCCGCGTGGCCCGTGAAATCCCTGCGTCACAGCTACAAGTACTTCCCGCCGGTGCGCCGCATCGACGAGGCCTACGGCGACCGCAACCTAGTATGCAGCTGCCCACCACCAGAAGCTTTCGACATCGACGATTCTGAGGAGTAACCATGACCGAACTACTTACCTCCCCGCTTCATGCCGAGCACGAGAAGCTCGGCGCCACTTTCACGGCCTTCGGCCCGTGGAACATGCCCTTGAAGTACCAGAACGAGCTGGATGAGCACCGCGCGGTGCGCAGCACCGCTGGCCTCTTTGATCTGTCCCACATGGGCGAGATCTGGGTCAACGGCACCGACGCCGACAAGTTCTTGTCTTATGCCTTTATCTCCAACTTTGAGCCACTCAAGGTGGGCAAGGCCAAGTACTCCATGATTGCCGCTGAAGACGGCGGCATCATCGATGACCTGATTACCTACCGCTTTGAAGAGGACAAATTCCTCGTCGTGCCGAATGCCGGCAATGCCGATACCGTGTGGGACGAACTCAATAAGCGCGCTGAGGGATTCGATGTTTCCCTGAAGAACGAGTCCCGCGACGTCGCCATGATCGCCGTCCAGGGCCCTAAGGCCGCAGAAATCCTCGTGCCGCTAGTAGAAGACAATAAGCAGGACGAGGTATATAACCTCGGCTACTACGCTGCCACCATGGGCAAGGTAGCGCGCACCTTCGCCATTATCGCGCGCACCGGCTACACCGGTGAGGATGGCTTCGAGCTCATCGTGTATAACTCCGATGCCCCGCAGCTGTGGGAAGAACTGCTCAAGGCCGGCGCGGAATACGACCTCAAGCCGTGCGGCCTTGCCGCCCGCGATTCCCTGCGCCTCGAGGCCGGCATGCCGCTCTATGGCAACGAGCTCTCTCGCGATATCACCCCGGTAGAGGCGGGCATGGCGCGTGCCTTTGCCAAGAAGGAGGCCGATTTCGTCGGCGCCGAGGTCATCCGCCAGCGCGCCGCCGAAGGCCCACAGGTGGCGATCACCGGCCTCACCTCCACGCAGCGCCGCGCCGCGCGCGCCGGAGCCGAAGTATTCGTGGGAGAAAAGAAGGTCGGAACCGTCACCTCCGGCCAGCCTTCCCCCACCCTGGGGCACCCAGTGGCTATCGCGCTGCTGGAAACCAGCGCCGAACTCGAGCCCGGCGCCGAAGTCGAGGTAGATATTCGCGGCAAGCGCTATCCTTTTGAAGTAACCGCGTTGCCGTTCTACAAGCGCGACAAGTAAACATCTTCTCAACCAGCCCGAAAGGACTACATCACCATGGCTACCCTTCCACAAGATTTCTCCTACTCCGAAGACCACGAGTGGGTCAACGCCACCGCTGACGCCGTCGCCGGCGCTACCGTGCGCATCGGCATTACCTCCGTCGCTGCCGATCGCCTGGGCGAGGTTGTCTTCGCCGAGCTACCGGAGGTGGGCGATACCGTCACCGCCGGCGAGTCCTGCGGCGAGGTCGAGTCCACCAAGTCTGTCTCTGACCTCTACTCCCCTGTCACCGGCACCGTCAAGGCCGTTAACGAGGCCGTGCACGATGACTACGCGGTCATCAACAACGACCCGTTTGGTGAGGGCTGGCTCTTCGAGGTCGAGGTAGATGAGGCCGGCGAGCTCATGGATGCCGGCGCCTACGCATCCGCTAACGGCCTGGACTAATTCGGCCCCACGCGGGAGGGTGTGCCACGCGCATCCTCCCGCTTTGCTTTGCCCACCGCACCAGAGGAAACTTTGAGGCTATGACTGCACCACGTGATCCTTTCTTCCCCGCCGAGCGCTCCATCCGCGCCTCCGATAAGCCACTAGAGGTCCGTTTCTTGGGCCGGATGGACTACCAAGAGGCGTGGGATTTCCAGGCCGAGATAGCAGCCGCCCGCGCCAAGGGCGAGCAAGGCGACGTGGTGCTTGTAGTCGAGCACCCGAATGTCTATACCGCCGGCAAGCGCACCCAGCCAGAGGATATGCCGGATAATGGCCTGCCCGTTATCACCGTGGACCGCGGCGGGCGCATCACCTGGCATGGCGAGGGCCAGCTGGTCATCTACCCCATTATCAAACTGGCCGAGCCTGTCGACGTCGTCGACTATGTCCGCCGCTTAGAGGAAGCCACCATCCAGACCGTGCGACAGATGGGAGTGACCACCGCTGGGCGCATCGACGGCCGCTCGGGTGTTTGGGTCCCCTCCACCACGCAGGCCAAGGATCCATCCGCGCCGAAACGCGACCGCAAGATTGCCGCGCTCGGCATCCGCATTACCCGCGGGGTGACCATGCACGGCTTGGCGCTCAATTGTTGCAATACGCTGGACTATTACGACCACATTGTGGCCTGTGGCATCGACGACGCCGACGTCACCACCTTGTCCCTAGAACTGGGCCACCAGGTCAGCCTCGAGGATGCCACGCAGCCGCTGTTGGAAGCGCTGGACGACGCCCTCTCGGGTCGTCTCATCGTTGCCGACCACACCTTAGGCTCAGCCCCGGATCCCACGAAGCTGGCGAATGAAAGGGCACGGGAGAGGCGTCGGCAAGCGCGGCACTAGCCCTCGTTCGGGGCTGGCGCGGAATAGGATGTGACCCCGGCGACTTATACCTAGAAGAGCTATTAGCCATCACCACCGTCAACCGATAAAGTGAGTTTTTGTGACTGTAAAGCCTGAAGGACGCAAGATGCTCCGCATTGAAAAGAAGAATGCGGAGTCACCCATCGAACAAAAGCCACGCTGGATTCGCAACCAGGTCCGCACTGGCCCGGGCTACGAGGACATGAAATCCCGTGTGGCCGGCGCTTCCCTGCACACCGTGTGCCAAGAGGCAGGCTGCCCGAATATCCACGAGTGCTGGGAATCCCGCGAGGCTACGTTCCTTATCGGTGGCGATAAGTGCACCCGCCGCTGCGACTTCTGCGATATTGCCACCGGCAAGCCGGAAGAATTAGACCGCGACGAGCCGCGCCGCGTGGCCGAAAATATCCGGGAAATGGACCTTAACTACACCACCATTACCGGCGTTACCCGCGACGATCTTCCGGATGAGGGCGCTTGGCTCTATGCCGAGGTGGTGCGCAAGATTCACGAGCTTAACCCGCATACCGGCGTGGAAAACCTCACCCCGGATTTCTCCGGCAAGCCGGACCTTTTGGAAGAGGTCTTTGAAGCCAAGCCAGAGGTCTTCGCCCACAACTTGGAAACCGTGCCGCGCATTTTTAAGCGCATCCGCCCGGCCTTCCGCTACGAGCGCTCCTTGGACGTTATCCGCCAAGCCCACGACTATGGCCTGATTACCAAGTCCAACCTGATTTTGGGCATGGGCGAGACCGAGGATGAGGTCGAGGAAGCATTGCGTGACCTGCGCTCTGCTGGCTGCGATATCATCACCATCACCCAGTACCTGCGCCCCGGCCCGCGCTTCCACCCGATTGAGCGCTGGGTGCGGCCAGAGGAATTCGTCGCCCACTCCAAGCTGGCCAAGGAGCTCGGCTTCGGCGGCGTCATGTCCGGCCCGCTGGTGCGCTCGTCCTACCGCGCCGGCCGCCTCTACGTGCAGGCCATGGAAAAGCGCGGCTTCGAGCTGCCAGAAAACCTCAAGCACTTGGCCGAGACCTCCCAGGGCGCCACCGCCCAAGAGGCCTCCACTCTGCTGGAGAAGTACGGCCCATCGGAAGAGACTCCTGTGACCACCCGCATGGCCAAGACCCCGGCTAATGCGAATTCGGCGGCGGCCACTATCCGCTAAACCGAACGTTTTCACAACGGCCTGCGTTTTCGCGTGGGCCGTTTTAACATTTATGCCCGTTGACCTTTAAAGTAGGAGCCATGGCGAAAGATGACAAGGCAGCACTAAAGGCTGCAAAGAAGCAAGAACGCGCGGCCAAGCGCCAGCAGCGTAAGCAAACCTGGTCCCAGATGTGGCAAGCATTCAATATGCAGCGCAAGCAGGATAAGGCCCTTATCCCTATCATGCTGGGTGCCTTCCTGGGCATGGGCTTGCTCTTCTTCCTCATTGGCCTGCTTTTTGGCGGCGAGTGGTTCATGCTCATCCTCGGCTTGGGCATCGGCGCGCTGCTCGCCATGTTCCTCTTTACCCGCCGCCTTGAGCGCGATATGTACAAGCGCGTGGAGGACCAACCGGGCGCTGCCGGCTGGGCGCTGGAGCAGCAGCTGCGCAATACCGTGGGTATTGTGTGGTCCGTAAAGACCGGTGTGGCCGCTACCCGCCAGCAGGATCTTATCCACCGCGTCATCGGCAACGCCGGCGTCATCTTCGTGTGCGAGGGCAATAAGAACCGTGTCCGCCCCACCTTGAACCAGCTGAAGAAGCGTGTAGACAAGATCGCCGGCGGCGTTCCCATCTACGAAATCTTCGTGGGCAACGGCGAGGACGAGGTTCCCGTATCCAAGCTGCGCAATAAGGTCATGAAGCTGCCACGCAACTTCAATAAGAACGAAACCTACGACAACATCCGCCGCATCGAGGCCATGGACTCCATGCCGGGTACCACCCCGGGTATGCCCAAGGGCCCGATGCCCCACCAGGCGCAGAACATGGCCGGCATGAACCGCCGCATGCGCCGCGCCCAGCAGCGCAAGAAGAATAAATAAGCGCTAAAGCTAATCCCTGCTACACCGTCTACGGCGTAGCAGGGATTTTCTTATGCCTTTGAAAGCAGGCTGTTTAGGAGCGAATAACGATGGTGCCGGTGGCGCGGTCATGCATTCCGCGTCCATCCGCATCAACCATGGCCGCTGGGAACAGCACACCTGTGAGCACTGTGCGCAGCGCCGCGCGCCAAAGGCCCACGCGGGCACCGGGGACATCGAGTCGCGCCACGCCCATACCCAACAGCAGCATGCCGGGGGTGCGAGCAAAGAGCCAACCACACACGATGCCCATGATGACCCACAGGGCGTAGCCCAAGAAAGCCACGCCCCCAAGTTCCGTGGTGAACATGTGGATCAGGTTGGCAATGAGCATGCACACGATCCAGTCAATGGCCACGGCGCCGGCGCGGCGGCCAACGGGGGCCAGTGACCCCGGCCCGGACTCCGGAAGGCCGAGCTTTTCGCCCGGCCAGCGGCCGGGGCCTTCCATGTCATCGTATTCGCCCGGAATATTCGGCCCGTCGAGCCACGTACGCTTATCTGCCATGCTCACCAATCTAGCGGGCACAAAGTGAGATGTGAAACGAGGGGAATCGCGATGCCAACGGTGGGAACCTAGTAGGCTATAGAGAGACAATTCACCGGTCAACAACGAGGAGACAAACGTGTCTTTCGAGACAGTGCAGGACATCGTCCAATTCATTAAGGACGAGGACGTAAAGTTCGTCGATATCCGCTTTACGGACGTCCCAGGCACCGAGCACCACTTTTCCATCCCAGCAGATGAGTTCACCGTAGAAGATGCCGAAAATGGCCTTGCCTTCGACGGCTCCTCAATCCGCGGATTCACCACCATCGATGAGTCCGATATGACCCTGCTGCCGGATCCAGCCACCGCGCATATCGATCCGTTCCGCACGGCCAAGACCCTGAACATCAAATTCTTCGTCCACGACCCATTTACCTTTGAGCCTTTCTCCCGCGACCCGCGCAACATCGCGCGCAAGGCGGAAGAGTACCTGCAGTCCACCGGCATTGCCGATACCTGCAACTTTGGCGCTGAGGCCGAGTTCTACCTCTTTGACTCCGTGCGCTACGCCACCGATGCCCAGCACGGTTTTTATGAGGTGGACTCCGATGAGGGTTGGTGGAACCGCGATAGCGAAACCAACTTCGACGGCAGCCCGAATACTGGCTACAAGACGCGCATGAAGGGTGGCTACTTCCCCACCGCTCCGTATGACAAGCACGGTGAGGTGCGCGATGCCATGGTAGAGAACCTGCAAAAGGTTGGCTTCCAAATCGAGCGCTTCCACCACGAGGTCGGCGCCGGCCAGAATGAGATCAACTACCGCTTCAACTCCATGTTGCACGCGGGCGATGACATTCAGACTTTCAAATACGTGATTAAGCAGACTGCGGCACAGTGGGGCAAGACCGCAACTTTCATGCCCAAGCCGCTGGCCGGCGATAATGGTTCCGGTATGCACGCCCACATGTCCCTGTGGAAGGACGGCAAGCCTCTCTTCCACGACGAGGCTGGCTACGCAGGCCTTTCCGATATCGCCCGCTACTACATCGGCGGCATCCTCCACCACGCTGGTGCCGTTCTCGCGTTCACCAACCCGACGCTGAACTCCTACCACCGCCTGGTGCCGGGCTTCGAGGCCCCGATTAACCTGGTGTACTCCCAGCGCAACCGCTCGGCCGCTATCCGTATCCCGATTACCGGTTCCAACCCGAAGGCCAAGCGCATCGAGTTCCGCGCACCGGATCCATCCGGCAACCCGTACTTGGGCTTTGCCGCCATGATGATGGCCGGCATCGACGGCGTAAAGAACCGCATTGAGCCGCACGCTCCAGTTGATAAGGACCTCTACGAGCTGCCGCCCGCAGAGGCTGAGTCCATCCCCCAGGCACCGACCTCCCTCGAGGCTTCCCTCAAGGCCCTGCAGGAGGACATGGACTTCCTCACCGAAGGCGATGTCTTCACCGAGGATCTCATCGAGACCTACATCAACTACAAGTACGAGAACGAGATTAACCCGGTTCGCCTGCGTCCTACCCCGCAGGAATTTGAGATGTACTACGACTGCTAGTTATTGGGCCCTAAAACTGACCTGCGGTTTCCTTATCGCCGCAGGTCACGGGATTTTAATATTTCCTACTATGTCGGTGCCAAAGCAAGCTGCGGGATCTTCGCGGGATAGAGAGAAGACCAACCAGCACTACAACCTGAAAGATGCCCACGAACTCGGTCATTTGAATAGCGCTAAGTATTCATCGCCTCCCCCATTCTGTGAAGCAGCTAATCCTCGCAGTTACTTAATTCTCTGCGCTGGCCGCGAGAAAGTACCAACCTCGATCGTTTCATTCGAGACCAGCTGTTGGCCTCTATTGCTCAATATGCGAGCGGATTAGGCGTTCTTCTGACTAGCCATACGTACCCGCTCAAGCATCCTCTGATTTTCCTCTTTTTGAAGCAACGAACCTGACCGTGCTATGACTCGGCGCTCTCTATTTAAAACCTCAGAGTGATGAAGGTCGTCGATACTGCGCTGCCATAAATGGAGTTTTGATTCGTGAGTAAAAGCCCCGAATGCTGCTTGTAGTTCGCGAGCCTCGGCAATCCATGCGTATCTCGAGTCTTCCACCAGCTGATAATCGATTGCGCGTTTAATCATGGCGCAGACCAATCGGCAAACTGAATATTTACGGATAGCTGGCTATCGATATGCATCGGCGGCTCCACGATTCTACGCATCTCTTCATGCCATGAAGCACGGCCGAGAATATGTGCATATATTGCTGGCAGACGCTGCTTTCGCGACTTTTCATTGATTTGGTCCATCAAAACAAGTACAGATTCATCGTTCGCATCTGCCGCACGCGCAAGCCGGTTCAGAGACTCGCGCATCGCAGACTCTTCTCTCCCCTTAAACTCATCTAGTCCGCAGTTCGTTTCCTCGGGAGTACCCAGTGGCTTTTCCTCCGCGTAGTAGAAGAGTTGACCTCCGAGATTCCTCAGCTTCGAAATTAATGAACCGAGTACTCGCAGATTTTGCCGTCGCTCCTCATAGACCAATGCATAGAGTAAATCTGATCCCTTCTTTTCCTATTGGTTGGGATCAGTTCCTTTCGGAATTTCATGCTTGCACAGCTGTTGCTTCGAATGAGCAAAATATGCACCAAAATCCCGATCTTTATCTTCGGGTATCAGAAACCCGCCATACCCGAATGCGGGGCTGTCGGAGAATCTCTTATGCCGAGGATGGACAAATGCCCCAGTCTGTCCGATTTCATCGATATATGCTAGCAGCACCCAATTCTCCCGATAGCACAAAAGCCCACGCCAAGCGCAGGCTTTCGGAGTTGTTGCCCTGAGTATTCTTGCTTACGCTCAACTCTGGCTTACCGCTTAGATACTAGCACTCAAAGCGGCGTTTATCACTTCATTGGTCTTTCCTGTAACTTTGACCAATCCACCCGCGGTACCCAAAAATCGCCTCCTTGGCTCCCGAACACTTTCATAGTGCGACCCCAGACACACATTCACGTGGGATTGACCCCCGCCCCTATATGCACGCTTAGCGAGAGTTCTCACCAGCAAAAACGACAGCAAAATTCTGATAACCCGACCGAAAGAAATTAACATGTGGGTGTGACAGATAGATTCCGCCAACTCCCAGCCCCTGGCCCCGCGTGGGGAGGCAGCCTCATGGGCACCTCCATCGTTTCTCGCCTGCTCGTGGAAGAAGGCATGATGATCCTGGCCGGCATTTTTGCCGCCATCGCGTGCGTCATCTTTGTCGTTCTCACCGCGGGCTTCTTGCGCTACCGCCACCCTAGCTTTGAGCGCACCACTATGGCGGAGTGGTCGATGTTTTTCATCGGAATCTTGGCGCTCGGTGCCGCGCTTTCCGGTCTGACGGATATCCCTACATTCCGCCTAGTGGGCTTTTGGATCGGTGGCCCGGTTACGGTTATCACGTGGGCTATCCAGCTCACGCGCTTTGATGGCGAACCGAAGTTCACCTGGGGCCTGCCGCTGGTCGGCCCTATGATTTCGGCCTCCGTTTCCGGTTGGCTAGCTAATGACTACGGCCCGCTCTACCACGTGATGGGTACGGTATTTTTCTTCATGTCCCTGGTGACGGCGGTGCCCACCTTCGCCCGCGTGTACTGGGCCGCATGGCATGGCAAGGTGGATTTCACCGGCGCGAAATCAGCCACCGCATGGGTCCCGTTAGGCGTGGTGGGCCAGTCCACGACGGCAATGCAGATTCTCTTCCCCGGCCCGGTGTCCATCTATTACGGCATTACGGCGCTTATCATCGCCATTCCGCTGTCCATCTACGCGATGTTTACCTTCTATCCCAATGTGGCACGGTGGGTTCCGTACTCCCCGGCGTGGTGGTCCTGCACATTCCCGCCAGGAACCGTAAGCATGGGCGGCCACCAACTGGCATTGGTCAATGGCTCCGAGCTTATCGACGCCATTGCGCTCACCATTCCCGTCCTCCTCACCGCCCACTGGGCGCTGTGTTCCACCCGCTTCCTCAGCTGGGTGTGGGAAGGAAAGGAAGAAACCGGCCCTGAAGAACCACTCATTAAGACGGGTCCAGAACGGTAGCAAGGAGGCGCAGGCACTATGCGAGACGCCAGCTTTGAACGAGGCAAGCGCCGCACACGCCGCCGCACGCGTGAAGCACGACCGCGGCGCGAGCACTGGAGCAAGGAATACGCAATCTATGCGGAAGATTCCTGGGGCATAGATGACTTGGGCCCCGAGGGCGGCGAGAATTCCGTGCGCGCCTATTCCGGTGGCCACGCAGATGGCAATCGTCGCCGGCGCCGCTGATGCATAAAAGTTCCCCTATCACCTTCATCGCTTGGGATCGCGCCAACCTGACTGCGGTGAGAGACGTACTCGCTGGCCTGCGGCGAGACGGCATATTCCTGCGCCGCGGCCACCTGCTCTTGGAGACGTCGTGGCTTGGCTCAGGCGCGCGGGACTTCTACGCCACGGCCTGGCGCTGGAGCGCAGAAGACTGCCCGCTCTTTTATGGCCTAGCCCGGCGCGGAAAACTCTTGGTCACTACCAGCGATACCGTGATTTCCTGCGGCGACAAAGACGACATTGCTGATGCGCGCGCTGGCATTGCACAAGAGCTCATCGCTGCCGAGACCCCACAGCAATTGGGCGGTCTGCTTGCCGACGCCGCAGAAGACTAGCCCTACAGTCCCGGTTGCTCGCTGCGCTTCATCCAGCCCATGCGCGGGGCAAAACCGCGGGGATGTTTCATCTGCGCTACGGCGTCGGCAATCATGAGGCGGTGGCGGCGCGAAACGCTTTCGGGAAGCTTCGCCACGGAGAACCACCCAGCCTCGGTATTTTCTTCATCGCTGATGACCGGCTCTGCGCCATCCGGTACTGATACGCGCAGCGCCGTTCCCATAAAGGTGCACTCATCACCGTTGGGGTAGGTCACAGGGCCGGACTGCCCCACGCCCAAAAGGGCTTCCACCTTGGCGTCGAGCCCCACTTCCTCTTTGACTTCTCGCAGCGCGGTGGTGGTGATCTCCTCGCCTGGCTCGCAGATTCCTTCCACCGGGGTCCATGTACCGTTATCGGAACGCTTTACTAGGAGCACGGAGGGGACTTCCCAGAGCGCGGCGTCTGCCGAAACATCACGGATGATGATGGCGCTGCAGGCCGGCACAAAGATCTGCTCGTGGCCAATCTTTTCGCGCAGCTGAATAATAAAATCTGGAGTCGGCATGCCACCTAGCGTAGACCAGTGCGGCGCACTTAGGCCACGGGTCCCAAAACCTCTTTAGCTAGAAGCTGAATATCGGTGGCCAACGTGAAAGACAGCTCCATGTCCATCGGCGTGGTTTGGCAGGTGTGGCCTTCTTCGAGGCGCTGCGTCGTTCCCGAGACCACGCCCACAATGGTTTGTTTTCCTTCTACTTCGCCGTACACCGGACCACCGGAGTCACCATTGGTGCTGCATACGCGCGCCCTAGCCGCGAGCGAATCCCGCTGGAGTCCCTCCGAGTTCAGCTGCGCCATCTCTGCATCATGGGAAAGCGTGCCGCACGTCTCATCGGTCACGCGGCCAAGCTTGCACACCTGATGTGGCAGGTGAGCCAGGGAGGTGGCGACGCTATTGTCTACCGCCCCGGGGACATAGTACTCAGCGCTGCCGGTGATCTCGATAAAGGCAACATCGAGGTCGTGGCTGTCTTCGGAATAGAAATCAGAGTAGATGACCTCGCCGATAGGTTCGGCGGGGTAGCTAAAGTTGCCGTCGGCGGTTCCGGCCCAGACCTTATCGCCGGGTTTGCCGCAATGGGAAGCGGTGACGGCGATCGTGCGGGCGTCGGCAAGCGTAAATGACCATGCCGCGGTACACGACTGGTAGTTGAAATAGGCGCCCGGCCGCGGTTCATCGCCGGAGAGGTCCAAGGCGGTGCCCGGCGCGAGCGGCGCCGTGGCCGGGGAATAGGACTCATTGGGAATGAGGTTTTTATAGGACAGGGCGGAGAAACTTGGTTCTTCCCCACCCCGTACCGGGCTGCAGGCCGCAAGGAACGTGGCCGTGCACCCTACAAAGACGCTAGTTGCTCTCCGCGTCCGCATCCCCGGCGTTGTCCTTATTATCTTCTTCCGCATCCATCTCCGCCTGGGCTTTGAGATCGCGGATGAACTTCTCCGGATCAAACTCGGTGTAGTGTTCCGGGCCGGCAAAATTTTCTAGGGCCATGGTCTAAACCTCCGTTTTCTGAATCGACGTGGTGATGTAATCCTTGACCGCCGCGGCATCATTAGGCAAGTCCTTGACGTGCCGCTCAGTATCGAGGATGCTGGCAAAGCGCTCGGGCGGCTCAGGGGCAGAGCCGATGGCCTCCGTGATGGTCTCGGCAAACTTCACCGGCAGCGCGGTCTCCAGACACACGATGGGCGTTTTTACGCCCTCGCGCTGTGCGCCGCGAGCCACCTTGATGCCGTCGGCCGTGTGCGGATCCGCCAGGTAATCAAAGCGCTCGTGTACGTCCTTAATGGTGGCTAGGCGATCGGCGTGCCTGGAGGAACCAGACAAGAAACCATAGTCCTCGCGGGCAGCGGCAATCTTGTCGTGGTCGAGGCTAAACCCGCCCTCTTTCACCTTGGTGCCGAAAAGAACCGCGGTTTCGGCTGCATCGCGGCCGAGCAAGTCGAACGCAAAGCGCTCAAAATTCGAGGCGCGCGAGATATCCATAGACGGCGAGGACGTAGCCATGGTCTCTGCGGCTGGGCGCGGCCGGTAGTTTCCGGTACGGAAGAACTCATCCAGCACATCATTTTCATTGGTAGCCACGATAAGACGATCAATGGGAAGACCCATCTGGCGAGCGATGTGGCCGGCACAAATATCGCCAAAGTTACCGGTAGGAACACTAAAGGAAACCTTCTGATCGGCGCTTTCGGTGACCTTGAGCCAGCAGGAAATATAGTAGACCACCTGCGCCATCAACCGTGCCCAGTTAATGGAATTGACCGCGCCAATGCGGTAGGCAGCCTTAAAATCAGCATCTCCCGATACCGCCTTGACCACATCCTGGCAATCATCGAATACGCCATCGAGGGCGATGTTGAAGATATTCGGGTCATCCAATCCAAACATCTGTGCCTGCTGGAAGGCCGTCATCCGGCCGGCCGGGGTGAGCATAAAGACGCGAATGCCGTGGCGCCCGCGCATCGCATACTCTGCAGAGGACCCTGTATCGCCTGAGGTGGCGCCCAAAATATTGAGGGTCCCGCCGCGGCGAGCAAGCTCGTATTCAAAGAGCTCCCCCAAAAGCTGCATGGCCATGTCCTTAAAAGCCGCGGTAGGTCCCTCAGATAGATGACCGATGAAAAGGCCCTCGCCTAGCTCCGTTACGGGCACAATCTCAGGATCGGCGAACTTGGGGCTGGTGTAGGCGCGCGCGGCGATGGCCTCGATGTCTTGCGCCGGAATATCGTCAATGAAAAGCTTAAGTATCTCGGCCGCAAGCGCCGCGTAGCCCTTATCCGCAAGCAACGTGCGCCATGAATTTAAAGTGGCGGGATCCAGTTGTGGGTAGCTCTCAGGCAGGTATAAACCGCCATCGGGGGCAAGCCCGCCGAGGAGAATATCTGTAAAAGATGCGGGCTGACGGGCGGTATCGCGGGTCGAAATGTACTTCACACAAAAGAATCTTAGTAGTTAAGGCGTAAGGTATCAGCCATGTCGCAGCCGAATCCTAGAGAAGTCATTACCACTCAGGCTTTAAGCATTTGGGTAGCCGCCATGGCGGTCTACCTCGTAGCGATTACCGGCCGTACCTCTTTTGGTGTGGCCGGTTTAGATGCCATTGAGCGCTTCGATGTCGATGCCGGCCGTATCGCGGTCTTTACCTCTGTGCAGCTAGGCGTGTATGCCCTAGCCCAAATCCCCACCGGCATCTTGATTGATAAATTCGGCCCGCGCTTACTCCTCGTGGTCGGTGCCGTCATTATGGGCATCGGCCAGGTCGTCCTGGGATTTACCACCAGCTATGGCGTGGCCATCGCCGCCCGCGTTCTCATCGGCGCGGGCGATGCCACGGCATTTCTCTCCGTGATGCGCATCCTGCCCTACTGGTTCCCACTACACCGCACGCCGATGTTTACTCAGGTGACGTCATCGCTAGGACAAATGGGCCAGTTCATTTCCGCGGTGCCCTTCCTGTGGTTGCTGGGTGCGGCCGGATGGACCGCCGCCTTCGTTACCCTTGGCGCGGTAGGAATCTTGGTAGCCATCGCCGCTATCGTGGCGGTGGCAGACTCACCAGAGAAGTTGGGGATTATTCCCACGGAGAAGGAACCACCCAACTCGCAGGCCACCAGCATACCGGCCCGTTTGAAGAAGGTCTTCCGCTCCCCGGTGGCCTGGCAGGCTTACTTCATCCACTACATCGGCATGCTCCCGCTCATCGTCTTTGTCATGCTCTGGGGCATGCCCATGATGACCCAGGGCATGGAGATGTCCAAGGCCAAGTCCAGCCTGGTACTTACCTTGCTGGCGGTATTCTTGGTCTTCGTCGGCCCCCTGCACGGCAAAATTTCCTCTCGCGCACAGCATGTTCGACCGTGGCTGAGCCTCGGATTTGTGGCTGTTCACGTGCTGACTTGGCTCGTATTCTTTGCCTTTGGCACTGACAGCGGGCTGCCGGCAATCTTGGTGGTGTCCTTTATTACCGCGTTGTGTACACCAACGGCCAATTACGGCTTCGATATTGTGCGCGAACGCATGGACCGCTCTGTGGTAGCCACGGCTACGGGCTTGGGAAATATGGGCGGTTTTACCTCTGGCATGTTGGGCGCGCAGCTTTTCGGCATGGTGTTGGACCACTCCTCCGACGCCCCCAATTATTCTATGCCGGATTTCACTGCCGCCGCGGCTGCGGTGCTAGCCGTCTGGGTAGTAGGCATGATTGGTGTGGTCATCACCCACTTCCTTCGCCGTCGCGCTGGCGAAGACGGGCCTTCTGTCACCATCGTGGAGGTTTCCTAGAAACCGTCGGTTGATTACTCCGGGTTGAGGATAAAGCGAATGGTTCCCTCAGGGTCCGCCAAAAGCTCCCGGGTCGCCGCCACGGCTTCCGCTTCGTCGAAGGCGATGCGTTCAAAGCCAGTATCGTTGAGCTCCACAATGTCCGCACCAGGGCAGGCCAGAAGAATCGGCGAGTGCGTGGCAATAATGACCTGTGCACCGCGGTCAACTGCTTGGGCAATTTCCCCTACGAGGGCCAGTTGCCGGATAACGGACAGCCCAGATTCTGGCTCATCAAGGACGTAGACGCCTTGGCCATTGATGTGCTCATAGAGCAGGTCAAAGACGGATTGCCCGTGCGAGCGGCGCGACAAATCCACGTTCTGAGAAAGAGTCGAACGTCCGCCCCGTTCGGCCGCTGAATCCCCACGCTCAATCAAGTACTCGTGCTTTTCGGCGCGCAGGAAATAGGCGCGATGGATTACTTCCTCAGTATCGCAGCGGATGGGGCTGCGAGGAACGATTTCATCTGGGTCACCCATGCGGCCGCCCGAGGGAGAACAACCCAAGTCACTAGCTAGGCCCGCGAGCAAGCTAGATTTGCCAATGCCGTTTTCACCTACGAAAACAGTTACTGGGCTCCGCAGCTTGAAGCTGCCTAAATCCTCCAAATAGTCAAAGACAGGCAGCTCGGCGCGGTAGTCATCAGGCTTGAATTTCAGGCTTAGGGCATCAACCAGCATGGGCCCTAGGTTAATTCAGTTCATCGAGTACGTGCAGCGCGTCTTCTTGCGCTGCCGCCGCACCAAAGTCTTTCAGGTGGTCACCCAAGTCGCCGGACGGAACCGATTGGGCAATGGTATCGGCCGGCACGGTATTAACGGCATAGGCCACCCCTATCCCGCCGGTGATAGGTATGGCGATAGCGGCAAGCACTCCCACCGCGGTCGACAGCGTGGTCTTGAAAGTCATAGTCTCCTCCAGAAGCTTCGGCACCGAGCACCTTGCCCGTTACCGATTTGTGATGTTTTAGCTTAGGGAGAATCGCTGCCAAGGCCATGCCGCTCGGCTGCGGGTTGCCTGAATTTTTGCACCCAGTTCGCGAGGAAATAAAGGGCTAGTTTGCCGGGTAACTTTCAGCCACGATGCCATCGCTGGCCGGCATCACAAGTCCCCGCTCAAAGGCTACGAGGACTGCCTCTTCATCGGATTCGCTGATGTCTCCGGCCTCCACCGCGCTGCTGAGCTCACGCTCGAGGTAGACGCGCACATCGGACTTGCCGTTTTCCGTCTGGGTAATATCCCTCGGGACGGAATTGAGCGGAATGCCCAGCGCCTTAGCTAGGGAGGTCACGCGGTTGGCGTCGGTGGAATCATCGCCTTTGATAGCACCATTGACCTGTGCGGGCATGTCTTCCTGAACCACGCCACCAGCCACGGCCTCGCCCACCGTCCTCGTCCCCTTGGGCGGCTTATCGCGATTGGTGGCCCACACCCCGACAGCAATGGCCACGATGACGGCCACGGCTACAAAGGTCCACAGGTAGATGAGCTTATGTCGATGCACTCCGCTGATTTTAGCCATGGTAACCAGCGCCACCGCCGAAGGAACCGTAGTCATTGCCGCGGGGGTTCTCGCCGCGATCATTGAGGGCATCAATGATGGAGCGGATGGTGGCCTCCCCTATGCGGTCGGCTCGCCCCCACGAGCGAGGCGCTTGACGGGAACTATCGGGCGATGGTTCCTGGCGCGGCGGCGCTGGCTTTTCCTCCCGCGGCGTGGAGACCTCGATGGTCAAGGTGGTGCCATCAAGGTGGAGGGCGTCGCCGTCGCGCACGCCCGCGGCACGCGCTGCGGAAAGCAGCGCGGATAACTCGCCCACCGTGGCGGTGTCCACATCGAGTTGCAATTTGAAAGACATAACCAGCCAGTCCTTTCTTATTCTCCTCCCACTTTAGAGTCCGAAAGTGCAAAAAGTAAGGCCACAATGCGCACTTCGAGGACTTTCAAGGCCAACTCTACGAATGCTCGAAGGATTCCTCCTCGCCCCAAAAGACCTCATCCACAACCTTTCGGGCATGGCGGGTAAGTTTCAGATAGCTCTCTAGAAACTCTTGGTTCTCCTCCGGCGGCCAGCCCGCGGCACCGGCTACCTGGGCCAGCTGCGGGCCGGGCCCGGGCAACTGGTCCACGCGCTTGCCGCGCACAAGCACCAGTGCATTGCGGGCGTCGGTAGCCATAAGCCAGGCTTCGCGCAGGTCCGAGGCCTGCTCGGCAGAGAGGATTGCGTTTTCCTCCAAGGCGTCGAGCACGCGCAGAGTGGACGGATCGTGCAGTTCGGCATACTCGTGAGCATGCATCATGGTCAGGAGCTGTACGGTCCATTCAATATCTGAGAGAGCACCGCGCCCCAGCTTGGTATGAGTATTGCGGTCCGCGCCGCGCGGGAGGCGCTCATTGTCCACGCGCGCCTTCATGCGCCGGATATCGCGAATGGTCGAGGCGCTCGCGCCGCCTTCTGGGTAGCGGAAGTTATCGACCATGGACATAAAACGCTCGCCTACTTCCCTATCGCCAGCCACGAAGGCCGCCCGCAACAAAGCCTGCAGCTCCCAAGACTCGCCCCACTCGCGGTAGTAACGCTCATAGGAGGAGATGGTGCGTGCCACCGCACCGGAGCGGCCCTCTGGGCGCAGGCCTAGGTCGACGTCCAGTGGTGGGTCGCCCGAAGGCTTAGACAGGCGGCGCCGAAGCTTATCGACGATCCCGATGGCCCACTTCACGGCCTCCCCTTCCGCGCCAGAGTCATTGGCCGGTTCGCGAGGTTCTGCTACGACGAGCACATCCGCATCTGAGCCAAATCCCAGCTCCATGCCTCCCAAGCGGCCCATGCCAATGACGGCAATGCGGGCTGGTGGCTCTGCGTCCTCGTTGGCCAGGCGCCACGCGCGCACCTCGGCGCGAAGTGCAGCCTCAAGAACGGCATCCCAAATTGTGGATAGCTCGTGACACACCTGCTTGACCGGCATGAAGCCCAGCAAATCCGCACTGGCGATGCGGGCCAGCTCCACTCGGCGCAACGAGCGCGCCACCGCCACCGCTTTATCCGGATCGGCGTGGCGCTTGCTGGAATTGACCAGCGCCTTGGAAACCTGTTCGGGCTTGGTTTCTAGCAATTTGGGGCCAGTGGCGCCGTCGGAAAGCTGCTTGACCGAATCTGGGGCGCTAATAATCAGATCAGAGGTAAACGGCGAGGTACCTAGAATGTGCATGAGCCGCTGGCCCACAATTCCTTCATCGCGCAGCATGCGCAAGAACCACGACCTATCGTTCGCGGCCTCCGAGAGCTTGCGATAGTTCAACAGGCCCATATCGGGGTCTGCGGTATCAGCCAGCCATTCCATCAAGGTTGGCAGCAAAATCGCCTGGATGCGTGCCTTGCGCGAGGTTCCTGCCGCCAAGGAGGTCAGGTGCTCGAATGCGCGGTCGGGGTGGTTATAGCCCAACGCGGCCAGCTGCAGCTTGGCGGCCTCCGGCGAAAGCTTGAGCTCATCGGCAGACATGGTGACCACGGAATTGAGCAGCGGCCGGTAAAACAGGCGCGAGTGCAGCTCGGAGATCCGCAGGCGGATCCGGCGCAGGTGCGACAGCATGCGCTCGGCCGCCGACTTGGTGCCCTGCGGATAAAAGCCGGCGATGCGCGCCAGCCACTTCATCCCCTCTTCGTCGTCCTTTTCCGGCAGCGTGTGCGTGCGGCGAAAGCGCTCCAATTGCAGGCGGTGCTCAAGCAAGCGCAGGAACTCATAGGCTTCAATGAGCTGGGTGCCATCCTCTCGGCCGACGTACCCCGCTGAAATCAGCGCCTCCAGCGCCTCCACCGTGGAAAGTGCGCGCAGCGTCTCATCGGAGCGCCCGTGCACCAATTGCAAGAGCTGGACAGCAAATTCGATATCGCGCAGACCGCCCACGCCTAGCTTCAGCTCGCGATGTTTAAGGTCATCAGGAACATTGGCCAGCACGCGGCGGCGCATGGCCTGTACATCCTCCACGAAGGATTCGCGTTGCGACGCCGTCCACACCATCGGGCGGATCTGGTCCAAATAGTCCTGGCCTAGCGGGAGGTAGCCCGTCATAGCGCGCGCTTTAAGGAGCGCCTGGAATTCCCACGTCTCCGCCCAACGCTTGTAGTAGGTCACGTGGGATTCCAAAGTGCGCACCAATGCGCCCGACTTTCCCTCGGGGCGCAGGTTCGCATCCACCTCGAAAAAGGTGGTGGATCCAATGCGATTAAACTCCGCCGCTAGCCGCGTGGCCCTAGGGGTTGCCTCGCTGCCGACGAAGATGACGTCCACATCGGAGATATAGTTCAGCTCGCCTGCGCCACACTTGCCCATCGCCATGACTGCCAGCTGTGCATCCAAGGGTTCATCGCCGTAGATGGTACGCACGGCGCAGGCAAGGGAGGCGGTTAAGGCGGCGTCGGCAAGCGCGGTCGTCAGCGCCGTAATCTGGCGGAATCCTACCTCCGGCTGCAGCCTGGTCTGGCCCTTGCGGGAATGGAAGGTACCCGCCACATCGCAGGCGGCAATGCGCATCATCAAAGTGCGGTAGGTCGTGCGCAGCGCCTGCTTATGCTCCCCCTCGCCGGCGCGGTAGGTGCCCGCCGCGCTCAAGTCCTCGCACGCCGGATCGGGCCGGTCCACGTCGTGAGCAAAATCCGCAGGCTGTGCATCGACGGCGCCAAGCAAGCTTTGTAGCATCTCTTCGGGCTGCGGAAGGGGTTTTTCTAACTCTCGCCACAGTTCAGGGTGCGCCGCGAGATGATCGCCAAAGGCGGTGGACGCCCCCAGTAGTGTGAAGAGGCGCACGCGCAAAGTTTCATTGGACCGCACGGCATCATCTAGCTCTGGGGCTTGTTCATAGATGCGGATCAGATTATTGAGAGCCAGGTCTGGGTCACCCACGGCAGCGAGGGTCCACAACAGATCCGCTGATTCCGGATTCTTCCACCCCAGCTGCTCAATATCCTGCGCAGCATGCGGGCGGGTAAGACCTAGTGTGGCCGGTGAAGGCACAGCAGCAGGACGCATTATTCTCCTAGAAATTCAGGTTATTGCGCAGCTCAAAGGTGGTGATTTGGCTCTGATAGTGGTGCCACTCATCCCACTTGGAGCGCAGGAAGAACTCAAAGACGTGCTCGCCCAAGACTTCTGCCATGAACTCGGATTTTTCAAATTCTCGCAAGGCCTGATCCAAGCTGGTGGGTAGATCCTTATAGCCCATTGCCCGGCGCTCGCGGCGGGTGAGCTGGTGGACATCGTCCTCGGCCGGATCATCGAGCTCGTAGCCCTCGCGGATGCCTCGCAGGCCTGCTGCTAGTAGCACCGCATACCCCAGGTAGGGGTTCATCGAGGCATCAATGGAGCGGATTTCTACCCGGCGCGATTCTTCCTTGGTAAGCCGGTAGGTGGGAACGCGGACCAACGCGGAGCGATTCGATACTCCCCAGGTGGCTGCGCCCGGCGCCTCGTTGCCGAACATCAGGCGCTTATAAGAATTGGTCCACTGGTTCACAATCGCGGACATCTCCGTGGAGTGCTCCAAGATGCCGGCGATGAACTGGCGGCCGGTCTGGGACAAAGAGAATTCATCATCCGGATCGTGGAAAGCATTGGATTGGCCTTCAAAAAGGCTCAAGTGGGTGTGCATGCCAGAGCCCGGCAAATGTTCGAAGGGCTTAGGCATGAAGGTGGCGCGCACGTTGGAATTGGTGGCCACCTGCTTGATCACGTGCCGGAAGGTCATGATGTTATCGGCCATGGTGAGCACGTCCGCATGGCGCAGATCAATTTCTTGCTGGCCTGGCGCGGTTTCGTGGTGGCTAAACTCCGTGGCAATTCCCAGCGATTCCAGCGCTAACATTGCCTTCCTGCGGAAAAGCGGGGCGGTATCGTGCGTTGCTTGATCAAAGTAACCGCCGTTGTCCGTGGGCACCAAGTCTGTAAGTTCGCGGCCGCGCTCCAAAAGATAGAACTCGATTTCTGGCGAGGCCATGCAGGTAAATCCATCGTTGGCGGCCTCAGTGACCTGGCGGCGCAGGATATGGCGCGGGTCCACCATGGAGGGCTGGCCATCTGGTTGGGCGATATCGCAAAACATGCGGGCCGATTGCAGGTCCGGCTCATCCATATCAAAGGGCAGAATCTGGAAGGTGGAGGGATCTGGCAGGGCGATGGTGTCAGACTCAGAGATACGGGAGAACCCTTCCACGGAAGAACCATCGAAGCCAACACCTTCTTCAAAGGCCGATTCCAGCTCGGACGGGCTCATGACCACGGATTTGAGGGCACCCAAAATATCCGTAAACCACAGGCGGATAAAGCGGATATCGCGTTCCTCAACGGTTCGTAGGACAAATTCGTGTTGGCTATTCATGCCTTAGACCTTACCGGCTTACCTCCGAGGGATGTACAGTTCATGCGACAGTTTTTCCAGGGAGAAAAGCGCAGGTCGCAAGAGTATCTAGGGGGTATCTAGCGGGGGCTTTTCCTTCACGTGCCAATTGGTGCGCATGCTTTGCTGAGGAAGCAAGCGAACACACGTACACCTGTTAAAGGACTAAGTTTTATGACCTCACACTGCGATGACCTTTCTGCTCACGTAATCGAACGCCTCATCACCGCTGCGCAACACGGTTGGGCACCGGCGGATTTAGAGCATATCTTAGGCCCACACGCCTATCCCATTATCTACCGTGCTAGCCCTCATGTGCCGGCACGGATTACCTCCCCTGCCTTACGCAAGGCTTGGCTACAAATGGCACCGCCGGAAGAAAATTTCATTCCGCGCGATAAGCTGCGCGCCATTATTAAAGAGCTAATTCATCTGCCTAGGTTACGCGATACTGAACTTTTGGCCTCTGGCGAATCCTTGCGAGAAGACGGCCTTAGCGATAAACAACGCAAAATTCGTACGAAGGTCCTAGGCCTTCTACGCAAGGCTGAGTCCACCAGTTTTGAAGATGAGGCCGAGGTTCTTATTTCTAAAGCGCAGTCCCTGCAACAGAAGTATCGCATCGAGGATCTGCTTACATCCGAGCTCCCTGATCTCATTTCTCATCGCGTGCACATACACCCGCCCTACATCAAACACCAGGCTTCCCTGCTCAGCACCATCTCCGACGCCAATGGATGCACCACGCTCCTCATCCATGACAAAGGTCTAGCCTGTGTGATTGGCGCTCCTGCCGATGCCGCCCATTGCGCCGACCTTTTTGCCTCCCTCAACCGCCAATGCGACTGGTTTATGCGTAACGGCGATGGAGCGGAAATCGCCCGCGCTACCAATTCCACTGCCGCTTATCGCCGCAGCTTCCGTCTGTCTTATGCAGCCCGCATCGGTGAATTGCTCACCCAAGCCAATGAGGACGGAATTGCTGAAAACCTGCGTGAGTCTCAGTATTGCTCACACCATGCAGAGGCTGTAGCCACCCAAACCCTTCCCGCATTGCAAGCACGCACCGATCACGCCATCGATACCCGCAACCGTCTCTTCCCCAATCTCACAGAGATGTCACTATCAATGAACAGTCTGCACGGCATCAACGATGGCATTGCCGCTGCCGATAAATCTCACTTAGGAAGAGACGCCTCAGGGCTCGGTTCGGTTCCAGAAATTACACGGTAATTTCCCTGTTCAATACGCATCTTCGCCCCCGTTCCCTGCTAGCGAACGGGGGGCGAATAATGGCACCACAACGAGGTCATTACAGGTAAGATCACCGATGAGATTGATTAGGTCTAGAAAGTAGAAGGTACGTGAATGTCTACACAGTCTTTTCTCGAAGTTGAAGCGAAATTCTCCGTAGCCGAGTCCACTCAGCTCCCTGAACTGACCCGCCTTGAGGGAGTTGACCACGTCGCGGACACGCGCCACCACGCACTATCCGCCATCTACTACGACACTGAAGACCTCCGCCTCACCCACGCAAAGGTCACCCTCCGCCGTCGCACCGGTGGCAATGATGATGGCTGGCATATCAAGATTCCTAGCGAGGCTGGCCGCACCGAAATCCACGCCGATCTGGGAGAGCCTGTCGATGGCCGCTACGAAGTACCCGAGGAGCTTCTCCACCAGGTCCGCTCCATTATCCGCCACAATGAGCTCGCCCCAATTGCTCAGGTAGACAACAAGCGAACCGAGATGATTCTAGCGGATACCGAGAATAAGCCGGTAGCAGAATTCTGCGATGACCACGTCACCGCCTTTTCCTTCCTTCCAGGTGGCCAGCAGCAGTCGTGGCGCGAGTGGGAAGTAGAGCTCGCGGGTGAGCTACCTGGTACCGAGGAAGGAACGCAGTTCATTCGCCGTGCTACCTCTCTTCTCATCGGTGCCGGTGCTCGCGTATCTTCTTCCCCATCCAAGCTGAAATCGGCCTTGGGTGATTCTTATGCCAACGCCCCGCTTCCCCCGGCCTTGGTAACGCCGGACGTGGACTCGGACTCCCCTGCCGCCGCCGTGATCACCGCGCTGCAAGCTAACCGCGACAAGCTGGTTGATTACGACCCTCGCGTGCGCCGCGATGAGTGGGATTCGGTGCATCAGATGCGTGTAGCTACCCGCGAGCTGCGCAGCCACCTTCAGACCTTCCACGGCATTGTGGTCGGCCCAGAAATCGAAAAAATTGAAGCCGAGCTCAAGGAGCTCGCCGGCATCTTGGGCGTTGCTCGCGATGCGGAAGTTGTGGAAGAGCGCTGGCAGAAGCTGTTGGAATCCGAAGATTCTGACACCTTGGATGACTCCACCCGCGAGCACATTGCACAAGATATGGGCACCGCCTACCGCCGTGCGCACCGCCGCGTTATCGCAGCCCTTGATTCCGAGCGTTACCTAGAGCTGCTGGAGTCCCTTGACCGCCTGCTCGCAGACCCGCCAACGGCCGATAAGCAGCAGGAGTCCGTTCCGGCAGCAAGCGAGGCGGAGGCGACGGAGGAACAGTCCTCTGCGGAAGAGGACGCCGCTACCCCTACCGAATCCAGCGAGGACAGCGCGCCTGCTGCAGAGAAGTCCGAGCACAAGCCGGAGAAAAAGAAGTCCAAGGACAAGTCCGCCGACATGGATACCGTGATGGCGCAGCACCTTGAAAAGGCCTATAAAAAGCTGGTTAAGCGCCATAAGAAGGCCGTGGAGAACTGGGATAACCAGGAATTGTCCCTGCACGAGCGCGAGGATTATTTCCACGATATGCGCAAGGCAGCAAAAAAGCTGCGCTATGCAGCTGAAGCAGCTGGTTCTGCCACCAACCTCAAGACCAAGCGCCTCTACAAGGCCTGCAAGCAGATGCAGTCGGTGCTCGGTGACTTCCAGGATTCGGTGACTTCGCGCGATAAGCTGCTCGATCTGGCAGAGTCCGCTCGCCGTCGTGGGGAGAATACCTTTGGCTACGGCCTGCTTTACCAGCGCGAGCGAACCATTGGTCTAAAGGCTCTTGATGATTACGCCGAGTCTTTCAAGGACATCAAGGCGGCGTTTAAGCCGCTGCGTAAGAAACTAAAGTAGCCGCGCTTCCCAGACAGTTACTGGGAAACACGGCGTAGAAAAAGATGGCTGGAGGTTATTTACTTCCAGTCATCCTCTTTGTCTGCGGCATCTGCCGCATCATTGCGGGCTTGGGCGATTTCGATGGCGTTTTCTGCCTCTTCGCGGGTGTCATACGGGCCCATCCGATTTTCCCAGCCAGAAGTTTTGCCTTGGCTGACTTCCTTAGTGGCGGGATCAAAGAACCACTTCTGGTCTGCATCGCTCATGAAACTATCCTCTCAGTCGTTGCATCAGCGGCACCGGCTAAGTGCTGCCGCTGATATGGCTTGTGCCCACACTACCTACGCTGTCTCACCGATGCCCGCTAGAATGTGGGGCAGCGCAATTCTTTTATACGAATCCATGTCGTATTCCCCGCCACCGCGCACATAGGTGGCGGGCGTTCGTTGCTTTAAACGCACCACCGCGTGTGTGGGGCAACGAAGATTACTGGTCCCAGAACCTGGAAAAGGAGCTTTAGCACCCATGCCACTGTGGTCAACGCCTGCAGAGCCTGTAGCCGAGCGCGCCGCCCAAGCACATACCGAGTTCACGGGCAGCGCTCCAACGCATACCGCCAGCGCGCCGGCAACGTGGTCCCTCATTGGTGAACACATTGACCACTTCGGCGGCATTGTTGCCATGTGCGTGGACAAGCTACGCACCACTGCTGCAGTAAGCCCGCGCACCGACGGCGTGGTGGCCGTACATTTCCACCCATCTCAGGGCGAGACTGCTCATGACTCGATTAGCCTGCAAGCGCTCGCAGAGCTGGCAACAGCGCAACAACCCACCACGGATGCAGAGGGACAGCCAATCATTCCACCGGCACCGGAGGGAGGCCTGGCCGCTCGCGTGGGTGGCATCGTCCACACGATGATTAACCGCCAGTTGCTCTCTCGTGAGACAGCCGGCGCGGATATCACCATCGCCTCCGATATTCCGGAAGGTGCGGGTTTGGGTGCAGATGCCGCCGCGGATGTCGCGGTAGCACTGGCCCTCATGGGGGCCGATGCGGACCTGGATGCACCGCTAAGGGCCCGGGTAGCGGATGTATGCACCCAGGCCGTTACTACCTTTGGTTCACGGCCGCCTTTGCGTGCCCGCCACAGCGCAGCCCTGCGCAGCACGGGTGAGGGCGTATGCATCATGGATTACGCCGATGGTTCTGTCACCCACGCCCCGCACCTTGTAGGCCGCGAGATAGCTGCCTTCGCAGTGGCGGTGCCGGAAGATTTTTCCGCGCAGGAGGAAAAGGCTATCGCCGATATCCGTCAGCGGCAGCGCTTTATTGATGATGCCTGCCATTCCTTTGGCACCGATTCACTGCGCTTGCTTCCCGACGCCCAACAGCGAGTCCTCGACTGGCTCAAGGCCGTGCACAAGGTCTACGGCGAGGAAGGCCGCCCGAGTATCAGCGCCGCCACGGAGTGGATGGCCTTTTATGAGGAAGAAACTGAGCGCGTAGAAAAGTTCACTCGCTTCCTGCGCTCGCACCGCGGCGCGGAGCTCTTCCCCATTCTTTTGCAGTCACAGTCCTCCCTAGCCAATATCTACGGCTTGGATTCGGCGGAAAAACTCGCCGAGCTGGTCACGGTCCGCGGCGCCGTAGCGGGCCGTTCGGCACACGCGGGGACTTCAAATGCGGTCATTGCCTACGTTCCGGCGAAAAGCGCGCACAACTTTGCGGCCGACCTGGCAGACGATGGCCTGCTCGTAGTCGAGTTGCAGCCTGGCGAGGCCGCGCGCGGCGAAAGCTAGTAGCCTCTCCGGCTAATCAGCAGGCCACGCAAAGAGCACCTCGCGCGAATCGGTATCCACTGTCACCAGCGAAACGGTGGTTTCGCTGCCGGTTTCTGGCGCGCCTACAGATTGGGCGAAGACGGGTGGCTCCGGAACAAAAATCCGAGCTTTGGACCGCTTCGGATCACCACTGACGACGGTGGCTGGGAAATTGGTGCCGAGCCAAGGGCGCAGCACGGTGGCCTCGGTGAGGTTAAGGCAGGCCTTATCCACCTGGGAGGCAAGCTGCGAAGTAGAGCGCATTGCGCCAATGACGTCCTTGGCGCGCTCCCCCACCCAGCCGGGAACCTCGTAGTCGCCGCATAGGGCTAGGCAGACCTCAGTGGCGAACCTATCGGACAGGCGCCGCAGCGGCGCGGTGACGTGTGCATAATAGCCGCCTATCCCGGCATGCACCTGCGCCTCTTGCTCGCCTAGCCAGGCATAGTCGGCGCCCCGCAAAAGGCTTTGAGCCTCACGCATAACAGCCATACCCCGCGGGGAATCGGCGTCGACGGTGAGGAGGAATTGGGGAATGGGGGCGTCGTCAAGCGCAAAGCCTAGGGCTTGGGCCTCGGCACGAAATTGGCGCTCGTGCTCCGGCTCGGCCGCGGGCAGGGTGCGCAAGAAGCCCACGCCAGCTTCCTGCATGAGGCGCCCAGCGCACATGCCAGCGAGCAGGGAGATCTCCGAGTTAAAGTCCATGACCTCATAGCGCGGCTCAATAATGAGTTCAAAGGTGCCGTCAGCATTTTCCACGACGCGCTGGGAGGGCAGGCGCAAGGACATGGCCGCACGGCGCAGGGAGGATTCCTGGCGCAGCCTGCCGACCACCGGCAGCAAAGCAATAGATGGGTGGAGCTTGCCGGCCGCGAGGTCCGCATGCGCGCCTTCATAATCCAGGCGGGCCTGGGAGTAAATCAGCGCGCGCTCGACGTGGAAGGACTCCACCTCGCCGTTGCCATCCAAGTCAAAGGTCCACAACACGGCCGGTTTATCGGTGCCAGGCAGCAGCGAGGCTCGGTCCTCCGAAAGCTCGGGCGGGTGCAGGCGCGCGGGTTCATCGGGAAGATAGATGGTCTGGCCGCGGCGGAAGGATTCGCGCTCCAGCTCGCTGCCGGGCTCAATGAAAGCAGCAACGTCCGCGATGGCATAGTAGACGCGGTATCCGCCCTCGCGTTCTTCGATGTAAACCGCCTGATCCAAGTCCATGGAGCCGGCGGGATCCAGGGTCACGAAGGGAATTTCGCGGGCGTCGCGGCGCGAGTCGGCGTATCGGTCCTGCGCGCGGACGGCCTGGTCGGTGACCTCGGCCGGAAAATCGGTGGCTACCGAAAATTCTGCGGCAATAGCGCGGAAATCAAGCGGGGCGGCATAGAGCTTCATGTCCACCACCATAAACGTAGTAGGGCGAATGAGTCGGCCTATAAGCCGGATTCTGTCTAATCGCGGCACTCCCTGGGAAGCACCGCGCGGTGAACATCCATCTAGACCAACCGTTGCCAGTTGGTTCCAGCAGCTACCTTCAGGCTCGAGCGAGCAGCCTTAAAACGCCTGATCGGGCCCCGCAACGTAGCGGGGCCGTGATGCCTTGCTCCCGGTGGGGTTTACCCAGCCACCGCCATCACTGACGGTGCTGGTGCGCTCTTAACGCACCGTTTCACCCTTACCTTGCTGCTCCAACTTGGGCCAAAGCTCAAGCGGAGGCACAAGGCGGTCTACTTTCTGTTGCACTTGCCCGCGGGTTTCCCCGGGTTGCCGTTAGCAACCACCGTGCTCTGTGGAGTCCGGACTTTCCTCGGCGCCCACGCGGCAGCACGTGGCTACCCGTTTGAAGCGACGCGATCACCCGGCCGGCTCATTCGCGTTCCTTATTCTAGCGCAGGCCTGCCAGGTGGCCCACATCGTTAAATCCGTGCACCATAGAGCCGCCTTCCCAGAACTCCACCCGCGAAATGGCCGCCAGGTCTAAGAAGAGATGACCAAAGGTGGCTGGGCCGGCATCGAGCGCCTGGCGGATGAAGGACTTAATTGGGTTGACGTGGCTAACCACCAACACGGTCTTGCCTGCGAAGCGTTCTTGGAGCTCCTTGCGGGTGGTGCGCACGCGGCGGTTGACCGCTTGCAGCGATTCGCCGCCCGGACAGGCGACGCTCGCATCGTGCAGCCATTCCTCGTGGAGTTCCGGATCGCGCTGGTGGGCCTCGGCTGCGGTCTTGCCTTCCCACGCACCGAAGTCCACTTCGATGAGGCCTTCGACGGTTTCTATCTCGATATCGCGGCCATTGGCCACGGCCGCTGCAGTTTCCTGGCAGCGACGCAGGGGCGAGCAGACGATGGCATCAACGTCGGTGCCGGCAAGCGCTTGGGCAGCAGCAAGCGCCTGCTTTTGCCCGAGCTCCGTAAGGCCCGGATTGGCGCGGCCGGAGTACTGCTTGGCGGCCGACATCTCCGTCTGCCCGTGGCGAAGCAAGATAAAGCGAGTGGTAGGTCCGCGATCCCCCAGCCAATCGGTGGGGTGCGGCGCGGTGGTGTCCTGCTCTGCGGCTGGGGCTGACTCGGAGTCTTCTTCGCCAGCAACAATGCCTTCTGGGTGCCCGGCGGCCGCGGCATCCATGGCGTCATTAGACAGGGCGTCTGCCACCTTGTTTTTGGCGCGCGGTACCCAGTCCAGGCTGAAAGAAGAAAAGCCGTTGATGTATTCGCGGGCGCGCAGGGCCAGCTTCTGCATATCAGGGTGCTTGATCTTCCAGCGGCCGTTGATCTGTTCCACCACCAACTTGGAATCCATGTGGAATTCCACCTCGGTAGCGCCCAGCTCAGTGGCGGCTTCAAGGCCGCGCAGCAGGCCGTTGTACTCAGCGACGTTATTGGTGGACTTGGTTCCTACCACGTAGACAATTTCGCGCAGGATGCGCTGACCGCTGCTGTCATAAATAACGGTGCCGGAACCGGCCACTCCGGGGTTGCCGCGGGAGCCGCCATCAGCGTAAATGATGACCTTCATTAGACCAGGCGCACCAGGTAGGAGCCGCAATCGCCGCACTGCGGCAGCTCATCGGCCGGGGCATTGCGCACAGCGTTTTGCTCGGCCGGAGGCAAGACGATGAAGCAGCCGCCGCAGGCGCGGTTGGCCTTGAACTGGGCGGCGCCTACGCCATTTTCCTCGCGCTGGGTATCGTACTCGCTGAGCACTCCGGCGGGCAGTTGATCGCGCAGCTCGCCGATGCGCACGGCCGGATCTTCTTGATTGGCGGCCGCTTCCTTAGCCGCCTCGGCCGCACGGCGCAGCTTTTCCAGCTTGCGCTCGGAATCGGAAACGCGCGCGCCGTGGACATCCAGGTTGGAACGCAGCGCGTGCACCTCGTTATGCGCCTCCTGCAGCTCGCTCATGAGATCTGCGATGCGGGACTTGGCAGCGTAGAGGTCGTGCTCCAGATCCTTGCGGGTTTCTGGGTCCACTGCGGCGCCGAGCTGGCGCTTATCATCGCGCTCGCGCTGGCGCAGCTTGCGCTCATCGGCCTGGATGCGCAGGATTTCGGTCTCCATGTCATCGACGGCCATCTGCGCAGAACCGGAGGCATCCAGCAGCCGCTTGTGCTCCTCCTTGGCCTTGTCATACTCGGCTTGCTCCGGGATTTCCTTCTTTGCGCCATGGCCCTGCGAGCGTTCCAGGTTGGCCAGCTCCAGCAGTACCGGCTGTAGTTCTTGCGATAGTTTCACTTATGACTCCTTTGGGTGCGCAGAGATAGTCCACGGGTCGGTGCGCAGGCTAATAATTTCCGTATCCAGTTCTAAAGCATTCTCTACGATATCGCGCGCTTGGGCCGTCCACGGAAATTCGCTGGCCCAGTGGGCGGTATCGATGACGGCGGGGCCGCCGGCGCGCAGGTGCTCATCCACCGGGTGGTGGCGCAGATCCGAGGTAACATACACGTCCACGCCTAGCTTCGCGGCCGCGGAGAGGAAAGAATCTCCCGAACCGGAAGACACGGCCACGGTGCGCACCTTCTGATCTGGATCGCCGGCGGCGCGGATACCCCAGGCGGTCTCCGGCAGGGCATTAGCCACCTGCTGGGTGAACTCGCGCAGGGTCATCTCTTGCGGCAGTTCGCCCACGCGGCCGAGGCCGAGCGCATTTTCCAGGTTCTGGTGGCCGGCGGTTTCCGTGATGTCATAGGCCGGCACCTCATATGGGTGGGCGGTGTGCAGGGCCTGCAGCAAAGAGGAGCGAAGTGCGGCTGGGGCGACGAACTCGACGCGGAGTTCCTCGCCGCGGTGCAGCGCGCCGATCTCGCCTTCGGTGGGGTCAGCTCCCTCCTCCGGCTGGAATTGGCCCGTGCCGGCGATATCGAAGGAGCAGTGGGAGTAGGCGCCGATGTGGCCCGCGCCGGCGTCGAAAAGCGCCTGCTTTACTTCCTCAGCCGCGGCGACCGGCACGTGCACGCCCCACTTATCCACTCCCTGGGGCTCCGGCACGATGGGCCGGCCGGGGTTGATGCCTACCAACTCCGCGAGCTTATCGTTTACTCCCGGCCGCGCCTTATCCGCGTTGGTGTGGGCCGCAAAGAGGGCAACGCCATTGCTGACCAGCGTGTGTACTACCTTGCCCTTGGGCGTATCGGCCGCCACAGACTCCACCCCGCGCAGCAGCAACGGGTGGTGAACCACGAGCATGTCCGCGCCGAGCTCCACCGCGCGCTCGGCCACCGCTTGGGTGCAGTCCAAAGCGAAAGCCACCCGCTTTACCTCCGCGGCCGGATCCCCGCAGATAAGCCCCACGGCATCCCACTTTTCCGCCAGGTGCGGCGGGTAGGCCTCATCGAGTACGCGGCGGACATCGCCCACGCTCACAGCGGACATGGAGGTGCTCCTTTATGCTCGTTTCATGGAATAGTTACTACTGCTATATCCTATCTTCCGCACCACAGTACTATTCGCGCGAAGGGGTTTTCCGCATGACCGAGACCGATACCCGCTCCGGCCTTTACCTCGTTTTTGTTTGCACCGGAAATATCTGCCGCTCCCCCATGGCAGAAATCATCGTGCGCGATGAAATGGAAAAGGACATGCTAGACCTCGTCGCCACCGTAGATTCCTGCGGCCTCGGCGGCTGGCATGTAGGCCAGGGCGCGGACGAACGCGCAGTTGCCGAACTGCGCCGCGGCGGCCACGATGGCGGTTCCCACCGCGCGGCCAAGCTAGGCACCGAGCACATGGACGCTGATATCTTCATTGCTATGGACAAGGGCCACCGCGCGGCCCTCATTGAGCACGGCATCACCCCCGACAAGATTCGCCTGATGCGCAGCTTCGACCCCAACTCACCGGAGGACGCGGACGTGGCAGACCCGTATTACGGTTCCGCAGCGGATTTTGAAACCACGCGCAAGAATATCGAGGCCGCCGTGCCTGGCCTGCTGGATTGGATTCGCGCTAACCGCGACTAGACTAGGCCCCATGCTAAAGACGTTCCTTAAGCCGGGTTGGGTTCTACTGCTACTTTTCGTCGTGGCATTTTCCTACCTTGCTTTTACCGTCCTTGCCCCATGGCAGCTGGGCAAGGACGATGACATTGTGGAACGCAACGAGCTCATCACCCACGCCTATGAGGCTGACCCCCAGCCGGTGGAAGACCTCGTGGATGGCAACGGCGCCATCAAGGACGATGAGTGGTCCCGCGCCACCCTGCACGGCCATTACCTGCCGCAGGACGAGGTGCTGTTGCGCCTGCGCCCGGTCGATTCCGGTCCGTCCTACCAATCTCTGGTTCCCTTCCGCACCGATTCCGGCCTGACCATCCTGGTTAACCGCGGCTGGGTCAAGGCCGGCGAGGCCAACGCCGTGCCAGATATTCCCCCTGCCCCTTCTGGCGAAACGGCTCTGACCGGCATGATCCGCGCCGATGAGGCTCAGCACCAGTCCGCCCCCATTAAACGGGAGGGCTACCAGCAGGTCTACTCCATCCATACGGAGCAGATTGCCTCGCTTATCGACGCCCCTTTGGCCCACGACTACATCCAACTCTCCGCCGACCAGCCCGGCGTGCTCAACCCCATGCCGATCCCGCAGCTCGACCGCGGCAACCACCTCTCCTACGGCTACCAGTGGATTGCCTTCGGCATCATGGCCCCGCTGGGCTTGGGCTACTTCGTATGGTCCGAAATCCGGGAGCGCCGCCGCCTGCGCGAGGAGGAAGAGGCCCTCGCCGCCCTCGACGCTGATGCCTCGACCCCCTCCGAGCCCGCCACTGCTGAGGCCCCTGCTGCGGACCACAGCCCCGCAGAGCCAACGGCCGGCGCTGTATCCGCCCTCAGCGAGCATGCGGCCACGACCGACGATTCCACGGCCGTTCCCGCCGCGTCCTCCTCGCATGCCGCCAGCCGCCGCAATCGCTCGCGCTACGGCGACTCGAAGCCGGATCACTACGCCAAGTTGAACAAGCGCCGCCGCGAGCGCTACTAGCCCCTCCCTGCCTGGGCCGTTGCCTGAGCATCCGCTCAGGCCCCAAGGGACAGCCACGTTAATGCGTTATGCCCTCTCCTCTTGGGGGACATAACGTGGCCACAAGTTGGCTCTCGAGGCCTTGCCCCCTCAACTCTGCCAACCGGCTAAGCCCACCAACGCAAAAAGACCGCCTCCCGGAACCGAATCCGAGAGGCGGTCTGTCTTGTGCGGCCTGAGGTGTCTGGTTCCATGACATCGTTCCGCTCTGTCTCACGACATCATTCCGCCCCACAAGGCCCTGATGTGCCACAAC